>MFKJ01000017.1 GCA_001779535.1 Candidatus Jorgensenbacteria bacterium RIFCSPHIGHO2_02_FULL_45_20
CATCGCCAAATTTTCGGATTTTTCAACTGCGCTTGTCGTGCCTGCCGCTCCGTCGGAGCTGAAAGAAACCGTTACGCAGCAAAATTCCGAGTGGCGGGTGGTGTTTTTATGGAAAGCCGCGGCCGGAGCGGAAGCGTATGAGTTTCAAATTTCGTCTGACCCGTCATTTTCATCGCCGACTGTTGATATTCGCGACACGCAAGCAACTTCATATACACAGGTGTTCTCTGTAACACAATCATTTTATTGGCGCGTGCGCGCGGTAAACAAATCAAACGGAAACATAGCGTACTCGCCGTACGTTTCAGACGCCGCGTCCGTAGGATTCCCGCCTCCGTCCAATTTGCAAGCCGCCTATTCATTAGACAGGCTTAATGGAGCGGGGATAAACGTGCGGGTTACGTTAACGTGGCGGGATAATAATAGTTTTATGCCGCGGAAAGCGGAGATATTTGAAACGTCGGTTGAAAATGTCTCGACAGACGCTCGTGTTTACGGAACGCAGGCAAGATATTCTGTGAATGGGACGGCCTTTGACCCTCCGGCGCAGTCAATTTCTTTCGACCTCGCTCCGGGCAAGTTTTACTTTTATAAAGTCAGAATCACATCGCCGTCGGGGGATATATTCACGGAGTTTTCACCCGAAACCGCCGTGGACCTTACGCTTACCCAAATAACCGGCGAAATTTTCGGCAAAGCGTGGAGCGCGCACTCGAATTCGGAAAATAATGTTTGGGGAATCGGCTGGGTAAGTTTCAACTCCAAAAATCCGGACGGCTCTTTAATATCGCAAGTTCCGTACCGCGTTGCCGTTGATAAAGAAAACAAGATTGTAGGCGCGGCGTGGGCGTCTTTGGGAGGCGGGGAAAGCGGGGAATACGGGTGGCTCGCGTTCGGGGGAGAATACACGAGCGGGTGTCCGGATGGAAATTGCGCGGCAGTGCTCGACCCGTCTACCGGGAAAGTCAGCGGATGGGCGAAGTTTATAAATTCGTCGGGCGGTCAGGGCAACAATTGGGATGGATTTGTGAAACTGCGCGGCAGGGTTGATTTGAATGGGAACGGATACGAACAGGGCGACGAACCGGAATACGGCTTTTGCCTCGGAATAGGATACAAGCTTCCGGAAGCGGGTTCCGCGCCGGCGGGCGGTTCGTGCTCCGAATATGCCGGGCCGTACGGTCTTATGTGGGGAGGAAGCATTGCCGGATGGCTTATGGTTTACGGCGAGGGTGGAAATACCGAACCGCCCGGCGACATCGTGCTTACGCCTCCCGGACCTATATCTGCCGCCATTTTCGAAAAATTAAACTTCAAAGCCGACAGAAACGTTTCATGGCTTGTCGGCGCGAAAAATAAAGAATCTGTTTTGGGAGGAGATGAGGCGCTTGGGACCGTAACACCGTTAAACACAACTCCAAACGCGGTGGCGACTTATACGGCTTCTAAAAACATCGGTAAGGTTTCCGTTTTCGCTTCAAGCTCGCGTAAAATTGTGAAAGCGGACGTAAACGTAACTCAACCATACGGTTTTGTCGGATGTTCGTCGGAATCAACGTCAACAATAAGCATTTTTTGGAGAACAAGATTCGGCTCTTATTACGACAGTCCGTACACGAGTTATGCCACGCACAAGCTTGGTTTATATGTCGGTGATTCGCCCGCGACAGCGAATCAGCTTCTTGCCAATTTGACGCCCGGGCAGGCGGGAATGTTTACGCACAGCGGAGTTGAAAGCGGGAAGGATTATTATTACACGCTGTCAGCGAAGTACCAAAATGGATTTACCGCCGTTATTTCGCCCGTACTCGGTCCGTGCGGCGCGTTTATTCCGAAGCTTGTTTCCGACGCTCCGTCGCGCACGAAGATATTCAGCAATTCACCGAGCGTTATTTATGTAAACTGGAAAGACAATTCCACAAAAATAGAGCCGTATCATTTTGTCGTGGAACGCCTGAAAGCGACTCCGAATGAAAGCGCCGATTTTTCCGCCGTTAAAAATTCCAAAGGAATAGACGTTTCGTGGACGAACGACACAAAATCAACGCCTTATTATCATGTTCTCGAAAGAAAAACAGAAAATGAAGACGCGGATTTTTCAAAAATAATCGAGATTGACGGATACAATCTTCCGATACCTTCTTCGGAAGACAAAGAAATATTTTCGTTTTCGGATATGGATGTTATCGGCGGGACCGCTTATTACTACCGCGTGAAAACATGTTCAACCATTGATTTGTCGAAGGCGTACGTTCAGGCGTCCGAACTGAAAGGCGGAGGCGTGAATAAGCCGGCTGTCGCGTGCAGTGGATACGCGCCGTCAGACAGCGGAGAACGGGTCGTGGCGGTCGCGGCGCCGCGATATTTGTCGGGTGAAGTCGAACCGATCGCGGTTTCAAAAATTGGAAGCGTAATCGGAGAGGCGCTTATAGGCGGGCGCAAAGTTGATGACATCCGGGAAGCGCGAAGCGTGTTGCGGACGGTCATATCCTCCGCGAAAAACGTTTTTATGGAAGCCGGCAAAGAGATAAAAGATGTAATCCGCGTCGCGGGAGAAAAAACCAAACAGCTTATAATTAAAAATACGAACATTACGCAGGGTAAACAAATTCAGCCAAGCAGACTTGATTTATACTTTAAAACATCATTCAGGACGGATGTGCGCGAGCCGGTTTATAAAGACACGAACCTTATCCCGGACACGGTATATGTGTACCGCGTGAAGACGGTCTATGAATCGAGCGGAGTGGAAACCGAATGGGATTTGATAGGGGCGGCTAAAACATTAGCGGACAACAAGGGAGGAACAACCGAAGCAAGACCGATCTGTATGCGGAACAGCTACTGCGATTTCTCTATAATGGGTGTGAGGTCGTCTTCGGATATATCGCGGTCGCCGGCAGTTGAAGAGTCCGAAAGCCAGTGCCTTACCAACTCCGACTGCCGCGATATTGGCCGCGCTGGGCAGGCGTATGAGGAGAAGTAGTTTGTAAAAAAGTCCATAAAGTTTGTAAAGTAGGAAACACCCAAAATGCCAAATATCAAAGCTCAAACCCGCCCGAATGGCCGAAGTTATTCGGTCGGGCAGGTGACAAATTAATGACTGAATGTCAAATATCAAAAAGGGAATCATTCGACATTTAGGTAAAGGTTTAAGAGATTAAGTTATTTAAAATTGATTTAAAATTTAGAATTCGAAATTCAAAATTATTTCTTCGGGGTGTTCTGCGCTCCGTAGCTCTGTGTAGAGTTACGCTTTCGCAAACACAAGGGCGAGAACGATTCTCGCCCCGCTCTTTTTCAGAAGCCGCGCGATTTCGGATACGGTTGAGCCGGTCGTGCACACATCGTCTATTATTATGAAATTTTTCCCGCGGATGAACTCGGGAACGCGGGTTTCAAAACTTCCGGCAATGTTTTTCAAACGCTCCGCGCGCGTCTTGCACTCTGTCTGTGACGGGGTATTTTTTGTTTTGAATATGATGTCGTCTACAAAGAAAAGCGACTCCGCTTTGTTTGACTGTTTTATAAACTCGCGGGCGAGTAAGGCGGATTGATTATATCCGCGCTTCAGGATTTTTTTCTTATGAATAGGCACGGGTATTACGAAAAACGTTAGGTTGTCGAATCCGACCTCGGCAGACAGCCGGTCAAAGTATCCGGCGATGATTTTCCCGAGCGGATGGGCGAGAAACTTTTTGTTTTCGTATTTTATCGCATGAATAATCCGCTGTGCCGCCGCGCGGTCGAAACGGGTAGCCGCGCCGAGAACGCACGGGGCGCCGGCGTGGCAAACCTTGGAGAGCGAATACGCCCGCGCTCCGCACCACGCGCAGAAAAGTGAGGTATTTATCGGCAGAGATTTTTCGCAGTTCGCGCAAAGCGGGTACGCATTGGTCTTTACTTTCACCTCGCAGTTCGCGCACCTCGGCGGAAATAAAACATCAAGCGCGAAGCATAATATTTTTTCCCGCGTCATAGATTTTAGTATAAGACAGCAAGCGGAAGTTGGTAGTTAGTGGAATAGAGCAGGAATTTTGAATTACGAATTTTGAATTTCGAATAAAACTCGAATGAACGAAACAAGAAAAATGCGATTTATCCAATAAAATCCCTTCGTGTTTAAGTAATTCAATACTTCAATCCGCCCGACTGGTGGACGAAATTCAAAATTGTTTTTTAATTAGCCGCTACGGGTTATAATAAACACAATGAAGTTGAACATAATATCTGATTTTTTCCGCGACATAGGGAATTTTTTGAAGGGTGGAACGGTGCTCGGGATAGACATAGGCACGTCATCCATAAAAATCATAGAGCTTACGAAGCGCGGCGACACGTTTGTTGTTTCGAATTACGGCATTCTCGAGACGAAAAAATATCTTAATTTCCCGAATCAGGCGATACAAACAAGCTCCGTGCACATTTCGGAAAAATACGGCGCGGAATTACTTTCCATTCTGCTCCGCGAAATCAAACCGAAGACGTCGCTTGTTGTAGCTTCAATTCCGGCGTTCACGAGTTTCACGACGGTGCTCGACATTCCGGTTTTATCAAAAGAAGAGGTGGCGAATATAGTAATGTTCCAGGCCCAGCAGTACATTCCGCTTCCGCTCAAAAAGGTATCGGTCGAGTGGCACTACATAGAAGAATTCGAGGGGCCTCGCGGGCAGAGATTTCAGAGGATTCTTCTCACGGGCATACCAAACGACGTTATAGAGAGATACAAAGCGATTTACAAAAAAGCGGGGCTTCGGCTCGCGTCTCTCGAGATAGAACAATTTGCGCTTTTGCGGTCGCTCCGAAACTTTATTTCAGAACTCCCGACCCTCGTCGTGGACATAGGCGCGCAGTCAACGGACATAGCGGTCGTAGAAAACGGACTCATAAAGCAAATCGAACAGACGGATTACAGCGGAATATACCTGACACAGGCGCTCGCGAAAAGTTTGGATATAAGCATGGTTCGCGCGGAAGAACTGAAACGCCGCCGCGGGCTTTCTCCGGACGGCGCCGAATCGGAGTTATCAACATTACTTCTGCCATTCCTGGATGTTATAATACAAGAAACGATGCATGCCAAAACGGCGTACGAAAGGCGCTACGGGCATAAGGTTGAAAGGATTATGCTTGTGGGTGGCGGCGCCAATTTGACGGGCATTGAAAAATATTTCTCTTCGCAGACAGGGATGCGGATTATACATCACTCGGTGTTTATGGGGATGAGCTATTCCTCCGAAATGGAGCCGGTCGTAAAGACACTCGGGAATCAGCTGGCGGTGGCTCTTGGCCTCGCGAAAAAATATTTCTTATAAAATATATTATATGGGAATCATACCGCAAACTTACAGAGATCAGACAACGAGTCAACTCGCCGAGAGCCGTATAGTTACGGGACTGCCGTGGAAAATTCTTTTATTTTCGGTGTTCCTTTTTGGGTTTTCAATTCTGGTGTTTTTCGGTCTTCGTTTCGGATATAAAACGTATCTTTCCACGCGTTCGGAAAATCTGGACGCGCGGCTCGAAGAACTCGCGAGCAGGGTGAGCGGAGAAGACGAGCAGGACTTAATAGCTCTTTATTCGCAGATAGTGAATCTGCGCGAAGTGCTGAAAAGCCATAAATTTACCGTGAACACCATTGAACTGCTTGAGAAATACACGCTCCCGTCCGTTTATTTTTATGACGCAAGAATATCCGGAGGAAACGGAACTATGGATATGCGGGGCAAGGCGAAGACGATGCGGGATTTTGTGGAACAACTTTCGATTTTTGACGCCGCTCCGGAATTCGCCGAAAAAACGGCGGTTGACAGAATTTCTTTTGATGCGAACCAGGCAGTTGACTTTACCATAATTCTGAAAGCGTCCGACGACACGCTCGCGAGATTTTAATTTTTTATATTATTTATGAAACCGTCAACAAAAAGAATTCTAAGCATAATACTTTCGGTCGCGCTCCTGGTCGGCGCGCTTGTAGTATACGGGAATTTCATACGTCCGGAGATGGAGAGCGTCGCGAAAGCGAGGAGTTTGGCGGCATCAAAAGAAAATCTGTTAAATAACCAGACCGCCGCGGTAGTCCAGGTTCAGAATGTAATAAGCCAATTCCAGACGGCTGAAGGGTTCAGCGAAAAAATAGCTCTCGCGATTCCACGCGAACCGGCGACAACCGACGCTCTGAATCAGGTTTACGCCATTTCACTAAGCAGTAAAGCCGACTTGCTTGATTTCTCGGTTGAAATGCAACCGTTTCGAACGCCGTCCGGCGAGTCGGTTATACGTCAACTCGGAACGGTGTCTCTTAATATATCGGCGCGCGGCGCGTATCAGGATATAAAATCGTTTTTGCAGTCACTTGAAACGAACGCGCGCATAGCAAATGTCGGCGAGATGCGCATAACGCCGGTGGCCGGAATGAGCGGGACATACACGATAAGCGCCACGGTCGAAATGTATTTCCAAAATTAAAAATATGGCAATAGTAATAGAAGAAGAACAGAAAAAAACAAACTGGCTTACGATGCTCGAAATTGTGATAGTTTTCGGAGTTCTGCTCTGGGGAGCGTATTTCGTTTTATTCCAGAAACCGGAGCTTATAGAAATAGTGGCGCCCGCGAAACTTCAGGGCATTTCAAGCGTGTCCAAACTATCATTTGACCCGAGCGGCGTTATTGATTCTCCGACGTTCAAGTCGCTCCGTGAATACGCGGGGGAAGTTCCGAGAACGCAGGTGGAAGGAAAAGAAAATCCTTTTGAACCGTTTTGATGAAAGAGATGCCCTGTTAATTTTGTTAAGCAAAACGCGCCCGCGCGCGAGTTTTTTTGGGGAGAATAATTATTTTTATGACGGACAAGCAATTATTTGACGAGCTGGTTTCGAAAGGAATAATAGACGGGACGCTCGCGGAAAAAATTATCCGCGAAGCGGAACTTGCGAACGCGCCCGCGGAAGAGCTGCTTTACGAACGCGCAAGGGTGGACGAAGAAGCGGTCGGGAAAGTGAAAAGCGCGCTCTTAAAAGCGCCTTATAAAAAAATAGACCCGCAGGCGATTCCCGAAGAAGTATTGAGAATAATTCCGAAAGACATTTCGGAAAATTACCGCGTGATTCCTCTTGAGAAAAACAAGGATATGCTCATCGTGGGCATGCTCCGGCCGGACAACTTGAGGGCGCAGGAAGCGCTTAAGTTTATAGCGAAGCGCGAGCGTTTGAGTTTGGGGGTGTATATTGTAACGCCGTCGGCTCTCGCCGATGTATGGAGGAGGTACGAACCGTACAAAGACGAAATAGCGGCGGCCATAAAGGAGATGAATTTAAGACCGGGCGCCGGAAGTAGAATAGTCGCGCTTGAGGAAGGAGTGCGCACGGCCGAAGACGCTCCTGTCATAAAACTCGTTGCTTCAACGCTCCGCCATGCGGTTGACAGCAAAGCATCCGATATTCACATAGAGCCACAGCATAATTATTTGCGTGTGCGTTTCAGGATTGACGGCGAACTTAGCGAGGTGGCGTCTCTGCCTCCGGTTTTGAGCCAGCCGGTAATTTCGCGCATTAAAGTTCTTGCCGAACTTCGGCTGGACGAAACGAGAATTCCGCAGGATGGGCGTTTTCGCACGGAAATAGGTGGGAGAGAAATTGATTTCCGCATAGCGACATTTCCGACTCCTTCGGGAGAAAAAGCGGCGATAAGAGTTTTGGACGCGGTTGCCGGACTTAAAAACCTGAACGATTTGGGTCTGAACAGGCACGATTACGGCATAATAAACGAAGCGCTTGCGGCTCCATACGGTATGATTCTGATTTCAGGGCCGACCGGCTCCGGAAAAAGCACGACTTTATACGCTATGATGCAGAAATTGAATTCCGAAAAAGTAAACGTAGTGAGTTTGGAGGACCCAGTTGAATATTTTATGCCCGGGATAAACCAATCACAGGTGAAACCGGAAATAGGTTACACGTTCGCTTCCGGACTCCGCCAAATTTTAAGGCAGGACCCCGATGTCGTTATGGTCGGAGAAATACGGGACGGCGAAACCGCGTCTTTAGCCGTGAACGCCGCGCTTACCGGACACATTATGCTTTCAACGATTCATACGAATAATTCAATCGGCGTGATTCCGCGTCTCATAGACCTCGGCGTTCCGCCATTTTTAATATCATCCGCGGTAAACGTGATGCTTGCGCAGAGGTTGGTCGGCAGGCTTTGTGAAAAATGCAAATTTGCGGAAGATGCCGGTCCCGGTATGGAAAAAAATATAGCGGAGGCCATAGGCAGTTTGCCGGAGAGCGAGCGAAAGGAAATTGAAGACAAATTTGGCAAGGCGCCGCACAAAATATATCACGCGGGAGGAAAGCCCGACTGTCCGGTTTGCCGCGGCAAGGGAATTAATGGCCGCGTGGCGCTTCTTGAAATTTTTCAGATGACGCGCCGGCTCGGCAAGGTCATATCGGACAAATTTACGGAGGGTGATTTATTCGACGAAGCGAAAAGCCAGGAAATGATAACACTGCGGCAGGACGGCGTTATAAAAGCTCTCGAAGGAAACATTCTTATGGAGGAGGTCTTACGCGAGACCGAATAAGAGCATTATGCGCGTACGGGAAAAAATTGTGGTAATATAAAACAATATGGATTACAAGCAAAAACTGAACGAACTTCTTCTTGTTACGGCAAAACAGAGCGCGTCCGACCTCCATATCGCGGTGGGGAGAAGGCCGACCATACGCGTTGATAGCGTTCTTATTCCTCTCGCGAAAGAATCGGTTTTGGGAAAAGAAGACGCGGAGGGGCTTGTTGGGGCGATGCTTACGGAAACGCAGATGAAAGTGCTTGCTGAAAAACGGCAGATTGATTTTTCTTATAATTTTGAAGACAAGGCGCGATTCAGAGTGAATGTTTATTTTCAGCGGGAATTCGTGGCGGCGGCATTGCGCCTTATCCCGGCGGAAATAAGAACGATTGAGGAATTAAGTTTGGCCCCGGTGCTCCACGATTTCGCGCGGATGAACCAGGGGTTTATCCTGATAGTCGGGCCGGCGGGGCACGGCAAATCAACCACGCTTGCCGCCGTTCTGGATGAAGTGAACCACACGAGGAACGACCATATAATTACAATCGAAGACCCGATTGAATACATTTTTTCGCAGGACAGGGCGATTGTTTCACAGCGCGAAGTTGGAAACGACACCCATTCATTCGCGGACGGCTTGCGCGCCATCTTAAGACAGGATCCGGACGTGATAATGGTAGGCGAGATGCGCGACCCGGAAACGATAGCGACCGCGATGACCGCCGCCGAAACAGGCCATCTTGTGTTTTCTACTCTTCATACGAATTCGGCCTCGCAGACGATAGACCGCATAATAGACAGTTTTCCGCCGAACCAGCAGGGGCAGGTTATTTCACAGCTTGCTTCCACGCTTGTCGCCACGGTTTCACAGCGTCTCATTCCGCGCGTGGGCGGCGGCCGCGTGCCGGCGATGGAAATAATGCTCGTGAACCCCGCGATACGCAACCTCATCCGCGAGCGCAAAATTTATCAGGTTGACTTGGTTATAGAAACAAGCGCGCAGGAGGGAATGCTTTCGCTGAACCGCTCGCTCGCGTCCCTTGTAAAGCGCAAGGAAATTTCTATGGAGCAGGCGGAAGCATACTCATTAAATCCGTCGGAACTAAGGATGCTGCTTGAGAGGGCTTAACGCGATGCGAATATGCTAATGCGTGCGAATTATACGATTCCTGAAACCCACGAGAATCGTAAAAATAGACACCGAATATAAAACAAAATTTATTTAGTAGTCACTATTATTTATTTGCATAATTAGTATAAATTTGTATATTAGCATCGATTTATGAAATTCGAATACAAGGCCAGAACAAAAGACGGAGAACTTCAGGTGGGAAATGTGGAAGCGTCGAACAAAGACGCCGCTTTGAACGTGCTGTTTGGGCACGGGCTTTTTGTTTTAAGCATAGAAGAAAAAACCGGCAAGCGCTGGTACGACAAAATAATGAATCTGACGAAGCGGATAAAATCCGCCGACTTTATGATTTTCACGCGCCAGTTTTCGACGCTTATCGCGTCGCAGGTGTCGGTCTCTGACAGCTTGGCTACTCTTTTCAAACAGACGCCGAATCCGGTTTTGAAAGAAGCGATTTATGAAGTGTCGAACGACATAGACGCCGGTTTTTCGCTGTCGCAGGCGTTTGAAAAACATCCGGCGATCTTCTCCGAGTTCTACGTGAATATGGTGCGTTCGGCGGAAATTACGGGAAGATTGTCGGAGGTGCTTGACTTCCTCGCCGACTATCTCGAGCAACAGGCGCTTCTCAAATCAAAAGTGAAAAACGCGCTCGCGTATCCATTTTTCGTTATCGGACTTTTTGCCGCTGTGCTGGTGGTGATGGTTACGTTTGTATTCCCGCAGATACTTCCGATTTTCGAGGATGCGAACGTAGACGTACCTTTTTACACGAGCGCGATTTTGAAAACGGGGGTGTTTTTGGGGGAGTGGTGGTGGGCGGTTGTTATCATAGCCGGACTCGCGGTTCTTTTCGTTTTGGATTATTTTCAGACGGATGAAGGGCGGCTTGTCCTTGATGAAGTCAGTTTGCGCCTGCCTGTGGTCGGAAAACTCTTCCGGAAACTTTATATAGCAAGATTCGCGGAATCAACGCGCGTGCTTATACGCGGCGGACTTACCATTCCGCAGGCGATTGAAATATCATCGCGGACGATAGGGAATAAAGTGTATGAATCAATTTTAGGAGGAGTTTCCGAACAAGTGCGCAAAGGAAAATTATTATCGAAAGTTCTTGAGGGTATTCCGGAAGTCCCGCCGCTCGTTTCACAACTTGTCGCGATAGGCGAATCAACGGGGCGGCTTGAAGAACTTCTTAAAAAAGTGAATTATTTTTATTCGAGGGAGGTTGACGATATGGTTGAAAACCTCGTAACGCTCATACAGCCGATTTTGATGGTCGTGGTGGGCGGACTTATAGCCGTTCTGTTCGCCGCTATTCTTTTGCCGCTCTACAGTTTGACGCAATCATTTTAGCGCGGATAAACGCATTGTGTTATAATAGAAATCAAATTTAGAAGGTCGAACCAATAATTCAAAACTTATGCTGAAAAAACAGGGAGGTTTCACTTTGATAGAAATGCTCGTGGTTGTCGCGATTATCGGCATTTTGTCGGCGGCTGTTCTTGTCGCGCTCGGGCCTTCGAGAAATAAGGCGAAAGACGCGAGAATAGTAAGCGGAATACAGCAAGCGCGGGCGATAGGTGAAACACTTTACGACCCCGTAAGCAGTAGCCCATATAGCAAGTTTGTTATTGCCGGGAATACTGCTTTGACTGCGATTCAGGCTGATGTTACGGCGCAGGGAGGAACGCTTGTAATAGATCTTTCGGCGAGCGGAACCGCATACGCGGTTTATTCCAAACTCGCGAGCGAAGCAACTAATTTTTATTGCGCGGACAGCGCGGGGAAGGTGATAACATCTACCAACGCGCCGAGTTCCGGAGCGTGTCCAGCGAATTAATTTCTCTGACGGTTTTTAAAGAATGAAGGCGCTTTAATAGAAGGCGCTTTCATTCATTCCGCGGGCGGAGCAAGTAGTACCGTATAAATATGCCGACAACTATTTTCGTTGCGTTGCTTTTCTTTTTTGGAATAGCCGTAGGAAGTTTTACAAATGTTTTAATAGACCGTTATAAGCCGGAGAAATCGCTTTTTTCTTTGAAGCGTTTGCGCGGGCGTTCACACTGTGATTCGTGCGGGAGAACACTATCCGCGATTGAGCTTATTCCGATCGCGAGTTTCATATTTTTGCGCGGCAAATGCAGGGAATGCAAATCGCGCCTTTCATTCCAGTATCCACTGGTTGAAGTGGTAACGGGCGCCATATTCGCAGGCGTTCCGCTTTTTCTTAATTCTTTTTACAACATATCAGGCGGTCGCTTTTTCCTATTTGCCGCCGAATGGTGGTACTACGCCCTCGCGGCGTTCTGGGTTATCGTTTGTCTCGGGCTTCTTATTGTCTTTGTGATAGACCTCAAACACTACATAGTTCCGGATGAGCTTAATTTGTTTTTTATCATTGTCGGTATTCTTATAATTTCGATTTTGTGGAATTTCAGGGATTCGGTATTTCCTTTCCGCGAATCGTTTTTGAAAAATTACGTTTTGGTATTCTCGCCGTTTTTAGGCCTTCTGGCAAACAGAATTTTAGGATTTGCCGCCGGCGGCTTGTTTTTTCTCATACTGTTTTTCGCGAGCCGCGGCAGGGGAATGGGGATGGGGGACGTGAAACTCGCCTTCGCGCTTGGGCTCCTCTTCGGCTGGCCGGACGTGGGACTTTCCATAATAATATCATTCATTCTCGGCGGCGTTTTTTCGCTCGCGCTTTTTATCGCCGGCGCGAAAACGATGAAGGACAGGGTGCCTTTCGCTCCGTTTCTCGTTACTGGAATCGCGGCAACGTTTTTCTTCGGCCACGCGCTCATAGGATGGTATTTTTCACTGTTTGGAATGTAACGGATTAGTGTTTAGAGCTCTTGTCGGCGTGATGCTTAATTACTGGATCCCTGTTTCTCCATTTTGCGCTATTCCGTAAGTAGAAAAATCAAACATTGCGGCTTGCTCGCGAACATGATACCTTTTAATTAGATTTTAGAAAATTGTTAATTTGTTTAATTATTTAACAGGAGTTAAGTATGAAAAAGCTTTTGGTCGTATTGATGGTGTTTTTGTTTTCCTTCTCGGCCTTGTTTGCCGGCAACGGCAAAAGAAGGCCGCCCGCGAAGGTGGCGAAAGAGACACCGACGGAGGTGAAAAAAATGACTCAGGAGGATGACCAAAAAATTCTGGACAGCTCAAAGCTGTCCGAGAAAGAGAAGAGAGACCGACAGAATGAGGATGCAGACGCAAAAGAGAAAAAGGGGGAAAAAAAGGAGAAGGAGAAAAACAAGGAGGACTGAAATATATATGGTGCCCGCGTATGACGCGGGCATTCTCACATCCCGCTTATATTGTTGCCTCTAAAAATGTTAGAATAAAGAATAATGAAAGCGTTGAAAAGGAGGGGTGGGTTCTCGATGGTCGAAGTTGTCGTGGTTTGCGCGATGACGCTTATACTGTCAGGAATCTTCATTGGATACAACCGCACGAGCGGCAAACAGCTTATTTTGTATTCCGAGCAATCAAGGGTTATCGGGACGCTGAATGAGGCAAAGGCGCTCGCGCTTCAGAAATTCAAGGAAAACAATTCGCAACCAGACACGATAATCTGCGCTTATGGCGTGCGGTTTGACGCTGTAAACGGCCAGTATTTTGTTTTTCGCGTCCAGAAAGATATGGATGATTCAGTGTGTCCCGTAAGCGATGAAAGCCGCCGCGAGGTCGTTTCGAAATATGAACTTGATAGAAACGTCGAAATCGTTTCAGCAACATCCGACTGGGTGGCGTTCGAAGCGCCGTACCTCAAGGTGAGTCCCGTTTCCGGCGCCAGAGTAACATTGCGTTTGACGACCGGAGGATTTTCGAAAACGGTCGAAGTGGGCACGGGCGGGGCGGTAACGCCCATTGCCCCCGCGGCGGGAATGCCGGAGAATTACAAATGACGTTAAATAATAAAGAGGGGAGTTTAATGGTGGAGTCAATGGTTGCCGCGAGTTTAATAGTCGTGGGGCTATTGGGGATTTTTACGCTCATTTCCCGTTCGGCGAGTATGAATAAAAACGCGGAAGCGAAAGTCGTGGCTTCTTACCTTGCCGCCGAGGGGATAGAAGTCGTGAAGAACATAATTGATTCTAATGTTGAAAAAAGCTATCGAACGAAATGGACGTGGAATATGAATCTTTCGGGGTATTACGAGGTACAGTACGACTCAACCGTAGACACCGCAAAAGAGGTGGCGTACGGATCGGAGCGGTATCTGAATTTCGACAAAGTATCAGGAAAATATTGGTATGGCGCGGGCGACACCACTTCGTTCAGACGCACGGTTTTGATTCAGGATGGCGGAGGAGGCATACCTTCCGGGTATGGTAACGCGATGACCGTCAAATCAATCGTAAAATGGACGGAAGGAGGCGAAGAGCAAACGGTGTTTTTTGAAGACGTTTTCACGAACTGGAGGGCGCAAACGACTCCGAAATACACGTACGAATAAAAAAAGATGAAATGAAAAAACTTTTCTCGCCTAAAAAACGCTTTAGCGGCAACCGCGGATTTACGGTCGTCGAGATGCTTGTAGCCCTCACTGTTTTTTCCATACTGCTCGTTGTGGCTGTAGGCATATTTTTGAGCGCGCTTAAAAACCAGCGTTTTATAACGGAGCGGATTTCCGCCGGGAGCAACGCCGGAATCGCTTTGGAGCAGATATCAAGAGAACTGCGGACGGGGTATTTCGACCCGTCGCTCGGCGCTCCGCTCCCTAACCGGGCGACGTGCCTTAACTCGATAACGTTCGTGAGCGGACAGGAAGCGGGCATTTCCGGCAAGGAAGCGATTGTAACGTATTCGCTTTCTAACGGGCGGATTTTCCGTTCGGTTTCGGGCGGAAGCGGGGAAGCGCTCACTGCCGGAAATGTTCTGGTGGAAAACGCGTGTTTTGAAATTTACCAGACAAATGACGTTGGGAATGTCGAGTGTTATCCGCCGCGATTTTTCATACGCCTCGCCGTGGCGTCTAAAGACCTGAAAATCGAAAATCCTGCGCAGTCCGCTCCGATAATGATGCAGACGGTCGTAAGCTCGCGCGTACTGCCGCGTGAGATTAAAAACGACCCCTTCAAGTGCCGCGGAATATAGATTTTATGCTTATGGAAAAATGTAAAAAAAGGGACGGACAACTGATGATAATCGTAACCATAATTATCGGGTTTGTTGTTTTATCTTCGACCGCGCTCGCCGGATTTCTCTTATATTCGCAAATCAAACAATCAAACGATTCGGTTGCGTCCGGAATGGCGCTATTCGCGACTGACGCGGGGCTTGAAACGGCGCTCTACAGGTATTATCTGAATGAAAATGTTTTCGGTGTCGGCGCAAATGAGCAAAGTGAACTGTCGGATATTTCGGTGATATTATCAAACTCGGCTGGAGCGGACGCGAACCTTTGGTGCGTGGACGCGGATATGGCGAAAGTCAGCTGTTCCGCGGCAACTCCCGTATACGGATTCAAAGTGCGTTCGATAGGAAGCGCCGCCCGCACGGAAAGAATCATCGAAACGTTTTACGCCACGAAGTACAATTAACCGGTATGACCCGCGAGGAAGCGAAAGAAAGAATTGAAAAACTCCGGCGTATTATAGATTACCACCGCGCCCTATACCACTCATTCGATAGTCCGGAAATATCGGACGCGGTCTTCGATACGCTGAAGAACGAACTTGAAGAACTGGAATACGAATATCCCGATTTGGTAACGCCCGACTCGCCGACGCAAAAAATCGGGGGGCGTCCGCTCGATAAATTTAAAAAGGTGGCGCACGAAGAACCGATGCTTTCCTTAAACGACGCGTTTTCCGCGCGCGAAATGGAAGAATGGCGCGACAGGGTTGAAAACTATATTTCCGGGCGGGGGAAGACGCTTTACGGCGCGTCTTTTTATTGCGAGCTGAAAATAGACGGTTTGGCGATAGAACTTGTTTATGAAAATGGCGTCCTTATCCGCGGCTCGACCCGCGGTGACGGAATTTTTGGCGAAGATATTACGCAAAACATGCTTACGATAACCGACGTTCCGAAGAAACTCGATTGTTTCGGGCGTTTGGAAGTGCCGTCGCGTCTCGTGGCGAGAGGGGAGATTTTTATCGCGAAAAAAGAATTTACGCGCATAAACAAGGAACAGAAGCGGGACGGATTGAAAGAATACGCGAACCCGAGAAATCTCGCGGCCGGCTCCGTGCGCCAGCTTGACTCGCGTGTAACCGCGGGCAGGAAATTAAAATCGTTTCAATACGACATATCAATGATTTATCCGAAAGTCGTTTTCAAAACGCACGAAGAGGAACATAAAGCGCTCGCGTCGTGGGGGTTTACGGTGAATCCCGAAAACCGCAGGGTTGATTCGCTCGAAAAAGCGTGCGAATTCAGAGACGAATGGGAAAATTCACGCGGCCGCCTTACGTACGAAGTTGACGGAATAGTTGTTTTTATAAACGAAAACGATATTTTTGAAATAGCCGGAGTGGTCGGTAAAGCGCCGCGTGGGGGAATCGCGTATAAATTTTCGCCGCGGGAAGCGACAGCCGTCGTTCAAAATATAAAAATACAGGTCGGAAGGACGGGAGTACTCACCCCCGTTGCGGAACTTTCTCCGGTTCAGGTAAGTGGTGTTACAATTTCCCGCGCCACGCTTCACAACGAAGATGAAATCAGGCGGCTTGGATTAAAAATAGGCGATACCGTAATCGTAACGAGGGCGGGAGACGTGATACCGAAAATCACGAAAGTGATAACGGAACTGCGGACGGGGAAAGAAAAAAATTTCATTATGCCTGCCCGATGCCCCATTGATAATTCTAAAGTAAAACGCGATGGAGTGCTTTCAAAGTGTTCCAATCCGAAATGCGGCGCCCGCCACAGGGAATCGCTGTACCATGTAGTTTCGCGTGGAGCATTCGACATCCGCGGTTTGGGGCGGAAAATCATGGATAAATTTCTGGACGAAGGGCTTATTTCCGATGCCGCCGACATATTTTCGCTTTCGGAAGGCGATATAGAAGTATTGGACCGTCTCGGTAAAAAATCGGCTGAAAACATAGTATCCGAGATAAAATCGAAGAAGAAAACAACCCTTGCGCGTTTTATTTTCGGTTTGGGGATATTGCATATAGGCGAAGAAACGGCGGCGGATTTGGCGAGAATCGCGAGTGATGGCCGCAAGAAAATACGCATTCCATCGGAAGTTGGTGAGTTTTTTGCCGCTTATTCGACGGACGACTTTGAAAAGATAAATGACATAGGTCCGAAAATAGCGGAAAGTTTGCGGGAGTGGTTTGGGAGGAAGGAAAATATCGCGCTTCTATCGCGTTTTGACAAAGCGGGAGTGGAGTTCGAGGCGCCGAAACAGACCGGGAAAAAATTGGAAGGCAAAACGTTTGTTTTGACAGGAGTGCTTAAAACGCTCGACAGGGAGGAAGCGAAAGAAAAAATCAGAACACTTGGCGGAGATACGTCCGAAACGGTATCAAAAAAAACAAGCTTTGTTGTAGCCGGAGAATCGCCTGGCTCGAAGAAGGCAAAAGCGGAGCGGCTCGGTGTGAAGACAATAAACGAAAGCGAATTTTTGCGTATGCTTTCGGAATAAAACATTGAAGAAGCTATAAAGTGGTGGTATCTTGGAAAATATATGAAGAAAATCATCGAGGAAAACGCCGTTTCAAATCTGGCGGAACTCGCGAAACTCGATATCGGCTCGAGCGATAAGAAAAAGTTACTCCGCGATCTTGAAGCCGTTCTTGAATATGTGGCCGAGTTGCAGTCGCTTGAAACGGATGAAACAAGTTCGCAAAAAAACCCGCCTGCCTGTGGCGAGGTGCTGTCTGCTGACAATACTCTCCGTCCGGACGAGGTGAAGACGGAATTTATAAGCGAACTTTCAACAAAACAATTTCCCGAAGAACACAACGGTTTTTTACGCGTCCCGCCGGTATTTGAATAAAAAGATTATGGATATTTCCGGACTTACCATAAAATCGTTCCACAACGCGCTTCAGCGCAAGGAATTTTCCGCCCGTGAAGCGACTGATTTTTATTTCAAAAGAATATCCGAAGACGATTCCGTGCGGCCTTTTATTTCCACGCTGGAAATCCAAGCCCGCGAAAGAGCGGACGCGGTTGATAAAATGCTCGCGGACGGCGATGAAACCGGACCGCTTGCGGGCGTACCGATGGCGATAAAAGACAATATTCTTATAGAAAATACTCCGGTAACCGCCGGTTCGCAGATATTAAAAAATTATTTCGCGGGCTATAACGCCACCGTCATAGAAAAATTAAAAAAAGAAAATTGCGTGTTTTTGGGCAAAACCAATCTTGATGAATTCGCGATGGGTTCGTCCACAGAGAACTCGTCGTTTCATATTACGAAAAACCCGCACGATTTGAAGCGGGTACCCGGCGGCTCATCCGGCGGCTCGGCGGCGGCAGTCGCGGGCGGCTTTTCCCTCGCGGCTCTCGGTTCCGATACGGGCGGCTCCATAAGGCAGCCGGCATCGTTTTGCGGAGTGGTCGGGTTGAAACCGACATACGGCGCTGTTTCACGTTTTGGACTCATTGCGCTCGCTTCAAGCTTGGACCAGATAGGAACGTTGTCAAAAACTGTTGAGGACTCGGCTATTGTTTTTGACGCGATAAAAGGGAGTGATGAGCATGATGCCACAAGCGACAAAAACGAATACGGCGCGACTGCTTTTTTTGATGATGACTCTGCCAAAAAATTAACGATAGGTGTTCCGAAAGAATATTTTTCCGGTGGAATGGAAAAAGAAACCGAAGCGGAAATAAATAACGCGCTTCATGTATTCAAAAAAAACGGATTCACCGTCAAAAAAATATCACTTCCGCACACGAAACACGCGCTATCCTGCTATTACATAATTATGCCGGCTGAAGCCAGTGCTAATCTTGCGCGTTTTGATGGAGTGAGATACGAAAGAAACCAAGAAGCGGAATCGTTGCCGGAAATCTATAAAAAAACGAGAGGAAGCGGCTTTGGGAATGAGCCGAAGCGCAGAATTTTACTCGGAACGTTTGTCTTATCTTCGGGGTATTACGATGCTTTTTACGCCAAGGCGCAGAAAGCAAGACAGCTTATCGCGGATGACTTCAAACGGGCGTTTGCTCCGGCGGACTATGGCGTTGATGTAATTTTTACCCCGACATCACCGACACGCGCTTTCAAGATTGGAGAAAAAACAGAAGACCCTGTTTCCATGTATCTCTCCGATATATTTACTGTACCAGTGAACCTTGTCGGACTTCCGGGGCTTTCTATTCCGGTAAAAAAGTATGTTGTCGGAAGTGGGGAATTGCCCGTAGGTTTTCAACTTATCGGCAAGCGGTTTCACGAGAAAGACATCCTAAATCTTGGGATGTGGTATGAGAGGGAAGTAGGAGAGTAATTTTTAGTTTGAAATTTACAATCAAAACAAAAATGAGATAACATAAGGTCATCTTATTTTGTTATTGCGCGGGCGACCGGAAGTTGAACAAAATTCCGCTTCTCGCGTAATTTTTTGAAACCCAGCGGTTTCAATACTTCCGCCACAGGAAAACTACCGTTTTCCCGACCCCTTTCCCGTTCAAGTCAGGTCGTAACAATCAAAACAAAAATGAGATAACATACGGTCATCTTATTTTGTTATTGCGCGGGCGACCGGACTTGAACCGGCGACCTTCCGCGTGACAGGCGGACGCTCTAACCAGCTGAGCTACACCCGCAATTTTAAAAAATTTTCAAACACAACCATTTTCCGCCGCAGACCATAGCTTATTTGGAGTATTATACATGGTTTTGTAAAGTTTTAAAGACCCGAAAAACTTAAACAAACACAACGCGCTTAAGATGTACGACGTCGTACGTCATACCGTTTGTCGACGTACGAGATGTGTACGACGTCGTACATCGTACTGTTTGTTTCCAAAACAAATATAAATGCGCTTGGGATAGCTATACAAGATTATTGTATAGCTGTTCCAAGCGTGAAATATTTTTAATACTATGATAAATCCACGGCCGTGGATTTATCATAGTAATTGTATTTTCACAAAAGCTTTCCGAAATCTATGGAAATCACTCATTACATTTTTTACACGATCGTGTAAAAAATGTAATGGATGTTTTCGTGAACGCACTTTTTAACCCAGTGGGAAGTCCACGCCTGTAAGGGCGGGGAGATTCACGAATGGAATATATTGATTCTTTGATTCGCTAATATGAGACGATAGTTTTATATTAGCGAAGTGTGGAAAATCACAGCGCGCAAACATTATGTGCCGTACGGGTATATTGATTGAAAATGGTAAATCGGTATAGAATTGAATGAAGATAAGAAACAAACGAATATGGACTTCGCAAAACGGGATTTGCCGAAAAAATCAAAAAATCTTTCGGAGTGGTATAACAAAGTGATTTTGCTCGCGGAGCTTGCCGACTACGGCCCGGCGAAGGGGACAATGATTTACCGCCCGTACGGTTTCGCGATTTGGGAGCTTGTCCAGAAAGAAATGGACAAACTGATAAAAGACAAAGGCGTCAAAAACGCATACTTTCCGCTTTTCATTCCGGAATCGCTTCTCAAAAAAGAAGAAACGCATGTTGAAGGATTTTCTCCGGAACTCGCGGTTGTAACCATGGGAGGCGGAGAGGAATTGAAGGAAAAGCTGATTGTACGTCCGACAAGCGAGACCATTATGTATGACGCTTACGCGAGGTGGATACATTCATGGCGCGATCTTCCGCTCGCGATAAATCAGTGGAATAATGTAGTGCGGTGGGAAAAGAGAACGTACTTGTTTTTACGGACTACGGAATTTTTGTGGCAAGAGGGGCACACAGCGCACGCGAACCACGATGAAGCGTGGGAAATGGTTTTGTGGGCGATAAATATGTATTCGAAAGTATATCGGGAACTTTTTGCCTTGCCCGGATACATAGGACGAAAATCAGAGGCGGAGAAATTCGCGGGGGCCGATGTTACGTTAAGTTATGAATCCATGATGCCGGAAGGAAAAGCGCTTCAGAGTTCGACCGCGCACGATCTCGGGCAGAATTTTTCCAAAACATTCGATATTAAATTTCAGAATCAGGACAGTGGCTCGGAGTACGTTTGGCAAACATGTTGGGGATTTTCAACGCGCTCGATAGGCGGGCTTATAATGGCGCACGGAGACGACGCCGGATTGCGCCTTCCTCCGCGGCTTGCTCCGATTCAGGCGGTTGTTTTGCCGGTGAAACCGGAAGAGAAAATTTTGAAAGCGGTAAATGAAATCGCGGGCGTTTTAAAGAAATCAGGGATAAGAGCGGAAGCGGACGTTTCGGATAACGAAACTCTTGGATTCAAAATTAATAAATGGGAACTCAAGGGAGTTCCGCTCCGGGTTGAAATAGGCGAGAAGGAAATTAAAAACGGTTCAGCCACGCTTGTACGCCGCGATACCGGTGAGAAGATAGTGGTGAATATAGACGAACTCACTGCAAAATCCGGGGCTGTTTTGGAATCGATACAAAACAATCTTCTTGAGGAGGCCGAGCGTTTTCTTAAAGCAAACACGAGAAGTGCGGATAATTACAGCGCTTTCAAAAAAATAATTTCCGGAGACAGAGGATTTGTTTCGGCGTTCTGGTGCGAAAACGCGGAGTGTGAGAAAAAAATAAAAGAAGAAACGAAAGCGACCACAAGATGTCTGCCGCTCGATTTGTCGGAAGAAAACGGTAAGTGTGTGTACTGCGAAAAACCGGCAAAACACAGGTGGCTTTTCGCGCAAGCGTATTAGACAAAACGATTTTGTTTTTGATATCTAAAATATTCGAGAGTCGCCTTGCATAATCCTAATATTTCATATTGAAGTCGGGAGCTTTTTTCAATTCGTAATACAAAAGTTCCAAAGTAAAAATCGCGATTCTCATATACCTTTTTGTGTTTTGATTTTATAAACACGGTTTTTCTAAATTGCGATACGGGTATGTTGGTTGTTTTACTCCAAAAGCGTATCACGGACAGTTCTCTATCTTTATGCGATTCGTTTATCATGATTCTAGGAATCACGGATTCGGTTTTTGTATTGAAAAATTCAGATAACCACTCAATCATTGATTTTATAATGTAAGGATTCGAATTTGTCATTTGAAACCTATTTCCATTTTTATTTCCTTCTCCAAGATACAGCCCTATTCCGAGCATAAAAAACCCCCTCGATATTTCGTTGGCTATTTTTTTCTTTCCAACATCCTCATAAAACTTTATAATTTTTATTTTTTTATCCTTCTGGATTTGTGATCCTATTTGTCTTCCGATAAGTCCGTGAGCCACAGATATATTTTTAAGATTCCGTGTTTGTTTTCTTGTCAAACGAATTTCCTTGCACCATTCACTTACGGAACTTTTTGAAACTTTGAGTTGTTTTGATATTTCTCCTATACTCATTCCATTTCTTCTCATTCTCCACGAATCAGTTTTTTGTTGCGGCTTAGCCATATAGTATTAATTATACCATATCGGCGGTTCGATTTAACCGCAAAAATTTTAAGAAGTTTAATTCTGGTGCCAGGGATGGGACTCGGACCCATGACCTGTCGCTTATGAAACGACCGCTCTAACCAGCTGAGCTACCCTGGCATTTGTATTTAGAATATTGTAATTATGATAACTTTTCAAACAAAAAACCCCGCTATAAACGACAGGTGACAAAAGGACTGTTGCGGGGGGCCGATTTGAACGGCCGACCTCAAGGTTATGGGCCTTGCGAGCTACCGGACTGCTCTACCCCGCAAGTACAAGTTAGCAGGGTTGGCGCGACGAAGCAAGGAACAGAAAGCAATTTTCAATTTGAAATTTACAATTTTTAATCAATCTAATCCAAAACAAATTCAGAATCAGACAAACAATACTGATATTGCCGTACTAATTATTTTGATTTATTTTCTTTGTAATTAATTCGCCAGATGGCGAATTAATTACAAATTGAAAGTTATTGTCTTCTCTACTCACTATCCGCTATAACACACAAACCTCCGCCCGATGCTGGCGCAAAGGGACAGAATATGTTATATATATAATTAAAACAAGGTCAAAAAACACAGGAAATATGAAGAAAATTATCTTATCGCTGGTTGCGGTTGCGGTTATTTCAGCCATTTACGTACCGGCGGCTAAAGCGTATACGGTCGAAGAATTACAGGCGCAAATTCAGGTTTTGCTACAGCAGGTCGCGGCGCTTCAAAAGCATTTAGCCGCGCAACAGGGGGAGACGTCGGCTTTCTGCTACACTTTCAGCCAAAATCTAAGATTCGGAGACGGCGGAGTAGGCACGGAAAACAAGGAGCAGGACGTAAGATACTTGCAGGAAATTCTGGAAAAAGAAGGATTTTCGGTGGACGATATGGAACAAAAAGGCGATTCGCAATTTTTGGAATCAACGGCGGCGGCGGTTGTCGGTTTTCAGGAAAAATACAGAGATGAAATTTTAGCGCCGTACAAACTTTCGCGCGGCACGGGATATGTTGGTGTATCCACGCGGGCAAAGCTTAACAAACTGTATGGGTGTTCCACTAATGTCCCACAACAGCCGACCCCCGCTCCGACTCCCGCTCCGACTTCCGCTCCGACTCTCGCGCCGACAACTCCTTCCGCGGGTGTGGGAATAACTGTCATCTATCCAAACGGCGGAGAGGTGTTGAAAGCGGAAACCCAGCAAACTCTCACATGGAATTCATCAAACGCTGGAACCTCGAATGTGGACGTTACTCTTTTGGATGGCAATACTGGTAATTATGCGGCGACCATAGCGAGGGGCATTCCCAATACTGGTTCATATTCATGGAGTGCGCCGGAGAGCTGGACGGGGAACATAGAATGGAAATACAAGATACAAATCAGTTTGTCCGACAATCCGAAAATTTGGGACGCAAGTAACGCGCCGTTCACATTAGTTTCTAACCGCTTAACTACTATGCCCGCCACTTCAACGCAATCGTTTATCAATATTACATCTCCTGTCGGTGGTGAAACTTGGAAAGTGGGAGAAACACATCGGATTGCATGGAAATCAAGTAATGTTAGCAATGTAAAACTTTATC
>MFKJ01000018.1 GCA_001779535.1 Candidatus Jorgensenbacteria bacterium RIFCSPHIGHO2_02_FULL_45_20
AACGTCTTATTTTTTCTTTCGATACCGCTGAAAGTGTTTTTTTGCTCTGTAAATCAAAAGAATTCACCGAAACCGAGATGGGCGCGGTCGCGCGGATAACCGGACTTTTTATGCTCGGGATTGTTTCTGCCGATGGCCTCACTCCCGAAATCAAGGGTGTTGTGCGGGGGCAAGATGAAAATGTAGATTTTTTGTGCGAAAACATACGCGAGAAAATAGCCGGCAAATATCTCGACGAAATAAAAAACATATTTGAGGGAACAAAAAAGTCGTCTATGGAGCGGGGAAGCGGCATATCGCTCGAGGTGTTTGGTTTTAACGCCCCAGACACCAGAGAAACGTCGTTTATAAAAATAAACCAGGAAAATAATAAGGCCGGCGGCGATGCTCCGCTTATTATACACGCGGAAAAGTCGTCGTCGGTTAATGTGCCAGGCGGCGGGTCTCGTAAATCAAGTCCGCCCTCTTCACCATTCGGAGGGTTCTCGCGCGCGATGGGATTCTTTAAATCCAAAACAAGCCAAAAAATAATACCCCCTCCGGTCAAGGCGGTGGTACAGGTTCCTGGGGAAGAAACCAAAAAAATTGACTACTATGGGTCGGCGCGCCAGGCGGCAATTCCTTTCGCAAAAAAAAGCGGCATATTCGATGATGCACGCACACCAACTAAGGAAACGGCGCGCCGCGCGGCGGTTGTTAGCTTAATCGCCGGATCCGGCGCAAAAGAAAAAAACGAACGCGAAAACATACGCGCAAAAATATTTTCCATTTCAGAAAGCGTCCGTCAAAAAGACGCCGAAAAGCCGCCTATTGCGTCTGATTTGCTAAAAACACGGGCAAAAACAGAAAAAAATAATTTCCCCGCGAATAAAACAGCCGCACGAGGCACCGGTTTCTTCACGCCTTTAAATAAAAACACAAGCAAAACAACCGCCGCAGCCAAAGACGTTGATAAAAAAAAGCAGGCGTCTTTTGAACCAAGGGTGGAAGGAAATACTTTGGACTTAAGAACTTAACCCGCGCCGCATTGTTTGGCTGGGCGGTTATTGTTATAGTTATATCGTGGCCACTTTTCAGGTACCGCAATTTATAGAACAAAAACCGAAAATTATCGGGCCCTTAACACTCCGACAGTTTGCGTTTATCGCTTCCGCGTCATTTTTGAGTTTTTTGTCGTATTATGTTTTTGATTTTTTTCTGTGGGCGGTTACGTCGGTTATACTTGAGTTGGCTGGAATTTTGCTCGCGTTCGGGAAAATAAACGGTCAGGACTCTGTATCTATTCTAAAATCATTCTTCTTTTTTTTAATAAACACAAGGGTTTACGTATGGAGCCGCGGTTCTCCAGATAACGGCGCCGGCGGCAACGACTCCGGTGGAATGCGACATATTAGAAGTTTGGCGGGTATACAGGAAAAATTGCAGGCGATAACATTGGGCGTAACAACCGGCAAATTGTTTTCAACAAAAAGAAGTGTTAAGAGCGGCGGTCAAAACACACAACTTGCCACAATGCAAACCGGAGAAAAGGTGTTTTTAAAAAGAATGGATTATAAAGAATAAATCGTTATGGCATCAAAAAATCAATCATCAATGAGGCCGTCGCGGGAGTTTGTGGCTATTCAAAAAATAGAAAATGGCGTTGTTTTTTTGAAAAACGGCTGGATGAGGCGTATTTTGATAGTTGGTGGGCTTAATTTCGACCTTAAATCAGAAGGAGAACAGGGAACTATTTTGTCTAGTTTTCAGGAATTCTTAAACACGCTTGATTTTTCCGTGCAGTTTTTCATACATTCGAGAAAAGTGAATGTGGAAAGATACCTTGAAAAAATGAGGGTCTTTTACGCCGCGGAAAAAAACGAACTGCTTAAAATACAAATAGACGAATATATAAGCTTTATAGAGTCGTTTGTGAGCCAAAATGATATAGTTTCTAAATCGTTTTTCGTCGTCGTGCCGTATGAACCGATGCATATAATAAGCCGTGCCGGTGGATTTTTGTCATTTTTGAAAACAGGCCAGAAATCCACCAAAGAAAACGGCGGCGGGGAATCAATGCAGGAAGACATAAGACAGTTAAATCATAGGGTAGACCAGGTGTCTTCTGGACTTGGTCAAATAGGCCTCCGGGCCGCGCCGCTTGAAGACGACGAACTTGTCGAGTTGTTTTATAATCTTTATAATCCGCAACTTACGGAGCGCGATACGCGATCGCCGCAGGAAAAAACCGGAAAAAAATAAACATGTCTTATTTAAACAAAAACAATCAGGCGGACAACAACCCGTCGAATGACTTGCTGAATGTTATAGCGCCAGCCGGAGTGGAGGTTGATTCAAATTCGGTTAAAATAGGCGATTACCACGCAAAAACTTTTTTTCTGTCGGCATACCCGAGATTTATATCAAGCGGGTGGTTTTCGCCTGTTATAAACATGGCCGAAATGATGGATATTTCCATTTTTGTGCATCCGACAGACACGGGAATGATTCTTAAAAAACTTACCAGAAAAGTGGCCCAGATAGAATCGGAGATAAACGAAAAACAAGAGAAGGGAATAGTCCGCGACCCTGTTTTGGAAACCGCGCACGAAGACGTCGAGTCCCTCCGCGACTCGCTCCAGCAGGCCAGAGAAAAATTATTCCAAGTCGGAGTTTATATAACCATATACGGCGCCGACAGAAAAAAACTCGACGAATTGCAACACAAAATGGAATCAATTCTCGAAAGTAAACTTATCGAGGTAAGGCCGGCTATCTTCCGCCAAATGGACGCGTTGAATTCCGTTATACCCATATCCGACGACAAGTTGTCGGTGCTTACGCCGCTTAATTCCGGACCCGCTTCATCACTTTTCCCGTTCATATCCCCGGATCTTACGTCCGAAAACGGCATTATGTACGGTGTTAATATGCACAATAACAGCTTGGTTTTATTTGACAGATTTTCGCTCGAAAACGCGAACTCGGTGATTTTTGCAAAGTCCGGCTCAGGAAAATCATATTCGTCCAAGCTTCAGATACTTCGGTCTCTTATGATAGGTACAAACGTGATAGTGATAGACCCGGAAAACGAATATAAAAACCTAGCCGACGCCATAGGCGGAAGTTATTTTAAAATATCACTCACATCAGAAAACCATGTAAATCCTTTCGACATACCCATACTCCCCGAGGGCGAAGATCCAGCGGACGTTTTCAAATCACACATACTGAATCTCACCGGGCTTCTGAAACTTATGTTCGGCGCGATAACTCCGGAGGAAGACGCCATTATTGACAGGGTTATCATAGAAACATACGCGTCCCGTGACATAACAAGCGAAAACTTCGGGATAGGCCAGGAACTCAACCCGCCGCTTCTTGAAGATCTCCAGGTTGTTCTTGAAAACACGGAGGGCGGCTCATCACTCGCAAAACGGCTCGAAAAATTCACGCGCGGTTCTTACGCGGGGTTTACAAACGCTCCCACTAATGTGGATATTAAAAACAGGTTGATTGTTTTTTCGATAAGGGACTTAGAGGAAGAATTAAGGCCCATAGCGATGTATATAATTCTTAATTTTGTGTGGAATCTTATACGTTCCAAACTTAAACAGAGGGTGCTTATTATAGATGAGGCGTGGCTTATGATGAAAAACAAAGATAGCGCTTCTTTTCTTTTCGGCCTTGTAAAAAGAGCTCGTAAATATTATCTCGGAGTTACCTGCATAACACAGGATGTTGATGATTTTTTGAGGTCGGAATACGGCAGGCCCGTTATAACCAACTCATCAATGCAAATTCTTCTTAAACAATCACAGATGAGTATCGAGTCCGTGGGAAACGCTTTCGGCCTGACGGACGGCGAAAGGGCATTTTTACTCGAGTGCGGGGTCGGCGAAGGATTGTTTTTCGCAGGCATGAAACACATAGCTATAAAAATAATACCGTCATACACCGAGGACCAAATAATCACTACCGACCCAGAGCAAATACTCGCCATAAAGGGGCTTAAAGGAGAAAAATAATCCGTTATGGTGGATGATAAAAACCAGCCGTCCGCCAAAAAAACTCCAATTAAGGAAAAGGAGGAGTTAAAAAAAATAACCGAAGCGGAGACGATTGTTTGGCTTATGTTTCTTTTTCCGATAGATGTTGTGTGCGCCGTTATAGATTCCACCGGCGTGGGGATGGCTTTCGCTCCTCTCCTCCAGGGCGTCGGGACAATTTCTTCGAGTTGTTGGTTTAAATACAGCAAAAAACACGCTGGAGCCCTCCAATTCAAGAACCAGCTTAAAAAAAACGGCGCAAATTTATTGCCCTTCCTTCCAACGCTCACGGCTTTTTTTTTAGTGGAGGTTTATAAACACAACCATCCGGATAAGTTTATGACAGCTGGGAAAATCGGAGTTGTTGCGGGCAAGAAGTGATTTTTGGTGTATAATAATCATTAATGAAAATGTTACGGCTGTTTCTGTTGGTTTTTTCTTTTTTTGCGTTATTTTTCTTAACACTTTACGGCACAAAGGCGCTCAACGCGCAAACACCATCAAATAAAAGCAGTTTGGTAATAACGTGGAAATCGGGAAGTTTTTTCCCGGCTAACTTTACCGGCAAGGCCCCGGCAACTCCTTTCAGCCCAATAATCGCGAGTGTTGAGGCGGTATCCGGAGGCAAGATATTAAACCTGTCGCGAGCGGCAATTTCATGGAAGATTGATAATAAGCCGATAGGAAACGGTGCGGGGATGAAAAACGTTTCGTTTCGCGTCCAAAAAAACAAGGGTGATTTTCACATTCTTTCGGTTTCGGTTTCCCAAAACGATTCGGTTTCGGAAGACAGCGTAATAATACCCATCTACCCCCAAATAATTGTCGTTGAGTTGCCGTTTAAGGACAACACCATCTCCCCGGGAGTCGAAAACGCGATAAAAGCCGTTCCGTATTTTTTCAATATAGATTCCATTAAAAACATTTCCTTTTTTTGGCAGATAAACAACGAAAATAAGGGTGGGGGCAATAATGATACATTAATTCTAAAAACCGGAGAGCCGCAACTTCAAAGCCAGGAAACCGTCGAAATAACCGCGTCGGCGCAAAACAACAACAATCCGCTGGAGTTCGCAAAATCCAGGGTGTGGCTTAAAATAAGCAGATAAAAATGAAAGGGAGTTATAAAATACTTTTATTTCTGGCTGTTCTTATCGTGGGAATGTTTATTTTGTTCTTTTTTATAAATAGGATGTCTATACCCACCCCGTCTGATTACTCCGGTGGCGTGTTGCCGGAACCGACAAATTCAGAAAATAAAAACGAACCCGGCGCATTACCCAACGAGGCGCTTTTAATCACAACCGTAAAAATATCCGATCGCCCCGTTTTTGATTTTTGGATAAATAAAAAAACCGGCGAAACATATTATATATCTTCGGAGGGTAATGTTTTTTCCGCAAAAAACAACGAAGACATAAATTTGAACACACAAGCAATAGAGTCGCTGAATTTTATTGTCCCAAGTCCATCCGGGGAACGTATTCTCGCGGCGCTTGGAAACCCACAGAGCCCGCGATGGGGCGTTTTCGATGTTGTTGACTTGGTGTGGCGGCCGATGCCAGAAACGGCTGATATTCTCGCGTGGGGCGCGACCGACGATTCTTTGGTTGGTATTTTAACAGACAAGGAAAATACAAACCTGGTTTATGTGGATATATCTAATGCTGTTCCAAAAATTTCGGTTGTTTTAAGCGATTTTTATTTGAATGATATTCGTTTGTATGGCGGAATTTCTTCATCTATATTAATAGCCGAGCGGCCTGGTTTCTTTTATAAAAGCAGGGTTTGGGAAATAAATTTCAAAAGCGGCGCCATAAAAACAATCAATAGCGGGGAAAACGGACTCACACTCTCTTTTAATGACAAAAAAACGGTTGCGTTAAAATTTTCCGCCCAAAACGGGGCGTCTATTACGGACGCGCTGTTAAAAACGATAATGCCACTCACGTTTGTGACGCTACCCGAAAAGTGCGGTTTTGGCAGTGATATTATTTATTGTTTTGTTCCGAACGACCAGGAATTATTCAAAAAAAATTCCCTACCGGATGATTACGTAGAAAATAAATTTTTTTCAACAGACAACCTTATAAAAATATACCCCGACACAGATGGTGTTTCTGTGGTAGCAAAAAGCGGGGATGCGGGGTTTGGGGTTTTTGACGGAATACATCCCGCGGTTTCCGGTGATGGTGTTATATATTTCATAAATAAATACGATAAATTTTTATATAAAACAGTCATTGAAGAGCCGGGTATATCCAAACAAAATCCGGCTCCATAATAACAAATGGGACTTTTTTATTTCTCAAAAAAAACAGTTTTTATCGCAGTCCTTTCGTGTTTTCTATTCATAGTAGCCGCTTCCGCAAGCGCCCAGCTCAAGGTGGACACTTCGCTTATAAGCCCAGACGCGGCGTCGTCCGATATACCTGAATTTATATCAAAATTTTATGAGTTTGGTCTTGCTATATCCGGAATTCTGGCGGTAGGAATGATTGTTGCTGGAGCTATATATTATACAACCACCGGCCCAACCCCACAGAAACAAACCGACGCCAAAGATATGATGTTGTCGGCTATATGGGGATTACTCCTTCTTTTTGGGTCATACCTGATATTAAAATCAATAAATCCACAGCTTATAAAACTGCGCGCTCCGGGGACCGGACTCACCGAAGGGACGTCGCCGCCGGGGATAGGTATAATAGGAAATTGTTCATCAACAACCGCCTACGCGCACAACATAGAGATTGACGGTAAGGTGGTTACAATAACCGACGGAACGCTGAAAAACAACTCTACAGGCAAAGATCTTGTGTGTGTTGGCGGAATATCTCCCATAGACCCCAAAACAGGCCTTTGCCAGTGTTATATAGGCGAGATTGCTGAAATAGTTTGCCCCGTAGAGTATAACCCAAAAAACATTCCCAACCCGTTTCCAAACTATAGTTGGACAACCGACTCAAAACTTTTACTTAATACATCGGCGACAAACGACATTTCGGTTGGTGGATGTCCAAGAAAGGTTACTATAAAAGCATCCCAATTCAAAACCATCGACTGCGATAGTTGTGAAGATGATTGGGAATTTAATGATACAAACACTCACAAAAACAAAGACGATGACGGAAATTTAGTTGACACGGTCGGTTGGGTTTGGCCATATTATCCAAAAAATAAACCATACACCGAGGTGGATGGAATAAAAAAATCAAACGCAATATGTGTTCTGTACGCTTACTATAAAACCAAAGACGGAGACGTAGAGAGAGCCGACTTAGATGGACTTAAGCCATGTTCTTTCTCATTAGACACAACCGACGTAGAACCGTTTTATCCGCTGACTTATGGCGGCGGAAACCAAATAGACAGCGGGGCTCCACAAGCAACACTACCCATATCTAATCCGGACCCTGAAGATAAAACATTAGCGATAGAATTATTTATTAATCAACAATTAAAGGTGGGTTTTTCCACATCCGCCACTTGTGATCCAAGCTCTAACGCAAACGACATACTTTTAGCGGCCTCATACGGTTTTTACCCTCCCGTGTGTTTCCATGGCTGTGGAGGTGTACCAACCGCCGTTTGTCCGTCTGGAGGGCCGTCTGGAAATATTTCCCTCTCAAAAACAATGATGAAAAACCTTATTTTATTCGCTCAAAATGTAAATAAAAACATATCTTTTGACGGAATAATTTTCAAATTTCCGCGATTTGCAATAACAAGCTTAACCGGCGGAGACCACGCCATAAATTCCGAACACTACAAAGGTAGGGCGGTTGACATAGTGCCCGAAGGAGAGAATGAGGGAATATGGAATATCGTCTCTGGTTTTATAAAAACCTTCACCTTCACCGGAGTTAGGGAGGCGTTTTGTGAATATATAGGAGCGGACGGAAGGACTAATTTCACCTGCGCGGGCATATTCGGCCCCGGAGCGACAAATCAACACATTCACATTGAATTTTAATAGATATCTTTAAAAAATTTAACTACTTTTTCATCGGCACCACAACATACACAAGAGAAATATCTCCGGCACTCTTAATTTTTACCGGCTTGTCGTCCGCGTTCACGCCAATTATAACTTCATCCGTATTAAATATTTTTATTCCCTCCATAAGATATTTCCAGTTAAATAACAGAGAAAATCCGCCACCTTTTATTTTTGAGGTGATTCTATATGTGTTTTGTCCGACCGAACCATCCGAAGACGATAATTCGATAAATTTTCCATTCTCTCCGGACGCAAACAAAAGATCATTATTTTTACCAGAGAAAGAACTTGTTAATTTAATAGCGGACATTAACTCGCGGCGCGGCAAAATTGCCTCAATCGCCGCGTCTTTGGGAATTATCGCTTTATATTCCGGGAAATTTCCGTCCACGACTCTCGATATCATTTCCATCCGTTCTGTCTTAAATAATATCTGCGTCTGATCTACAAATATATTTAAATCTCCTTCTTTTTGTGTTTTAAGCAGGCGATATATTTCTTCGACTGAACGAAGCGGAATAATAACACCTATTCCGTCAAGTCCGGATAAATCCATATGAAAACCGGATATCTCTTTCTCCGCGAGCCGAAAGCCGTCCGTAGCCACAAATCTCATACTATCGGAGTTGGCTTCCATAAAAACGCCGCTTATTTCCGGCCTTATTTCGGAATATTGAGTTGAACCAATCACGCACTCAATCGCTTCGGTAAATGACTCTATATTTATGTTTATTTTGCCGTCACTTTTGTGGATTGAGGGTATTATTGGATAATCCTTTGCGTCAAATCCATGGAGTGAGGCATTATAATTATCCGTTGTTATATCCACAACATTCCCTTCCCTCACGCTTATTGATAACTTTTCTGAATTTAGATTTTTTATTACAGAATTTAATAAATGAAACGGCACCGATATGCTTCCGCTATTTATAACCTTCCCTTGAAATGAATATATTACCGCAAATTCGAGGTTTGTCGCGGTAACGGTTATAGTTGGCCCATCGGCGCGAATTAGGACATTTTTAAGCATTGGTAAACTTGAACCGAATCCGACGCTTCTTTCCACCGCGTATAAAGAATTAACAAGCTCATCTCTTAATACTATTATGTTCATATTTTATTAATTAGATTGTTTTTGTAGTAGTATTGTTTATATGTTGATAAGTTATTTTTTGCTTTATTATATAACAAGATTGACCATCGGTTATTGTTTATAACATTTTACAGACATATGCTACATAGAGGCAGATATTCGTATATTTTTAAAAGTAATTAACCGGTTATCCACATATTTTAATCATGTTTTAAACAACCTTTCTTTAATCACGGCTATTTTTTGGTTGAGCTGGTTGTTTTGTGTTATATCATTTTTTATTTTTTCATAAGCGTGAATCGCTGTTGTGTGGTCTCTTTTACCGACACGCTCTCCTATGTGCGGATAAGACAGCTTCATAATATCTCTTAGTAGATACATAACTATTTGTCTTGGTTCGACAATCTCTTTTTTTCTGCTTCTGTTCATCAGATCGCTTGTAGATAACTCAAAAAAATCCGCCACATTTTTTATTATATCCTGTATGGTAACGTTTTTTATTGCCGGTTGGGCCACCTCGTTTATTATTTCGTCTATTTTTTTATTTTCCATCGGTAGATTGTTGTATTGCATGCAAAAAACCACTTTATTTAACACTCCCTCAAGTTCCCTGATGTTTTTTTGTACCTTTAGGGCTATTTGTTCCACAATTTTATCGTCTATTTGTATGTTTTGCGACTGAATCTTCATTTTTAGTATAGCAAGGCGCATTTCATAGTCGGGGTACCCTATATCAACTATCATTCCACCCTCAAAGCGCGACCTCAACCGTTCTTCAAGCGTCGGAATCGCGGAGGGCGCCCTGTCAGAAGATATAATTATTTGTTTGTTATTTTCGTAAAGGGCGTTGAATGTGTGAAAAAATTCCTGTTCGGTAGTTGTTTTCCCTCCTATAAACTGAATATCATCAACAATTAAAACATCGATATTTCTATATCTGTGTTTAACATCCTCCATTCTTTTGTTTCTTATTGCCGCGACAATGTCGTTTAGAAATTTTTCCGAAGTTACATATAAGACACTTATTTCTCCCTTGTAAATTTTTTTAATTTCGTTTCCGGCTCCTTGAAGCAGGTGGGTTTTACCCAACCCCACGCCGCCGTATATAAAGAGGGGATTATATTTTTTACCAACGTCTTTTATGACCGCCTGGACGGCGGCAAAGGTAAGTTCATTAGAGTGTCCCACAATAAATGAATCAATGGTATATTTAGGATTTAAATTAGTTCTCTTATCCACCTTAAGTTCGAGCGGCAGGCGCATACCCAAATACTCGTCGTTTTTATCAGAAACACCTATCTGCCCCATTAATGGGTTTTGATGGAACACTGAATAATCTATGTTTTTTACCGACGAGTCAAAATTTCTCAACGAGCCAAGAATTATTTTATGGTATCTGTTTTTTACCCACTCTTTCGCAAAATTATTAGGGAGACCAACCAGCGCAACGCCGTTCTTATTTTCCAAAAGCTGGCTATTTTTCAGCCATGTAAGGAAATTAGGTTTTGATATTTGGAGCTCTACTTCCCCAAGTACTGATTTCCACAACTCTTGTTGTTCCATATTGGTTTTTGTTTTGAATTGTTTATAATACTCCGATAGTCGTCTTATAGCGATAAGAGTCAGCGCCTAATTTACATAAGTAAGTATTGTCCCTTGTCTGATTAAAATCAACTGTTTTTGCGCGTTCTCTTTGTGGGGCGGTTGATTTAATGAACGGACTATAGTTTAATTGTTAATATCTTACTACTATTAATAAATGATTTATGTCGAGAACGTTTCAGCCAAACAAAAGAAAAAGAAAAACAACACACGGTTTTTTAGTGAGAAAAAGAACCCGCTCCGGCAGGATGGTTATACAAAGAAGGCGCGCGAAAGGAAGAAAATCGCTCACGGTTTAGGGGTGCCCGCGTTTGTTAAATCGCCGCCGAACACCCCGCCGCTTGCGGCGCGGTTATTTATTATTAAGAGACGCGCCACACCAAGCGGGAAGTCCGCCCGCCTTTTTATTTCCATTGCTAAGAAAGATTTTTCGAAAGCGTCACAGAGAAATCTTATAAAAAGGCGCGTGCGCGCGATTTTTCGCGTGACCGCTAAAAAGTTTGCCGGCGACTCGTTTTATATATATATCAAACCAGGCGGCAAGTTGCTGTTTAAAGAAATAAAGGCGGAAATTGAGTCATATATCAAAAAAACACAAAAACAATGACGGCGCTTTTTTACACTTTTATATATGAACCGATTCTTTCGGTCTTGGTTTTTATATACAGAGACATTTCATTCGGCGATCTGGGACTGGCTATAATAATTCTCACAATTCTTGTAAGAATAGTTTTGTTTCCGATTTTTTATAAGAGCGCAAAAGACCAGACGGTTATGCAAAAACTACAGCCAAAGGCGAAAGAAATACAAAATAAATATAAAACCAACAAAGAAGAGCAGGCGAAAGTGCTCATGGCCCTTTATAAAGAAAATAAATTTAACCCCCTTTCCGGCTTTTTATTTCTTTTAATACAATTACCTATATTTATAGCGCTTTTTGGGGTATTTTCACATGAACTGTCAAACCCGGCATTTGACAGCGTGATGTTTTTTGGTTTTATTAATTTAGGGGAGCGTAGCGTGGTTATTGCTATTATCGCCGCCGCGCTTCAGTACATACAAGGCAAGATGATGGTTTCTTCTACAAAACCGGCCATCGGAACGGTTTCCCAAACAAATCAAGCGGACCGAACGGCGAGTCAAATTGCCCGGGCGGGCAGCATGATGACGATTGTGGCGCCGGCCATCACTCTGGTTTTTCTGTTTAATCTTCCATCGGCCTTGGGGGTTTATTGGGGAACGTCAACTGCCTTTTCTGTAATTCAGCAGATATACATAAATAAAAAAATAAACAAAGAGAAAAAATAAATATGGAAACGGCAATACTCGAAAAGATCAAAAAATTAATAGACGTGGCGGACTTTAAGGGCGCCGAATTCAGCGTGGACGAAGAACACAGAAAAATACTTTTTATAATAGATGACAGGGTGGTTAGGGAGTACGTTTCTGTTTTTCTTCCCGCGCTCGACCATGTGCTTGGGCTTATTTTTCACAAAGAAGGAGCGGAACCGTTTGTTGTTGATGTAAACTATTATAGAAGAGAAAGGGAGCGGCTTATTTCTGAATTAGCCAGGGCCGCCGGCAAAAAAGCGATTCTAACAAAACAAGACGTTGAATTGCCGCCTATGAATTCGTACGAAAGGAGATTGGTTCATGTGGAAATTACAACCCATCCCGAGCTTCGTACGGAAAGTTTCGGCAGGGGCAAAGAAAGGAGGGTAATTATAAAACGAATAGAGGAATAATTTCAGCGAATGATTATTTGGCGTAAAACACAGATTTTTCCGCATGTTCAAACCCGCCGGCGTTTGTAACTTTCAATTCAACCACATTCTGCGGTAAAAGTTTTCCGCTGTAGAAAAACCAATAGTCATATTTTTTTCCGTACAGCTCGAAACCGTTTACCGACGAGCCGTTAATCAATAGCTCTATTTTTTTCAGTCCAGATTCTGATTCCACACGCGCCCCTACCGTAACCGGACCAGATATAAACTCGCCGTTTTGTGGTTTTAAGTCCGATATTTTTACATCGTTGACGCCGCTTTGCTTGTTGTTTTTTTCTAATTCAAATACGGACGAAAAGGGTATTTGCGCGTTAAAACCAAATCCAAAACCCTGTATGTATGTGGTCGCCCACCGTTGTACCGAAATTTCCCAGTTCTGGAATTGAGGATCTTGTGACGGATTTTCTGGAAATGGACCCAAGGGGTCTCTCTTGTCCACGTAAAAAAGAATTGAATGTATCTGCGGGTATGTGACGCCCCCTATTTCCGGTTTCCATACATATTCTCCATTCAACATGGGTTTTGGTGAGTATGCGGGCGCGTCTGGACTTACAAATCGTTCGGGACTGTATTTTGAGATGATTTTATTCATAAATGAACTCCATATAGGCACCGCCGCCAAAATACTGCTTCCTTGCCTAATCATGGCTGTGTTGTCGTTGTTTCCGGCCCACACCCCAGCAACTAAAAAGGGCGTATATCCGACCGTCCACGCGTCTTTATGGTCTTCGGACGTTCCCGTTTTCAGAGCGACATCATATCCATCAAAAACCGTATGAGTTATACTACTGCCGAATATCGGGCGTCTTAATTCCGGGCTTGAAAGTATTTGTGTTACGAGACGAGGAAACTGCGGTTCTATAACGCGTTTTGTTTTGTCGTGATACTCTTCGAGTATGTTTCCGGAAGAGTCCTCAACTTTTAATATAATCACCTGGTCGTGCCGCACCCCGTCTTGCGACAGCGTTCCGTAAGCATTAACCAAATCAATCAACCTTACCTCTCCGCCTCCCAAAACCAAAGATAGGCCGTATCTCCACGTTTCTTTCAGTGTAGTTATGCCGAAATTGTGCATATTTTGAAGCGAATCATTTACTCCCGCGAGATATAATACTTTTACGGCTGGTATATTAAGCGATTGAGCCAGCGCGTTCATCAGCACTACAGGTCCTCTTGTTGTTCCGTCAAAATTTTCAGGTTTATAACTGTCTTCACCCCCCCTCGTATCGAATTCCGTGGGTGTGTCGAACACCACCGTATCAGGAGAGAACCCCTTTTGAAACGCCGTCATATATACAAAAGGTTTTAATGCCGAGCCCGGCTGTCTTAGCCCCTGCAGGGCCACATTGAAGTTGCCTTCATTTTCCAAATCAAAATAATATCGCGATCCAACAAGCGCCAAAATCTGTCCTGTTTTCGGGTCTTGAGCCACAAGCGCCACGTTTTTACTCCCGTAGGCCTTTTCATTGTTTTCTGAGCCGTCAAAAACAGACGTCTCCGCCGCCTGCTGTATGTCCCAGTCGAGAGTTGTCGTAATTTTAAGCCCGCCGCCCATAACCATATTTTCTCCATATTTTTCAATCAGATATTCTTTTACCATAAGAGAAAAATGTGGGGCTTGTATTGAGCCGATTGATGGCGGCAGAAAATCAAGCTTTTTTATTTTTCCCGCCTCCGCCTCTTCTTTTGAGATAAAGCCGGCGTCTGCCATCCTGTCTAATACATAATCCTTGCGCCCAAGCAGTTCGTCCTTATAATCTCCCCACGGAGAGTAATGGCTCGGCGCTTTCAATATGGCCGCGAGGGTCGCCGCCTCCTCAAGAGTCAAATCCGCCGCCGATTTGCCGAAATACATTTTTCCCGCCGCCTCTATCCCGTACGCGTTTCCACCATAAGGTATCTGATTCAGGTAAAGATCCAATATCTGGTCTTTTGTATATTTTGATTCCAGCTCTATGGCTAAAATTATTTCTTTTATTTTTCTGGTAATGGTTTTTTCGGGCGTTAACAGCGCGTTCTTTGCTAATTGTTGGGTGATTGTTGAACCGCCCTGCGCGAATCTGCCCTCTCGCAGGTCTATAATAAGCGCCCGTATCATCGCTTTTATGTCGAATGCCGGTTGGTTATAAAAATCCACGTCTTCAGCCGCCAGCGTGGCTTTTTTTGCAAACTCGGATATCTCTTCGAATGGTACGATGGTTCTTTTTTCTTCTCCGTGAATCTCATATAAAACAACCCCTCCCGCTCTGTCATATATTTTGGTTGATTGGTTGACCCTTCTTGATCCAAACTGTTCCGGGGACGGCAAACTGCGAAGTATAGCGGCGGCCCAAATAAGCGCCATAAAGACACACGCGGTCGCAACACACGAGACAATAAGCGGGAAGCGTTTATTTTTTTTGTTTCGCTTTTTTATCGTTCTAATCATAAGAATACAACACACCAGGGACCCTCCCTGATGATTATTTTAGCATTGTGTCGGCATAAGGCGACCCCCACTTTTACATAGTGTGAAAAGTGGGGGGATTGTTTATCCACAACCGGCTGCCGCGCGCAACCACGGCGGAAATGTTATTAGAATTCTTCTTCGTCTTCTGTTGCCGCTCCAAACCCCACATCGGCCAAGTCATCGTCTTTCGATGCCTCATCTTCTGCTGATTGGTCCTTGATGTCCCCCTCTTCTAGTTCGCCGTCCAGAAAAAGGTTACTGTCTCGTGAGTTTGTTTTTCTCCTATACACCTTGATTGTTTTATAAAGAACGACCTTTTACCGCATTTTTCAGGAAGACACTGAAATGTTTTAGGGTTAGTATACACGCGAGCAAACTAAAGTCAACGGCAGTATCCTCCGGTGCCGCCGAAAAGCGACGGCGCCGCTATGGCCGCCGCGAGTGCGTCTGTCGCGTCGTCTATCGCGTTTATTTTTTCGTGGAGAGTCGCCGAAACCATTTTAGCAACCGCCTCTTTTGTAGCCGTTCCACTTCCCGTTACCGCGAGCTTTATGCCGGTGGGCGTGAGTTCGGCGTATGGAATTCCCGCCTGAGAAAGCGTTTTAATTATAATTCCTCTGGCGTAGGCCACAGGGAACGCGGTTTTTTTGTTTTTGAAGAAAAACAGTTTTTCAACCACGGCAATGTCGGGTTTTTTGTCGGTTATCAATTTTTTCAGCGCGGACTCTATTTTTATGAGTTTTTTGCCGTTGTTGTATTTTTTAATGATGTTTTCGGGAATTAAAAGATGCGCGGCGACCAAAGAAAACTTCCCGCTGTTTTTTTTCACAACACCCACCCCTATTCTGGTAACTCCGGGGTCTATGCCTAAAATTATTGTCGCGCGCCCACCGGAAACGTTCTTGATTTCGTCTTTCATTTTATAAACTTATTCTTCCCGCTTGTTTTCCGCGCCAATATTCGCGCGTTTCAGAGGAATTAAGAGTTTAAACATCGTACCCCTTCCCTGCTGCGACTCCGCGTAAATTTTACCGCCATGGCGGTCAATTATATTTTTGGTTATGAAAAGACCCAAGCCGCTGCCGTTCGGTTCAAGTTGTTCCGCGTTCGTTCCGCGGAAAAACTTTTTAAACAAATTTTTTAATTCCTCGGCTGGAATTCCATTTCCCGAATCAACCACGTTTATTATCGCGTTTTCCCCGTCCGACCCGAGTGATATTTTAACCATGCCGTTTGGGTTATTATATTTAATCGCATTATCAAGAACATTTGATATAGCGAGCCCTATCCGTTCGCCGTCCATTGAGGCGGGTAAACTTTCGAGCCCCGCATGTTCGAAATAAATGGTAATGTCTTTTTGTTTTGCCGTCGCGTAAATTTGTTCAACCGCGTCTTGTACCAGTTGTACCAAATCCAAATCAGAAAACTTATATCCAAACCTTCCTTCCTCTATTTTCGCGGCGTCAAGCAGGTCGTTTGTTATTTTGAGCGCCCGCGCGGATATTATCATAGCGTCGTCCGCCGCCCGTTCGGCCTCCGGCAACTTTCCTGAAGTGATGTTTTTTATGTTTTCAAGCGCCCAGTTTATGACCGTAAGCGGAGTGCGCAACTGATGCGCGGCCGTGTTTATAAACTCCGTTTTTTCTTCAAATACCGCGCCCTCTCTTGTGTTGTCGTGTATTGTTTTTATAAACACAGCGGGTGATCCGCCGTCTGTGATTTTGTCGAGCGTTACGCGCAGATTTAATTTCGGTTCGTTTGTTGAAATGTCGGCTATCTGCGGCCACTCGCCCGATTCCGATATTTGCGTGACTGAATCCGCGAGAAGCGGGAAAATTACCCGCGTAAGCGCCGTAATTCCGGAGCCGCTTGTTTTTTGCGGGCTTATTTTTTGGCCGACGCATTCAGTTGCCTTGATGTTGAATATTTGTTCAGTTACCCGATTTACATATAAAATTTTGAATTGATGGGAATAAACAACTACGCCATCGCTTATGTTTTGCGCGAGAGTCCCGAACTCACTCCTTAATAACGAACACTCCGACACGGCCGACAATTGTTCCGCCGCCGCTTTTCCTCCGAGCCAAAACACACCGAGCGCCGGCAGCGCGGCCGCGAATCCCACCCATAGCAGTCCAGTAACTGCCGCGGCAGCGAAAATCAAACAAAACAAAACAAGAAACACAAAATAAACAATCATCGTTTTTGATTTAATAATAAGAGCCACCCTACTTAATGGTTGTTGTTTGGTTTCCATTTTTGGGTGTTTATTTTATTTTTTCCATACTTCCCCATCTTTTCCCGATTTTCACGTCTACGGCCGCCGGTACGGACAAGCAGCACGATTTTTCCATTATTTCACGAACGTGCGCGACTGTTTCCTTCAGAATATCATCGGGTATTTCCAATATCAATTCGTCGTGAATTGTTAGTATTATTTTCGCGCCGTCGTATTCGGGAGATGAAAGGTGTTCAAAACACCTTATCATCGAGGTTTTTAATATATCCGCTTCCATGCTTTGTATCGGCATATTTACGGCCGCGCGTTCTATTTCGGCCGCTTCTCTTTCGTTGGCTTGCGCCGCCGACCCGAAGAAGCGAACCCGTCCATTTTCGTTTCTGACGAAGCCATCGCGGAATACGCTCTGTTTTATTTTATCTTCCCATATTTTTATTTCAGGAAAATCGCCGAAGTAGGACGAGATAAACCGTTTTGCTTCATCAAATGGTATTCCGCTTTCGCGACTGAACGCCCGCGCCCCCATTCCGTAAACTATCCCGAAATTCAGCGTTTTTGCCATTTGTCTCATTTCGGGCGTTACAGACCCTTCCCGCAATTTGAATACTCGCGCTGCCGTTTCCGTGTGCGCGTCCTTACCTTCCAAAAATATACGCTTCATCGCTTTATCCCCCGATGTGTGAGCCAAAATACGCAGTTCGAGCTGGGAATAATCGAAAGACGCGAATGTTTTTCCGTGCCGTGAAATAAAACAATCGCGCAATTGTTTGGTCCACGGCGATTTATGCGGTACGTTTTGCATATTCGGTTTTTCGGAGGATATTCTTCCGGTCGCGGTTCCCGTTTGAAGAAACGACGTGTGTATGATGCCGCCCGACACAGCCGCCATTTTGAGTAGTGGGTCTATGTAGGTTGATTTTATTTTCGCGTCTTCGCGCCGCGAAATAATCAAGTCGGCTATCTCGTGTTTTTCCCTTAATCCCGCGAGAGCGTCCCTGGAAGTAGTAATTGCGCCCGCTTTTGTTTTTCTTTTTATTTTCGCCGGAATACCCATTTTTTCAAAAAGAATACGTGATATCTGCGCCGGCGAGTTTAGATTAAAAATTTCGCCCGCGAGATTGAATATTTCCCGTTCCGCCGCCGTGATTTGGTTCAAGACGCCACTCTGAAGGGATTTCAACCGCTTCGTATCAACACTAATTCCGGTGTTTTCCATATCGGCAAGGACTCTCTCGAGCGGCATTTCCATTGTTTTGAAAATATTTTGTACGCCAACGCGAGCAATTTCCTTGTTTAATTTTTGGTATACTCCTTCCGCTTCGCCACCATACTTGCTTTTTATTTCTTCAGACGATGGGTTTCTTCTCTCGGAGTCGAGGAGCCAGTAAGCAACTTGAGCGTCGAATATTTCACCACGCAAGTCGTTTTTTTTCAAAAATTTCTTCAAGTTATAACCAAACCACACGCCGCCGATCTTCACCGGTTTGTCCTCTTCCTGGATGTTTGTGTTTTTTTTATGAACGCCACTGCCCGCAAGCAGCGTGTAAAATCCGAGTTGTTCGAAGTAACGCGTGAGCTCGGAGTCGTTTTTTTTGACGCGCATATTTTCAGCGTTGGCGGTTATCGGAACCGCGAGATTAAGGGTCGCTAATCTTTTGGACAAAATGGCGATTTCGCGTTCGCTCTGTACAATCGTCGCTTTTTTGTCCGGATTTTTATCTTCGAGTATTTTTTCAAGCGAGCCGTATTTATTCAGCAGTTCAGCCGCCGTTTTTTGACCCACTCCGCGCACGCCCGGAATATTGTCGGAAGCGTCACCGGAGATTCCTTTGAAGTCCGGAACCTGCGCCGGCGCAACCCCAAGTCGCTCTTTTACTTTATTTTCGTCATAAACGATTGTTTCGCTTACACCCTTCTTGAATGTTTCAACGCGAACTCGCTTTGAGACCAGCTGAAGCGAATCAAGGTCGCCGGTCAGAATCAGAACATCCATTTCTTTGGAAAATCTTTCCGCCAGAGTTCCTATAATATCGTCCGCTTCAAACCCCGGTTTTTCAAAAACAGCGATGCCAAGTTTTTCAAACAACACTCTCGATTCTTTCAGTTGTTTTATTAAGTCGTCGTCCGCTTTTGGCCGATGTGCCTTGTATTCGACAAACTCTTTTTTGCGGAATGTCGGTTCGGGAGTGTCGAAACATCCGGCGGCGCAGTACGGATTTACTCTTTCGATGATTTTGATAATTATTCTTGAAGCTCCGAAGAGCGCGCCAGTCGGCCGCCCGTCCGGAGAGGTAAGTTTCGGAATCGCGTGATACGCCCTATGAACCAGCGAGTTCGCGTCTATAAGAAGGAGTTTTTTCATTTTATGTTTATTATTCTCTCATTTTTCGCGGGGCCGTAAGCGAATGTGATTTTTACGGCGTTTTTCGGAATCAGTTTTTTTATTTTTTCAGGCCATTCCACAAAGACGATGTTTCTGTCGTCCTTCACGATATCGCGGAATCCTATTTTTACAAACTCCGATTCTTTTTCGATTCTGTAAGCGTCTATATGGATTACCACGCGTCCGCTTCGCGGGATAATGTGTTTTCTTATAAGTACGAACGTGGGGCTTTTAACTTTGCCGCGCGCCTTCAGTTCGCGCGCGGCGATTTTTACGAAGGTGGTTTTGCCAGCGCCGAGCGGACCGGAAAGCGCGAAAACAACCGCTCCGTTTCCTTTCTTATTTCCAACCCCCCTTTGAAGCGCCGCCCTCACGGCACGCCTGGTTTCTATGAGGGACGCGCTTTTGATTTTCATACGCGTTTCAGATAAGTCCTTTCTTGTTTTTTAATTCTATTCCAAGATGGACGTACGCTTTTTCCGTGGCGGTTCTACCTGCCGGAGTTCTTTCTATTAGTCCAATACTCATAAGAAACGGTTCGTAAACGTCTTCTATGGTTCCCTCATCCTCAGCGAGCGAAGCCGAGAGTGTTTTTACGCCGACGGGCCCTCCTCCATGCTGAAGTATTATGGCCTTAAGCATATCTCTGTCTGCTTTTTCAAGACCGAGATTGTCTATATCGAGCAGTTTAAGTGTTTCGCGCACGGTGTTTTCTGAAACCGCCCCGTTTTCATACACGTCCGTGTAATCGCGCGCCCTCTTTAGAAGACGATTGGCCGTTCTCGGCGTTTTTCTTGACGCGCGCGCGAGAGTCGCAACGGCTTCTTTTGAAATCTTCATTTCCAGTATTTTAGCAGACCTCTCTATTATCTTTTCAATGTCATTGTCTCCATAATATTCAAGCTTGACCGTGGCACCAAACCTTGAACGCAAAGGGCTTGAAAGCAGATTTACTTTTGTTGTGGCCGCGATTACCGTAAACGGCGGCAAGTCGAGGGAGAATGTCCGTGCCGAAGGGCCTTTGCCGACAACAAAGTGTAGTTTTCTGCTTTCGAGAGCCGGATATAATATCTCTTCAACTAATTTGTTTATCCTATGCGCCTCGTCTACGAAGAGAATATCAAACGGCTCGAGATTACTCAATATCGCCGCCACGTCTCCCGCTTTTTCAAGCGCCGGGCCTGTGGTTGTTTTCATTTCTCCGCCGGCCTCCTTTGCTATCAGATGCGCGAGAGTGGTTTTACCCAAACCCGCCTGCCCGTAAAGCAGAATATGGTCACAGCTTTCGCCTCTTTTGCCCGCGGCCTGAACAATCAAGCGGATGTTTGTTTTGGCTTTTTCCTGTCCCACATATTCGTCCCATCTTGAAGGACGGAGTTTGGAATCAAGCGACTGGTCGTCGGCCGGCGGTTTTATCGCTTCGTTTTTCATATAGAAATTGTGTTATAATTTAAATTCTCGCGCTTATTCTGAAATAAAACTCATAGGTGAAGGAAAAAGGGAATTATTTTTCTTTTTTGCGCGCATTTGCTTTATTTTACAACAAAAAACCACTCTTTTAAACAGGGAAGCGAGTGGTGCATAATGCAAGATACATCCTGGACTCCATGAAGCCTTAGCTTTATGGAGTTTTTTAATCGAATCCACTGCAAATACACCGGCATC
>MFKJ01000019.1:0-6946 GCA_001779535.1 Candidatus Jorgensenbacteria bacterium RIFCSPHIGHO2_02_FULL_45_20
AACTTAGAACATTGCGGATTAAATGGATTGTCGCCAAACAAATTTCTTAGATTGTCAGAGGTGCAAAATGTCTGTGGTTAAAACAATTTGTACGACGTGCACGACGTCGGACGTCGTACAAATTTTACACCACTCTCCTATACAAAACCGCAATGGCGAAAAATAGCAGGTTAACCATCACAATCGCGGCACCGGCGGGGAGATTAAACAACAAAGCGAAAACTATTCCTAAAATCACTGAAGTAACAGATACAATAACAGCAGAGAGTAACGCGGCTTTGAAACTTTTGACCGCCTGGAGAACGGTAACGGCGGGTAAGATGAGAAGCGCGGAAACAAGCATCACGCCGACGGTTTTCACGGCAAGCACTACGGTAACGGCGGTAAGACACACGAGAAGCGTGTTTACGAAGTTTGTTTTTACGCCGAGGGTCGCCGCGTATTCCCCGTCAAATGCCGCCGAGAACAAATCCCAGTAGAAAAAATAGAGCATAAGAAGAATTACAAACGATATCGCAACAGACAACCAAACCTCCGCGGAACTCACCGACAAAATATTGCCGAATAAATAACTGAAGATATCCACATTGAATCCGCCCGATATACTCGCCAAAATCACTCCGCCGGCTATTCCCGCCGCGGAAACGATGCCTATCGCCGCATCTCCATACACCTTCGCTTTCTCGGTAATTTTCAAAATCGCGTACGCTCCCAAAACGGCAACCGGCGCCGCGATGTAAAAAGGATAAACCCCGAAAAACAACCCGAGCGCCAAGGCGCCGAAACTCACATGCGACAACCCGTCTCCTATAAGAGACATTTTGCGCAAAACCAAAAAAACGCCGAGAACCGAACACGCGGCGGCCGTAAACGAACCGGCGATGAACGCCTTTTGTATGAATGAATATCGCAAAAAATCGAGTATCTCCATAGTTATAAATCAGTCATGCTGATGGCAGATTATATGCTGGCCGAAATCGGTGAAATAAGAACTCATTTCTTTTGATTTGCAAAAATCGGAAAAACTGCCGAAATAAACAACTCTTTTGTCCACATAAAGCAATTTGTTCGCGTACCGCCCCACATATCCGAGGTCGTGCGTTATCAAAATCACGGCAACACCGCTACTTTTGTTGAGTTCTTTTATAAGACGGAAAAATGATTCTCTCGAATCGGGGTCAAGCGCGGTTGACGGCTCGTCAAGAATTAAAAGTTCGGGATTTGAAACAAGCGCGCGCGCTAAAAAAACCTTTTGCTGTTCCCCGCCGGAAAGTTCGGAAATCATTCTGCTTCTTAACTCCGATATTCCAAGGCGTTCCATAACGGCATGGACGTACGCGGCATCATTTTTGGTTATTTTCTTTGGAAATATTTTTCGCGGCAGGACGCCTAGAGAAATTACTTCTTCGGCGGTAGCCGGAAAAAGCGGATTTACCACCGATGATTTTTGCGGCAAGTAGCCAATTTTCTGCCACTCGCGAAACCTTTTTCTTATTTCGCCAAAAAGATTGACGCTCCCGCCGTGGCTTGGCACAAGACCTAAAATCGTTTTTATCAAAGTGGTTTTGCCGCCGCCATTCGGCCCCACAAGGCCTATGAAATCGCTGTTTTCAACTCGGAATGAAATATCTTTAAGCGCCTCTGTTCCGTCATAACGAACGCACAATTTTTCCGCTTCAACTAAAACGCTCATATTCTCATTCGTCACATTCCAGTCCGACTTTCAGATTTTTCAAATTATTCTCCATAATCGCCAAAAACGAAATACCGCTCTCAAAGTCGCTTTTTGATACATTATGCGCGGCGCTAAGCAGGAGCATTTTCGCGCCGGTTTCCCGCGACAATGTTTCCGCTATGCTCGGACTCGCGAGTTCCTCGTAAAAAATATATTTGATATTATTGTCTTTAATCTGCTTCACCAAATCCACCATATCACCCGCGGATGGTTCGGAGTCGGGCGATAATCCCTGCGCGGCCGTGTATTCCAGCGCGTAGCGCTTCGCCGGATATCCAAACGCGTAATGCCCGCCATAAATTATTTCTTTCGCCGCGCAACCCGCAAGCGCGGTTCTGTATTTTTCATCAAACAACGTTAAAACATTTTGATAATCGGACAAATTTTTATCATAAAAATCAGAGTTCGCGCCGTCCTTGTTTTTGAAAGCGGCCGCGATATTTCGCGCCATAATTCTGGCATTATCAAAGTCAAGCCATATATGCGGGTCAAATGAGCCGGCGGGTTCATCTGCGTCATGAAAAACCGAGGGAATAAGAACCGTGCCATCACTTGAGTCAACAATCAAAGTTTTAGCATTAGACATCCCATTTATAATATCTTCGGCCCACGGCTCCATAAACTTTCCCGTATAAACAAAAATATCGGCGGAGTTTATCGCCGCCATATCATTCGGACTCGGCTCAAAATGATGCGATTCCACCCCCGGCGGCAAAAGAAGCCGGACGTCCGCCATGCCACCGCCTATATTTTTCGCAAAATCATACAAAGGAAAAAGCGTGGTAACAACTCTAATTTTATCCGGATTCATATCCGGCGCGGCAAACCGATTTTTGAACGCTAAAACGACAACCGCGAAAATAACCGCCGCAAGTACGAAAATTACAAACACTTTCTTCATAACGCTCCGTCGAACCTCGCTATTTTCGATAAAAATGTTTCGTTTAGATTGTTTATAACGGTTATCTTTTCATTGACGGCCTTCAAACCGTCCTGAACCGCGAGTTTGTTGGCCTCCGTGTTCGAACTTACAACCGAGGCAACCTTATCGAGAAACGTCTGTAAATTTTGAGTGTAAGTTATAAACTCGCTCACAAGAGACAGTTCCACCGCAACGGCCTCGTACATAACGCGCTGGTTTTCCGGTGATTTTATATCCGCGAGCGACTCGGCGAGTTTCTGCAATTCCTGCGAAAGAGCAAATGCTTTGTTATATGCCTCTCCATTCGCATTCTTCGCCTCTCTTATGAGAGAAAGAGCTTTTTCTTTATCGGACGAGAAATCCAGCGTATCAACGGAACCTATAATATCGTTTGTTTCGTTCGTAAGCGCCACTATATCTTTGCTGACCCGCGCGGCGGCAGCCCGGGCATCAATGAATTTCATGGGAAAATTTTCCTTCGGATGCGTGAAAAGAGGCAGAAAGAAAAACAGCGCTATGAAAACAACAAGCGCCGTACCCGCGCTTAAAAACACTATTTTATTTCTGTTTGTTGATGCCATAAGAAACACATCTTACAAGCTGGATTATCATAACATGGAAACACGGCGCTTTCCAAGTTGCGCGAAAATAACCGTTTATGCCATCATTATGAGGTTGAAACGACAAAATTTGGTTTAATAATTTCGCGCGGGATTCGTATAGCGGCAGTACGGTAGCTTCCCAAGCTACAAACGCGGGTTCAATTCCCTCTCCAGGCACGAATGATCTGTACCCCATAAAGTGGACACGAAATGCGATGTCTGCAGTTTTCTTTTGTTAACATTAACAATTAACAAAAGAATATGAGAACAACATTTTCAAGCGAGGAAATCGCAGAGTTAAGAAAGAATCCGTGCGTATTCAATTGCACCGAAAAGTCGATTAACTACACGTACGAATTCAAGAAGAGATCCTTGGAACTACACAAAGAAGGAGTGAGCGCGAGAGAAATATGGAAGCGTTCAGGGTTCGATACCGACAAATGGCAAAAGCACTACTTCAAAGGCACGCTCCATGATTGGAGAAAGGTCGTGGAGAAGCATGGCATCGAAGGACTCCTGAAACCCGGAGGCATACAGTACGACCGCGGTCCCAACAATACCGACAAAGACACGCTCAAGCGCCTGGAACTTCAGGTGAAATATCTTGAAGCCGAGAATGATTTTTTAGCACAACTCCGGGCCAAACGAGCGGAGTCAAACTCAAGGCCTGTGAAAAATACAAACTCATCAGAGCATTAAGTGATGACATCACCATTCTCTGTGAATTAGCAGACGTTTCAAGAAGCGGCTACTACAAGTGGCTACGAACCGCGGATCTGCCGGGAAAGGACCACCTCGATTACTTGAAGATCAAAGAGGTCTTCGACAAAAGCAAAGGGAAATATGGCTGGAGAAGCCTCAAAATGAGGCTTCCCGAGATGAATCACAAGAAGATACAGCGGATCATGAGGAAGTATGGATTGGTCGCCAAAGTGAGAAAAAGAAACCCGTACAAGACCATCATGAAAAAGAGACTGGAGCATCGGACATTCCCCAACACCCTGCAGCGAGCATTCGACCAAACCGTACCTCGCACCGTGTTCTGCACCGATATCACCTATCTGCCGTTCAATGGTATGTACGCCTACCTATCGGTGATCAAGGATATCGCAACCGGCGAGGTGGCGGCGTGGCATCTATCATCCGGTCTTGAGATGACATTAGTGACCGAGACGATCAAGCAGATGGAACAACATGAAAACGCCCTCATTCACTCCGATCAAGGATTTCACTACACCAACCCGTTGTTCATTGAGAGCGTCACAGAACGCAAGATGAACCAGTCAATGTCCGGCAAGGGGAACTGTATCGACAATGCACCGATTGAGTCCTTTTTCGGACACATGAAAGATGAGCTGGATTACAAATCGTGCCAATCCATTGCGGAGCTCCATTCAAAAGTCGCCGAATATATGCGATACTACAATTGCGAAAGAAAGCAGTGGACCAGGAACAAGATGTCTCCAATTGAGTACAAAAGGCACCTTTTGGCTCAATCAAAGGGGCAGGAAGTGGGTTCCTGAAGTGTCTACTAAATGGGGTACAGATCACAGAATCATTATCTAAATTCCAAAAGAAAAAATAACAGGAAATAAAACAAAAAAGTAAACAGAAAATTAAAATGCGAAAAACAAAAAGCGTTATGAAAAATAAAAGTGAAAGATTTTTAACAAAATTTGACCGCGGTAGATTAATTATTGCCGGCGGAGATCGCGGTCAGTTATTTTCTATCTTTATATCATCCAAAGCGGCAAAATTGACCGGATGCGGAATGGTGGTCAATGTAGTTCCATCTAAATTGATCACAACTCTTGAAACGATGAACCCTATGTGCAAAATATACGCGGCAGATTCAATTTTAGACGATAAAAAAATGAATTTTGAGGCAATAAAAGATCTGTTCCGATATTCGAAAGCGATAATATTGGGTCCAGGTATGGAATGGAAACGTAAAAAGAAGCAACGATTCACCGCTTTTTGCCTGCGCCAGAGCCATCTATCAGTCATAATTGACGGCGACGCTTTGGATATGGCGAAACACAATGAGTTATTGCAAAAGAAGGGTCGAAAAGCAAAGACGGTCATCGTTGTGGCAAATTTCAATGAATGTGTTAAATTAATCAGCTCCAAAACAGAAAACCGAAAACATGGCGAAAAAAATGAGAGGAATAAAATTGTCCGCAAGCTCTGTAATTTTGCCCGCGTCAACTCGTGTTATGTGCTTCATAAAGGTTATGGATTTATACTATTTTCCCCAGACGGCTCGATACGCGAATTTCGCGTGAAGTCAATACCACAAATGGCAACGGCAGGGATGGGCGATGTCCTTACCGCTTTCATGGGAGGATTTATAGCTAAAGGACTTCTTCCGCCTGAAGCGGTTAGGTCTGCTATTGCCTTGCGGCAAAAGGCAGCGGAACTTTACCTAATAGAAAATCCGGGATGTATGACGATTCTCCCGCAAAACATTATTAGCTACGCACCAATGGCGTTTAGAAAATCACGAAGCGTCTTCTCATACAAAAAAGGTAAGTAGAACATATTGTTGTGGTACTGAATTTATTAACCCCCCCGCTCTAATACCCCCCCCGTTTGCGGTGCGGTTATCCATTCCAGTATTATATAAAACTTGAATCGTTACAAGACGCGCTTCAGATAACTGTTGACACATTCACATAATGGTGTTATATTACAAAAACAATTTTCAATAAGAATCATCGCGGTTCTTTATTTTGAACATGCAAAATCAAACGAAAACAAAAATATGTCTCACCGGCCTCACGGCATGTGGTAAAACAACTCTTCTTCAGCGCTTGAGTCGCCATTACAAATGCCCTTACGTTTCTTTCTCTACTTTTTTAATTAAGGAATACGCTGCCACCAAACCAAACTTGATATCAAAACATAAGAAATCGGACCATTATTGGCGTCATGCAAAGTCCTTGAATGATTATCGATTGAAATCACAAACAATCGAAAAACAAATCGACAAGAAATTTTACGATTTTATTGAATCTAAGGATAAAATTGTTTTTGATTCTTTTTCTTATCCTTATTTTGCGGAAAGGAATCCAACAAGATCATTTTGCGTATTCATTCGGGCAAAACAAAATATCAGGGTAAGGAGAGCGTTTCGATCTTCTCAATCGCTGAAAGGTGATATACTGATCAAATACATAAAAGAAAAGGATAGAATAACAAGCGAAGTGCTGAAAAAATGTTGGAATTTTAACATATTTCAAAGCTCTTATATGCGACTTTTCGACCTGATTATTGACGATGGAGAACTTGAAAAAAAGAAAGTGGATTTTAAGAGGCGCATGGACGTCAAGAGCGAAATAGTGACAAGTTTTGCCGATTTATGGCTGTGCCGAAAGTCGGGGAAAATCAGCAAGGAAAAAGCCCTATTAAAAGAGTGTCTTTGTGTAACAAAAAAATACTATCCCGTAATAATTAAAAAACATCCGCGTTTATATCAGAAATAATACGACGAAATAAAACCCTCGTTCTCGAATAAAGCGAGAGGCAGACAGAATAAATCCAAAACGAACCGACTAGCGTGTTTGTTAGAGGCGACCTTTGCTTGCAAGTTGCGCGAAAATAACCGTTTATGCCATCATTATGAGGTTGAAACGACAAAATTTAGTTTAATAATTTCGCGCGGGATTCGTATAGTGGCAGTACGTC
>MFKJ01000019.1:6952-36371 GCA_001779535.1 Candidatus Jorgensenbacteria bacterium RIFCSPHIGHO2_02_FULL_45_20
CCAAGGTGAAGGCACGGGTTCGATTCCCGTATCCCGCTCAAATTTAATTCGATAAATTACGATTGAATTACAATTTAGAAATTGCAAATCTAAATTTAACACGGCGGGAAGTCCCCACCCGCAAGAATGGGAAAATTTATAGTAAAATCGGTTTTTGTTAAGATTAAAAAACGTGAAAATATCATTTTTTATAATCATCGCGGTCGTTTTTTGCACTGTCTTAATTGGAGGAGTTTTTCTGTGCTTAAAAATGAATAACCGCGCCGCAAGCGGCGCGGTATCAACAAAATTATCGGACGACAAACTGAAAGAAGAAATAGGGCAGATGATAATGACGGGTTTTCGCGGCACGGAAGTTTCGGAAAATTCCGATGTTTATAAAATGATTAAAGACATTAAGATTGGCGGCGTGGTGCTTTTTGACTACGATATTCCTTCAAGTAGTTTTCCTAGAAATATCATAAATTATGAGCAAACAAAAAAACTTGTCTCTGATATTCAAAAATATTCCGCTATTCCTTTATTTGTGGCGATAGACGCGGAAGGGGGAAACGTAAATCGTTTAGCGCGAAAATATGGATTTTTACCGATTGTTTCGGCAGAAAAAATGGGACGGGATAAAACCTTGCAAACGACATATAAAGAATCTGCGGAACTAACGGTGGAATTAAAGGGTTTGGGATTCAATATGAATCTTGCGCCGGTCGTTGATGTGAATTTAAATCCCGAAAATCCAGTCATCGGCGCTTTAGAGCGTTCGTTTTCCTCGGATTCAAAAGAAGTTGCCCGACAAGCAAAAGTTTTTATAGAGAATCATCTTAAGAACGACATTGTCGCCGTAGCAAAACATTTTCCCGGACAAGGAAGCGCAACAAAAGATAGCCACAATGAAACGGCGGATATAACGAATACATACAAATACGAGGAATTATTGCCGTATCAGAATCTCAATAATGAGGGATTGTTAAAAGCGGTTATGGTTGCTCACATAATAAATAAAAATATTGATAAAAATTATCCCGCAACTTTATCTCCCGCTTTTTTGCAAAATATTTTGAGAAATCAAATCGGATTTACGGGGGTTATTATTTCCGATGATATGCAAATGGCCGCGATCAGCGATAATTATGAATTAGACGAAGCGATAATAACGGCGATAAATGCGGGTATTGACGTAGTAATTGTTTCAAATAATGGTCCCGACGGATACGATAAAGATATGGCGCAAAAAGTTAGAGATATAATTTTTAATGCAATAAAAGAGGGTAAAATTAAAGAATGGCGAATTACGGAATCCTACAATCGTATTTTAGATTTGAAAAAAGAATTCGGAATAATTTTCTCCGCTAAAATCAACGAATAGGACAACCAAACGCTCTTGCCTTTGGCCGAACATTAGAATATGCAAATAGTTATCTTAATCGCCCTTTCCGTCTTTATCGGCGTAGTCGTTTTAATTTCATTCGTTCTCTGCGGTATTTTGTTTTTGAACATATTTACGAATCGGAAAGATCCTCCATTCGTCCCGGTGTCCAAAGACATTCTCGCCGACATAATAAAATCACTAAAGATAAAAAGCGGCGACACGGTGTACGACATAGGGTGCGGCGACGCGCGAGTACTTCTGGCGTGCTGTAAAAAACATCCTGACGCGAACTACATAGGAATCGAGAAAAACATCTATCCTTATCTCGTCTCTCTTTCGCGCGTTTGGATATCGGGAAAATCAAATTCCATACGCATTAAGAAAAGAGATTTTTTCTTTGAAGACGTGTCTCAAGCAGCCGGGATATTCGCGTATCTTTATCAACATACGATGGACGATCTTTTGCCGAAGTTTGAGAAAGAGCTGTCGAAGGGAACGCGCTTAGTGTCGTGTGATTTTGCGTTCACGAACAAAGAACCCGGAGAAGTAGTCGAATTAAATCGTCTTTCAAAATCTCTCTGCAAAAAATTGTATATCTACGAATTTTAGGGATTTTCGAATTCATTCTTTCTGCTCCTTCGGACAAAAAAACACGCTCCTGCCGTCAATTCTTTTACGCTTAATGAGAGTTCCGCAATTCTGGCATGGCGCACCGGCTTTTTTGAACGCTTTCAGAAATTTCTGGGGTAATCTCCCCTCACGCCGAAAACGACGTCAGAAATGACTCTGCCAACTATAAGCGGTTCTAAATCGCATACTATGAGTTTGAACCTCCGGACCTTCAGGAATAGGTGTTTATAATATCAAATCCACGGAATTCTGTTAAAATACACTCATGGTTAATATTGTAACAAGCCGCGAAATCGTGTAACGTTACAGGTCTACGGAAACAAAAAACAGTTTTTATCGTTATAGAATATGAAAGAAGAAGAGTTGCTCATTCAAAAGGCGCAAAGAGGAGAATCCGAAGCGTTCGGCGTTCTTTATGACGCGTATTTGCCGAAAATATACCGCTTTATATACCTGAAGGTGACAAGCAAGGCGGACGCTGAAGACATAACACACCATGTTTTTATGAACTCTTGGGAAAACATTGGCTCGTTCCGCTTCCAGGGGTTCCCTTTTTCAAGCTGGCTGTACCGCATAGCGCACAACGCCGTCATTGATTTCTACAGAACGCGAAAGAACACTGTGGATATAGAAAGCGTCATTGAAACGGAGGCGGCGGATATTCCGATAGATGGGGATGTGCTCGACACGAGATACGAGGCGGAAAAAGTTCACACAGCTCTGAAAACACTCAAACCAGACGAACAGTCGGTTGTGATAATGAAATTCATCAACGAGCTTTCAAATGCCGAAGTTTCCGTCGCGCTCGAAAAAAGCGAAGGAGCTATCCGCGTCATCCAGCATAGAGCGCTCAAGAATTTAAAAAAACAATTAGAACAGCAAACAAAATAGTAAATATGAATCAGAATTTGATTCAACAATTAAAAATCCTGCGGGACATAAAACCGGACCCGATATTTGCCGCGGAAACCCGCCGGCTAATTATGGATTCGCGGCCGAAAATTCGTTCCGCGCCGGCTTTTCGCAGGTTCGCGTATTTTGGGACACTGTCGCTCGCAGGAGCCGCGTTCACGGTCGTGGCTGGCATACTTATGTTTTCCCCGTCGCAAAATATGGCAATAGCATCGCTTGAAAGCGCCGCGATAAACGAGGAATTGAAATCCCTTTCTATAAATATACAACTAAAAGACATTTCCTACAGCAACAACGCCGATAGCATAATTTCTTCCGCCATCACGGAAATAGGAAACACGGACGCGCGGCATATGAATCCGGCGGTTCTTAAAAACGAAGAAGAAGATATGATTAGCGAATATACGGATAAAAGCGAAGAAATAGACAAATTATTTAACGAAATTCTAAACTGACCACAAATTTATGCGCATTATTATTTCTAAAACACGAATACTGGCCATTCCATTCCTTCTGGCTGTAACAATGTTTTTCTTGAGAGGAGTCCCCGCGTCCGCTGAATCAAACGCTGCTCAAAAGGCGCTTGAAGGAATAAAAGAAAGCGTGGACACGCTCGTAAACGCCAAGGATGAAAATAATCCGAACGAGATGGCATTTCGCGTCGAAGCGCTGAAAAAAGTGATTGATTTCTCCGAGGTTGAAACAAAAGAACTGAAAGTAAAACTCTTTTCGTCTTTTGAAGAACCGCACGCAAGCGGAACTATAGAAATGTGGCAGGACTCCGTAATAAGCCGCCTAAATGACGCGCTCACGCGCTACGAAACCGAAAAAAAATCCATTGAGGACATCGGCGAAAACGCGACCAAGGACGACATAAAACAAAAAGCCGAAGGGTTGAAAGCGTGGAGAGATGAAACATACATGCCTCTTGCGAATGAGGTAAACGACTTTCTTATGGTTCATAAACAAAAAAAGTCCATTGAAACGGCTAATGCAAGGCTTGAAAAAATTCGCGGCGACGTCTCGAAACTTGAAAAAGCGTTCTCTGTGAAAAAAGTAGAACCGCTTGCAAGCAAACTTAATCAAGCAAACGAAATTCTATCAGAAGCGAGCGCGCTGGCGGAAGAAGCCAGTTCGGCATTCAAAAATAATTACCTGCTGGTGTTTGAAAATAATAACGAAAACAATTCCAGTTCAACGCAAGCTGGAGATGAAATAAATACGGAGGCAAAAGAAAATAATCAGAACTCAACTACTACAATTACTGATTCCGAAGAAGTGGCGGCGTCTCTTGACGCTCCGCAAAATGTGTCGTCAAGCACAGAAGCGGAAATAAAATTACAACCGTCAATAAAAGACCTGGTACGCGAATCTCTCGCGAAAGTGAAAGAGGCGTATCAAATTTTTATTGAAATGAGCGGCTTTGTGAGGAAGCTGTTCTAAAATCGGTTGGTGCGATTTAATAACCACGCCGGTCCATGGACCGGCGTGGTTATTTCTGTCTGCTACAATTACATCTAATATATCCCTCTTTAACCTCCTACTTAAGTATTTAGAGCACCGCTTCTTTAAGAAGCTTTCCGGCTCTGAATTTCGGTTTCGTAGACGCCGCGATTTGTATCTTTTCTCCCGTCTTTGGATTCACGCCCATCCTTGCGGCTCTCTTAACGACTCGAAATGTGCCAAATCCCGTAATAGCGACTTCTTCGCCGCGGCCCAATGTTTTAACAATCGTATCAAACACGGCCTCAACCGCTTGTTGTGACTGTTTCTTTGTTTCTATGCCGGCGGATTTCATAACCGCCTCAACCAATCCGTCCTTTTTCATAATATCTCTGTGAATAAACGACCTTTTATACATTTGATTCAAGTATAGCAAAAAGCCAGCAAAAATCTACTAATGTTATCTACTTCGCGTATTCAACCGCCTTAACTTCGCGGACAACGGTAACTTTTATCTCCCCGGGATATTTAACTTCTGACTTTATTTTCGAGGCAATTTGTTTGGCGAGCCGAAGGGCGCCGAAATCGTCCACCTTCTCCGGAACCACAAAAACTCTTACTTCGCGCCCGGCGGAGACCGCATAGGCCTGGCTAATTCCTTCAAATGTGTGCACCACCTTTTCTATATCTTCAAGGCGTTTAAGGTATTTTTCGAGCGTATCGCGCCTTGCCCCGGGACGCGCCGCCGAAATTACGTCAGCCGCGCTTATCACATACGACTCCGGGGAAGAAAACGGATATTCTTCGTGATGCGCTTCCATCGCGCGTATAATGTCCTCGCTCATCCCGTATTTTTTCAGAAGTTTTCTTCCTATCTCAACGTGAGTGCCTTCAACGTCGTGGTCTATCGCTTTTCCTATGTCATGAAGCAGAGCCGCTTTCTTTGTCACATCCACCTTAAGTCCGAGCTCGGCGGCAATCATACCCGATATATGCGCCATTTCAATCGAGTGCTGAAGAACATTTTGTCCATAGCTTGTGCGGTAATTCAACCGGCCAAGGAGCCGTATTATTTCTCTCGGAATATCGAGTATGCCGACTTCAAACGCCGCATCCTCGCCGACTTTTTCGACATAATCATCAAGTTCGGCGCGCGCCTCTTCGACTTTTTCCTCTATCTTTGCCGGCTGGATTCTTCCGTCTTTTAAAAGCTTCTCAAGCGCTATGCGCGCCAGTTCGCGGCGCATAGGGTCAAAAGAAGAAAGTAAAATACTCTCCGGTGTTTCGTCCACTATGAGCTCCACCCCAGTCAGCCGCTCAAATGTTCGTATGTTTCTCCCCTCTCTGCCGATAACCTTGCCTTTCAGGTCCTCGTTTGGGAGATTCACGACGCTTGTCGTAATATCGGAAATGCTGTTCCTTGAATAGCGCTGTATGGCGGATGTGATTATTTCAACGCTTTTTTCTTCTATCTCCTTTCTTTTTTCCCGTTCCATCTCAGTTATTTTCTTTGTGAGTTCGTCTTTCGCGTCTTCTTCCACCTCAGCGAATATCTTCTGTCGCGCTTCTTCGCGCGACGTACCGGCTATTCGTTCCATCTCGCGGGATATATTATTTCTCTCTTCTTCGAGTTTGATTTCCTCATTTTTCAGCTTCTCCAACTCATCCTTCTTTTGCGCGGAAAGTCGGTCTATTTCCACTTGTTGTTTTTCGAGGAATTCTTCTTTCTTCAAAAGATGCTCCTCGAGTTTGCGTATATCCTGTTTCCTTTCACGCTCTTCTTTCTGCGCGTCGGATAAAACACGCGCGGCGGTGTCCTTGGCGGACGCCATTATTTTTTCAACCTCCGCTTTCGCGGCCTTTATCCGCTCTTCGGCTTTAGTTTCAACCGAACTTTTCCTTCTTGAAGATACCCAAAGTTTTACAAAGTAACCAACCAGAACGCCCAAAAACAGAAACGTTGCCGCAATGAACGCGTTTGGATTCATATTTCAATTGAAAATTAATTAACTCGCGCATATCGACATTTTATTGCTTATTAATTTAATTTTACGCCCCTTCCTTATTTGTGTCAAAAAAACTAAAATGACAAGTATGAAGCGGGTTTATATGCTTGTTGTTCTTGACGGCTGGGGAATCGGAAAACGGGACGAATCCAATCCGATATTCGCGGCCCATCCGGAAAATATACTATACGCTGAAAACAATTTCCCCGCTGGAGCTCTTCAGGCGTCAGGAATGGCGGTTGGTTTGCCTTGGGACGAGGAAGGCAACAGCGAAATAGGACACCTCACGATTGGCGCCGGCAAGGTGCTCTACCAGTATTACTCAAGGATATCGCTTGCGATTGAAAACGGAACATTCTTTTCCAATCCGGAACTGAAATCCGCTTTCGCGCACGCGAAAAAAAACGGCTCCACCGTGCATCTTATAGGGCTTATCGGAGAGGGGGTGGTACATTCCGCATTGTCTCACCTCTACGCGCTCATCAAGATGGCAAAAGCGGAAAATTACCAGAACCTGGTAATACATGCGTTTTCAGACGGACGAGATAGTTCTCCGCGTTCAGCTATAAAACTTATAGAGCTTGTCTCGGCTGAATCGGCCGGCACCGCCAAAGTGGCAAGCGTATCCGGCAGGTATTACGCGATGGACCGCGACAAGCACTGGGACAGAACCTGGGCGGCATACAAAAACCTGACGGCTCACAACAAGACATGCCCGCTCAAAGAAGGAATCGAAAGCGCTTATTCAAAGGGCATGAACGACGAATATGTGGCGCCGTTCTCGATATCAGGGAGTGAACAGCCGATACGGGATAACGATTCTGTTATATTTTTTAACTTCAGAGAAGACAGAATGCGTCAAATCTACGAAGCGTTCATGAATAAAAACTTTTCGCAATTCGAAACAATTAAATTTAACAATCTCCGCGTCGTAACAATGACGGAGTATATTAAAGGCGCGGATGGAGCGGCTTTCAAAGAAGAGATTGTCGAGGACACGCTCGGCAAGGTCATTTCTTCAAATGGCAAAACACAGCTTAGAATTGCCGAGACGGAAAAATACGCTCACATAACTTATTTCTTCAATGGCCGCCGAGAAAAGCCGTATACAAACGAATACAGGGTACTTATTCCATCCAGAAACACGCCACACTATGAAGATTGTCCGGAAATGATGGCGTCGGAAATCACGGATAGGGCGGTTCTCGCGTTGGATGAGGGCGGCTTTGACTTTGTCCTGGTAAATTACGCGAACACCGACATTGTTGCTCACACCGGGAAATACGGCGCCACAGTCGAGGCCGTACGCACCGTAGACCGAGAGATAGGCCGGCTTATGAAAAGCGCGCTCGCCGGCAACCATGTTCTTTTTATAACTTCCGACCACGGAAACGCGGAATCGGTTATGGATCCGATAACCGGCGAAGAGGAAACAAAACATAATCCAAACCCCGTTCCGTTTTATATAGTGTGCAAAGAATTCGCCGGCAGAGGGAAAAACTCCCGAACGCGCGCGGCAAAAATACCAACGATAGGAATTTTATCAGATGTCGCGCCGACCGTACTTGCCGTTATGGGAATGGAAAAACCGCAGGGAATGACGGGACAAAATCTGCTTGACCAAATGCTATGACGGGAAACGTGATAAAATTAAAACAATGAAAATCATAGGCAAGCTGATAATGGCCGTCGTATCTAATTCCATAGCCATATATGCCGCGGCGCGTTTCATAGACGGCGTTTCGTTTACGGGAGGATTTGTTGATTTGGGAATAGCGGCCGCGATTCTCACGCTTATAAATATGTTCATCCGCCCGGTGTTGAAGCTTATATTCGGGCCAGTGATACTTCTCACATTAGGACTATTTTTACTTGCTATTAATGCCCTAACCGTTTATTTGCTTGACTTCTGGAGCGCTCCGATTAATATAGAGGGATATGTACCGCTCTTTTTGGCGTCTTTGTTGATTAGCGCAGTAAACTTCTTGGTAACATCGGGCGGGAAGGCGGCCTTTAAGGAATAAAGATATGCTCACAATCGCTGAAATTATCGTTTCGGTAATTCTTATCGCTTTAGTCCTGGTTCAGGAAAGATCAAGCGGGCTTTCCGGTGTTTTTGGCGGAGGAGGAGACGCGTCATACCAAACAAGGCGTGGGATGGAAAGGGGTATATTTATAAGCACAATCGTATTGGCATTTGTTTTCGCCGCGCTTGCGGTGGCGAAGCTCATGTTCTGAAATAAAAGATAGATAATTTTGAATTTGTTATGAAAATTTTTAGGGCTTTTCTCGACTCGCTTTCAAGAGCCGAAACTAAGGCGTTGGTTTGCATAACCGCCGTGTTTTTGATTTCCGCGCTGGCACGCGCGGCAATCGCCGTAGACGAAAGAAGTGTTCTTGTGCCGGTTTTCGGAGGAGTATTCAGAGAAGGCATAGTCGGCCAGCCGATAATCATAAACCCGGTTATGTCGGGAAATACGGTTGATATGAACATAAGCGAATTGATTTTTTCGCGCGCGAAACATCTATCAGAACGCATCAGCGCGGACGATAAAAACAAAGTGTTCACGGTATCATTGAAAAACGACATGGTTTGGGATGATAAAAACCCGATAACAAGCAATGACGTTGTTTTTACGATAAAAACGATTCAAAACCCGAATTCAAAATCGCCGCTTCTGAAATCATTCGAAGGAGCCATCGCCGAAAGGGTGAGTCAGCTACAAACCAGGATCGAACTGCCGGAGTCAAACGCCTCTTTTATGGGTACGCTCGAAAAGCTATTCGTGATACCTGAACATATTTACAAAGGCGTCCCGATTGAAAATTTTTATTTGTCTTCTTATACTCTCCAGCCGGTTGGAAGCGGTCCGTATAAATTCGAAGGATTGTCGCAAAACAAAAACGGGTTTATAACGAACTATTCTCTCGAGAGAAACCATCTCTATGGCGGAGAAAAACCATATATAGACGAAATCAAATTTATCTTTTATGAAACCGCGGACGAACTCTTAAACGCTTTTCAGTTGAAAAAAATAGACGGATTCGGCGCGGTCGAACCGATAAGCGACACTAAACTCGAATTGCTTCGCGGGAGTGCCGTAAGGTTGCCGACCACCAGATATTTCGCGATGTTTTTTAACCTTAACAATCCCGGGCTTGGAAACGCCTCAATGCGCAAAGCGCTGGTTGAGGGCGTATCCAAAAAAAGAATAATAAGCGAAGTGTTCGGAGAAGCTGAATGGCTGGAAGAGATCGGCGGACCGGCAATCGGATTAGAGTCGGACTCCCAGTTATACAACCCCGAACGCGCCGCCGAAACAATGGCAAAAAACGATACATTGACGGACATCAACGTTTTCGTCCCGAACGTGCCTTACCTGAAAACTACCGCGGAAATCATCATTGATGAGTGGACAAAAATAGGAACGCGAAACAACATCGAATTAATCACACTCGATCCCCAGGACATCGCTCAAAACATCATAAAGAGAGGTGAATACGATATGGCGCTTCTTAACGTGTCCCCTAAAAACTATTCCGATCTCGCGCCCTTTTGGCGCTCATCGGAACGAGGATACCCGGGCATGAATCTGTCTTTCTACAGCAATCCAAAGGTGGACTCTCTATTGGATTCCCTGCGCAAAGAAAGCGATGAGGGAAAAATACGCGACATAAGCGAACTTATAAACTCTTACATAATAAACGACTCCCCCGCCGTATTCCTGTATTCAATTCCGTACACTTACGTAGTGCGCGAAGGAGTCGGAGGAATACCGTTTTTCTCCGAATATTGGAGGGTTAGGATATCAGACCCAAGCGAGAGGTTTGATGGTATAAGCGAGTGGTTCGTTACAAAGGCGCGTGTTTTGAAATAAGACCCCGTATACGTTCCCCCGGCGGAAATAACCCACGGAACAGGTCGGAGTGGTGGAACTTGGTAGACACGTACGGTTCAGAGCCGTATGCCGAAAGGCTTGAGGGTTCAAATCCCTCCTCCGACACAGTAAAATATAAAGTCGATCATAAAAACAAATTTAATAAAATGATCACAAGAAGAGCGGAAATAACAAAAACCGCAAAAAAACCGCAGCATATTGTTTCACGCGCATCAGGTGAAACACTCAAATACGTCCCTTTGGGCGGGTTTGAAGAAGTAGGCAGAAATATGATGTTTTTCGAGTACGGCGATGAAATCTTAATAATAGACGCCGGACTCCAATTTCCCGAGATAGAAACCCCGGGGGTGGACTACATAATTCCCAATACGTCGTATTTGGAATCCAAAAAAGAAAATATAAAAGCGCTCATAATCACGCACGGGCATTACGACCACATCGGAGCGATTCCTTATATTCTGGATAAAATCGGCAACCCGCCGATTTACGCCACGCGCCTCACAAAAGAAATTATTATGAAGAGGCAGGAAGATTTTCCGCATTCGGCGAGACCGGTTTTTGAAATTGTAACCGGAGGCGAAACGAAACAAATATCGAAAAATTTTGCCGTAACGTTTTTCGATGTTGTACATAACATTCCGGATGGAGTCGGCATGATTATACGCACGCCGGTGGGAAACATCGTTCACCCGGGAGAATTTAAATTCGATTATGGAGTGGATGGTAAGCCGCGCGGACTTGAAGTATGGGAACAGGTCGGAAAAGAGGGAGTCCACACGCTTATGCTGGATTCAACCGGCTCTGAAGTCCCGGGATTCGCCTTGTCCGAAAGAATCGTGGAACAGGAACTTGAAAAAATATTCAGGGCGGCGAAAGGCAGGATACTCGTCGGAACGTTTGCTTCGCTTATAGACAGAATGTCTGAAATCATAAAAATAGGCGAAAAACTCGGGCGCAGGATAGCGCTCGGAGGGTTTTCGATGAAAAGCAACATAGAAATAGCAAGACGACTTGGCTACGTAAAATTCGCGCGCGGCGCGATAGTGCCGCTTGAAGACCTGCATAAATACAAGGACGATAAAATACTCATTTTATGCACCGGAGCTCAAGGAGAGCAGAACGCCAGTTTGATGCGTATAATAAACGGCGAGCACAGACAAATAAAAATAAAACCGGGGGATACGGTCGTGCTGTCGTCATCAGTAGTTCCGGGAAACGAACGCAGCGTGCAAAATCTGAAAGACGGCCTCACAAGGCAAGGCGCTCTGGTTTACCATCATAAAATGCTTGATATTCACTCCTCCGGTCACGCGCCGCAGGAAGAATTGAAAACCGTTATGCGGCTCATTAAACCGCGTTTCTTTCTTCCTATACACGGTTATTATTTTATGAGATGGCGAAACGCCCAGCTCGCGCAAGAAGAACTTAAACTGAAGCCGGAACACACTATATTGCCGGACAACGGTTCAGTTATCGAGATAACCAAGGAATCGGTAAAAATAACGGACGAACAATTGCCGGCGTATTATGTTATGGTTGACGGACTCGGCGTCGGAGATGTCGGTGAAGTCGTGCTTCGCGACAGAAGAACGCTCGCGCAGGAAGGTATGGTTGTAATAATCACGACTATGAGTAAGGACTCCGGTAGAATTCTTAAAAATCCGGACATTATCTCGCGCGGCTTCATATATCTCAAAGAAAATCAAGAGCTTCTGGACGACATAAGAAGAAAAATACGCGGGATTGTCGGCAAGTCGCCGAAAGGACAGGCGCTCGACGCGGACTATGCCAAAACTCTTATTCGCGACCAGATAGGACAGTTTCTCTACAACAAAACACAGAGAAGACCGATGATTTTGCCGGTGATAATAGAAGTATAAGGACCATAAGAACAAATTCCGAATTACGAATTTTGAATTTCGAATCAATCCAGAAACAATTTTTATTCGAAATTCGAGCTTCAAAATTCAGAATTATTATTACAGTTCATCCATACACATCTAATTTATTACCTATTCTTGGCTAATAATAAAATACGTCATATTATATTAGAATATGAAACCTCGACTTATAGCAGGGATCCAGCCGACGGGGAAGCTCCATATAGGCAACTATCTCGGGGCGCTTAAAAACTTTGTCGAGTTGCAAAACTCGGAAAAATACGACTGTCTGTTCTTTGTGGCCGACCTTCACTCGCTCACGGATCCGCTCGGCTGGAACAAGCCAAAAGAAAAACAGAAACAAATAGAAGACGTGGTTCTGTCATATCTCGCGGCAGGACTCGACCCGAAAAAATCGGTTTTGTTTTTGCAGTCCGACGTTCCGACTCACAGCGAACTCGCGTGGGTGCTTAATACCATCACGCCGATGGGAGAACTGTTTCGTATGACGCAGTTCAAAGAAAAAACAGAGACGCACGCGGAAAACACAGGGCTTTTTACGTATCCCACGCTTATGGCCGCGGACATTCTACTTTACGATGCCGGATTCGTGCCGGTGGGAGACGACCAATTACAGCATCTTGAACTTACAAGGACTCTCGCCCGCAAATTTAATACGCGCTTCGGAAAAACCTTCACTGAACCGAAACCGCTCCTCACTGAAGTGCCGCGTCTTATGAGTTTGGATATGCCTGATAAAAAAATGTCAAAATCACGAGCGGAGGGATGCCTTTTTCTCGATGACTCCCCCAACGAAATACGGAACAAAATAAAACGTGCCGTTACGGACTCGGAAAACAGCGTGGTTTACGCTCCGGAAAAAAGGCCGGCAATATCAAACCTGCTTCTCATTTTTTCGGCTCTCGGCGGAGTAAAAATCAAAGAACTTGAATCGCGATATAAAAACAAAGGATACGCGGAGTTTAAGGCCGATTTGGCGGAAGTAATCGTATCCTCTCTTTCCGGGTTCAGAAAAAGAAAATCAGAACTGAAAAAACAGCCGAACTTACTCCGTAAAATAATAAAGGATGGAGCGAAAAAAGCCGGAACGCTTGCCGCGGACAAATACCGTCTCGTAAGAAAAAAAATAGGACTAAGTTTGGATACATAGACGCTGATTAATACTTACTTTAACGGATTTACGCGGATAAATTTGGTTTCAAGCTCTAAATCCTAATCTCTAAACTCTAAACAATATCAAGACCCAAAATTCAAAATATAAAACATTTTGCCTGCTACACCGTATCTTTAGTGTGGATTTTGGATTTTGAACATTTGGATTTGTTTAGGATTTAGATATTAGGGTTTAGGATTTTATTTTGTGTGCAATGCTTTCTACTTTACAAACTTTATGGACTTTATGAACATTAAGCAACTTCACTCTGATAGCACGCCTCACAGTACACTATCTCCGGTCTCTCGGGAGCGTAGCTCGTTTCAAACTCATTAGGACAGGGGCCATCTCCATGCTGATGGCGGGAGGTGTTTGTGTATACTCCATTCTCCGATGTCTTGCCTACGCACTGGCATTTCCTATGCCACAATTTGAGAGGATTCCTCTGTTTGAGGCGTTCATAGTGGCGGCAGTTGGGACAAAGACGCGGAAGCGGAAGATTAAACCGCCTGTAAAATTGAAGTTCTGCGGAGACAATTTTAAAAACACCCGTACATTGATGAACACAAGCTTTATTGTGAGCGCATTCTACTACATCGTTTAATATTTCATCGCTGACTTCGGTTATGTTGTCCGGGACGTCTTTTTGTTTCTTTGTTATTTCATAGTCCCTTGATGAATCGTCAAACCACGCGTATCCGGACGAAATCGCTTTTTCCTTTGTGAGCGGAATATATTGCTGTGCAATAGTTTCATTGTAGGCGAACGGACTTATGTTGGGAGGAAAATACTCTCCGTATTTGTACACTACACCTCTCCCATCCACATAAGGCATATCGTCCATATGTTTCCGTATCTTTGGGATAAGCGCCTCATATTCTTCTTTTGAATATTGCTTATTTAAAATGCAATATTGGACATCGTGAATATGGTTGCACCCGAAGCAATTGTGGCAATTAGAAAGTGCGTTGATGCAATAAGTAAGGTTCGAGCCAGTCCATGGAAGATAGCAAAACTTCGCGTTATACGCCGGTGCGCCCGCGCCGACTGTTTCATAGCAAAGTGTCGCCTTTGGGTATACGGCATAGGCGTCCATAATATCTTTAGCATCGTTTCCGTATATGACAAATCGACAATCTTCCCCGGAAGACAGATCGAAACAATCCTTGCAATTTTTCGTGTTTGTAAGGTAATTCCCGGTTGAATTAATATGATTAAATCCTTCTATTGAGCGCCGCAGAGTATTTTTTTTAAGTTCTCCAAATTCATTTGATAAATCTTTTATTAATGATCTACTACCAAGATTGTATTTAGAAACGATTTTTTCATACTCGCCTTTTGGATATTGCTCATTACGAATGCAATAGCTTTTTCTAACGAGGTTCGAGCACATGAAACAATTAGAGCACCCCTTGCAGTTGTATAGAAAGGAAGCGTCAAAAGAATCTTGGCATTGTTGTGAGAACATCAGGCGGTTGCAGTTATGACAGTCCAGAGATTCAAAGCAAATTTCGCTTTTAGATACCCTAAGGCAATCAACGATATTTTTGGAATCACTTACATAGTTGCAATACATGCAGTCCTCATCGTTTACGCCAGCGAAAATAAGGTAACAATTTTTAACTCCCGCATAGTGATTACAATACTCGCTGTTTACTACATCGTGCGAAACCTGCAATCCAAGTTTGGGAGCGCGAAACGTCAGTTCCAGATATTGTTGGAAAAATGGTTTAGAAAAATCGTATTCATGCCCGGAATCGAGTTGATTCCACGCATCTCCATAAAAACAGTCACGGCAATAAACTTTATATTGTGATTCTTTGTTGTAAATACTTATCTTATTTTTACCGCACAAGTCACAAACTCTTTTATAAATTGTCCTTTCATTGCGGAACAACATCCTCCGTTGCATCCTGCACTCCGGGCACCATGTAGGAGCCGGAACGTCTATCTTTTTATAGAAATCAAAGTCCTCGCTTTCTATCGTGAAGTTTTGCTTGCAATTCTGACATGTTCTGGTCTCTGGACTCATGATAATTGAAAAATTATGGGTTTTAATTTCTAAATCATTTCTAATTCGGTAAATTACGATTGAATTAAAATTTAGAAATTAGAATTTCAAATTATTGTTTACTTTATTCACCGCCCGCTTCTCTATACTTACTACTGTATATTTAACATTATCTTTCCCTCTTAATCCCTATCCAAACCTTGTACTCATCGAGTTTTGTTTCCAGCTCGATATCGAATTTTTCGGTTCGCGCGAAGTTTATTGTTCTGGCGCTTACATCCGTCTTCAACTTGTCTATGTTACGGTTAATGATTAATTTCAGACCGTCATCAATATACAAATACAACACAACCTCGTCGCCCATTCTAAACCCCGCGTCCTGTCTCAATCCCTGGATCGTTCTTATGAGTTCCCTCACAATCCCCTCCTCTCGTAATTCGTTGGTTATTTTAGTGTCGAGCTGAACCGTCTCTTCCGCCGCGGAGTCGAATATGATTTCTTTGACATTTATCTCTTCTTTTAATATTTCAATAAATTCATTGTCGGAGGGCGAAAGCTTTATAGACGCGTCCTTTTTCACGGTGGCGGACTTAAGCGGCTGGCGTATTTTCATGCCGGTCTCCGCTCTTTTTGCGAGCGCCATACTCGCGATATCACGCGCCTCGCGCATTTTTGATAGATATGTATTGCCAATCCTCGACAGATAAAATTTGTTCGGTGTAGGCCACGACTCAAGGTGCACGGACTCTTTTTTATGTGGCAGGGAAAGATAAAGGGCATCGGCAAAAAACGGAGAAAACGGAGCTATCAATCTCGCGATTTCGCTCAAAACCGAACGCAGTACAACCGAGACGGTTCTATAGTCCTCTTTATTTTCAGGATGTTGAAGCCGTCTGCGCGAGCGTCGTATATACCACCTCGACACATCATCCACAAGCTCCTCTATGGCGCGCGCGGAGTTAACTACATCGTATGAATCGAGCGCTTTGGTCGCCCTCAAAACAACCTCCGATAGTCGCGCGAGTATCCAAAAATCAAGAGTTGATAGTTTTTGGGGCGATATATTATCAGCGTGCTGTTCTTTATCAGCGTAAAGATTGAAAAACGCGAAGGAATTATAAAGCAAAGAAAACATTCTTCGCGACACCTTGGCGAGTTCTTCCTCGTCGAATCTTTTTGACTCGCCGGGCTGGTTCAGAGTGAAGAAATACCACCTCACCGCGTCAATCCCGTATTTGCTTATCATATCCCATGGATTAATGGTATTCCCTTTGGATTTTGACATTTTCTGACCGTTTTTATCAAGTAGAAGTCCGAGCGATATAACATTTTTGTACGGTGCTTTCATACCGAGAATAGAACTAACGGCGAGTAGGGTATAAAACCAGCCGCGTGTCTGATCTATTCCTTCGGAAATGTAATCTGCCGGGTATTGAAGCGTCGATTTTTTGGAAAAAGGGTAACGCGCCTGCGCGAAAGGCATGGCGCCGGAATCAAACCACACGTCGGCAACCTCTTCCACTCTTTTCATTTCACCGCCGCACGAATCACACTTGAATTTAATCTTATCAATATACGGACGATGCATATCAAAAGCCCCGGTCGGGTCGCGCGGAACGTTTTTTATCTCTTCCTTCTCAAATCCTGCCGGACGCACGTAATCAACTCCCCTTTTCTCCTTTTCAGAAAGCTGGGCGTCGTCCGACCATCCCTTAGCTATGGAATGCAGCATATACACCACGCCGTCATGGGTAATCACAAGAATTGTTTTGTTTTTGTATTTCAACTCGATGTCGCGCAAAAATTCGTAAGCGCGCTTGCGCAGGTCTGTGTGGTTTTCACCGTTCGGAGTCCTTTTCGCAAATTTCTCCGCGCGGCTACCGTAATACTTCGCGTAGTCCTCGTATTTTTTACCATTAAAGTCGCCGAAATCAAACTCCCGTATGCGCGGGTCGAAATGGGTCTCTTTAACACCAAGCTTTTCCGCGACAATTTCCGCCGTTTGCTTAGTGCGCATGATATCCGACGCGAAAATTACGTCTATTTTTTCGCGCTTCATGGCCTTGACGCTTTTTTCAACCTGCACCCTGCCACGGAGCGTAAGAGGGAGTTTTTCCGGCTCCGGATGGCAATTTATAAGATGGCGCGTTATGTTTTCCGCCTCCCCATGCCTCATAAAAACGTATTTATTCGAACTTTTCCCCAACGCACGTTCAAACTCAACAACACCACCTATTACTTTCGTATTTTTGCATTGTCCGCACTCCCAAATCGGAAGAGGCGTTCCCCAAAAACGCTCCCTTGATATCGCCCAATCCTTAACCTCGCGGAGCCACTCGCCGAATCTTCCGGACTTAAGATGTTCCGGAACCCAGTTAATCTTTTGATTTTCACTCATAAGCCGCGAACGCAAAGAGCTCATTTCAACAAACCACGAATTGCGAGCGTAATAAAGAAGAGCTGATCCGCAACGCCAGCAGAATGGATATTCGTGTTTATATTTATTCTCCGAAAACAAATTTCCGGAATTTTTCAGCGCGTCAATTATAAGCGCTTCTGTTTTTTGGTCTTTCGCTTTCATTCCGGAAAAATCCCGGACACCAGAAACAAACTTTCCCTGTTCATCAACGGTATGTACCGCGGGCAATCCGACCTTCATTCCGAGATTATAGTCGTCTTCTCCGTACATCACCGCGGTATGCACGACACCCGCGCCGTCTTCTGTTGCAACGAAATCAGCCGGGTAAACCCCGTATGCTGTTTTACTTTCTTTAAAAAAAGGAATATCGAAAAGCGGTTCGTATTTAAGACCCACAAGATCACGCCCTTTGTATTTATGGACTACGTCTACCGAATGGCCGGCAAGGACACTCCTAACCGCGTTTTTGCTGAGTATCAAAAATTCTTTCGCGCCGTCAATCTGTACGCCGACATAATCAATATTATCTCCGACCGCGAGCGCGACATTCCCGGGAAGCGTCCACGGAGTCGTTGTCCACGATAAAATCGAAGTGTCTTTCCAATCGGAACTATCACTATTTATCCTGAATTTAATATAGACCGCCCTGTCTTCCGTTTCTTTATATCCAAGCGCGAGTTCGTGCGAAGAAAGCGCGGTCCCGCATCGCGGGCACCACGGAACAACTTTGTGCCCTTTGTATAAAAGCTTTTTGTCCCACGCGCGTTTTAAAATCCACCACAGCGTTTCCATATACGAATTTTTATATGTAACATACGGGTCCTGAAGGTTTAGCCAGAAGCCCATTCTCCTTGTCAGTTTTTCCCATTCATCTTTGTACGTCCAAACCGACTCGCGGCATTTCGCGTTGAACTCCGCGATTCCGAATTTTTCTATGTCTTTTTTTGAGGAAAAACCAAGCTGTTTCTCGACTTCGATTTCAACAGGAAGCCCGTGCGTGTCCCAACCGCCGCGCCGCGGCACGAAAAACCCGCGCATTGTTTTATATCGCGGAATTATATCCTTGAAGGCCCTTGCAAGAATATGATGAATGCCCGGCCTCCCGTTCGCGGTCGGAGGCCCCTCGAAAAAAATGAACTTTTTTCTTTTGCTGTTCTTCGCAAGTGATTTTTCAAAAATGCGGCCTGAGCGCCAAAATTCAAGAACTTTTTCTTCGATCTCCGGCAAAGAAAACTTTGTGATATTTTTAAGCATATTTTATCTATATTATCCTTCTGATTATATGGCAAAATGGCCTTAATTTCCAGCGATAAATGGGGTATAATGACAATAAATGACAACCGCCGGAATAATACTTGCGATAGCCGTTCTGTTCTATTTTTTGGGAAAATCGGCTGATATCATAGTCATAAACGTGCGTAAAATAGCCGGACATTTCGGGGTTCCGGTTTTTTTTCTCGGACTCATCCTTGGTTTTCTCACGTCTCTTCCTGAATTTTCCATCGGAATAAACTCGCTGGTAAGAAACGCGACGGAAATTTCATTCGGAAACCTCATAGGCGGTCTATTCGTGCTCTTTGGTTTGATACTTGGAATAAGCGCGTTTGTGAATCGCGGAATAAAAACGGACGGAAAATTTTCAAGCGCGATTCCGTTCGCTCTATGCGCCATTTCCCCGGTCCTTCTCGGCTTCGACGGAAGAATCTCACAACTCGACGGCATCGCGCTTATAATTCTCTATTTTTTTGTAATTTACCACGCTAAAACAACGGCGGAGAATTCTATCGATAGTCCAAAAGCCGCAGTGTCCAAAAAAGGAATGGTAAAAATATTTTTCGCGGTTATGGCCGGAATCATATTACTCATCATATTTTCAACCGCGATAATGAACTTCACGCTTCTCCTGTTTAACGGCCTCAATGTATCAAAAATGCTGATAGGCGTCGTTGTGTTTTCTTTGGGCACCAATCTCCCTGAAGTTGCCGTCACTGTGCGGGCGTGGAAAAAACACGCGCAGGAGCTTTCAATGAGTAATATTATAGGTTCCGCGCTTGCCAATATATTTATAATAGGCGTGCTCGCTTTTATGCGTCCGTTTAGGATTGAAACAAACGCCTCTTATATCGCAATCGCCGCGTTTTTGGCGGCGATTCTCGCACTCTTCGTATACTTTTACGAAACAAACAGGAAATTTTCAAGAAAAGAGGGCTTTGTTCTTTTCTCTTTCTACGCATTCTTTATAATTGCTCAAATATCACTCTTTGCGTAAATATCTCTACATTTCTTCCGGAGAGGAAATTCCCATAACTGAAAGTGTATTTTGCATCACTCCCGCGAACGCTTCAACTAAAGCCGCCCGCGCGCTTTTTGCGGGTTCGTCTTCGTTTAAAACACGCTCCTTTTCATAAAAATTATGGAATACCCGCGCCAGTTCATACGCGTAGCGTGTATATCTGTGAACGCAGAAATCTTTCAGCGTCTCGGCGATAATATCCGGAAACTCGGCCATCTTCCGCATAAGCAAAATGTCGGTATCGCTTGCAAGAACGGATAAATCGCTCACGGAATCATACTCGCCTAGTTTACGGATTACATTTCTCGCGCGAACATAAGCGTATTGAACGTAATAGACCGGATTTTTCATATTTCTCTTTTTCACTTCTTCAAGGTCAAAATCTATGTGTGTTGTAGACGCGCTCGACAAAAAAGAAAAAATCATCGCGTCCGGACCAACCTCGTCTATAACCTCCCTCGCTGTTATGTACGTGCCCGCGCGCTTCGACATTTTTAAGACCTCGCCGCCGCGTTTGACTCTTACGCTTTGGTACAGTAAAACGTAAAAATCATCAGGGCTAAAACCGAAAATATTCGTGAGCGCGCGAAGTTTTGGGATGTGCCCGAAGTGATTACTGCCAAAAATGTCTATTATTTTATTTGAACCGGATTTGAATTTTTCCCTGTGATAAGCGATGTCTGACGCGAAATAGGTCGGTGTTCCGTCTGATTTCACAACAACGGCCTCGCGGTCTTCCAGAAATTCATCTTTCGGCGCGAACCATAAAGCGCCTTCATATTCTTTCAAAAAACCGCGGGAACGAAGCTCTTCTATCGCACGCTCGGTCGCGCCGGACGAAATAAGCTCGCTTTCTTCGCGTATGATATCGTACTTGATTCCCAGCCGTTCCAATACGTCGAAATTTTCTTTGTAAATTTCTTCGAGTCCGAAATTGATAAGATTGTCTACATCGGATTCTTTCAAATCCCGTCCCAGCGCGGCAACGGCCGACACGGCTATCTCGCGCGGAAATTCTCCTTGATATCCATTTTCCGGAAATATCGGGTCTCCGCCAAGCTCTTTTTTATACCAATAAAAAAGCGTGGCGCCGAGTTTTTCGATTTGCCCGCCGATATCATTATTGTAATACTCTCTCGTAACTTCATATCCGCTCATCAAAAAAGTTCTCGCAAGCGATTCTCCGTACGGACCGCCACGGGCATTCCCTATATGTATCGGGCCGGTCGGATTCGCGGAGACATACTCAACGCGGGCTTTCCTGCCTTTGCCGGCATCGTTTTTGCCGTATGCTTCGCCTTTATTAAGAATTGTCAGTGTTTCTTTTTGAAACACCGCCGGAGAAATCCAAAAATTGATAAATCCCGCGCCGGCAACCTCAATCCGCGAAAAGAAACCGTCGTTGTTTTTTTCAATGAGCGCCGCAAGTTCTTCGGCGGCCGCTTTTGAAGAAATGTTTTTTTGTCTCGCGACCAAAAAAGCCGCGCTTGTAGAATAATGGCCGAGCGACTCGTTCTCTTGAAACTCAAGGCCGATTTTATCGCGCGGAACGCCGCACTCGGATATCCGCGCTAAAATTTCTTCTTTCATCGTCTTATAAATTCACTCTACAACCAAAAAAACTCGCAGGCAAACACATTTTCACAGTATTAAAAACAAAGGGATGCCACCCTCCTATTCAACCCCGACTTTAACCCCATGACACAACAACAAACCCCTTTTGGGGGTTTGTTGTTTTGGTGGAGATGGCCGGAGTTGAACCGGCGTCCAACACGATTATACACGGACAATCTACGAGCGTACTTTCAAAAAGAAAGAAATCGCTTCTCTAAAATTTAGTTTCCGGAGAGCGGGAAGCGGAACTCTACCAGGGAACGATTTCCATTATTACACCGGCTGTCCTCTATGGAACTATCAAGGGCCGATGCCCGCGCTTAAGCGTATGCGAACGCGGGAACTGCTGTTTTATTGGCAGTTATTTGTTTTTTTGAATATTTTTACGAGGTATCCAAGCTCGGCTCGCAACCCGTGAGAATGCGCGCTGTCGAAGCCCGTCATCCCCTTAATTTTCAAATTTATCTTCTGATTTCCCTTTCTGTTTCCCTCTTCTTCAGCGTTTCACGCTTGTCCCATTTTTTCTTTCCCCTACCAAGACCCAGCTCCAACTTCATAAAACTCTTTTTATTATACAATTTTATAGGCAATAGCGTCAATCCTTCCCTCAACTTGCCCGCGAGATAACCCAACTCTTTTTCATTCAAAAGCAGTTTACGCACGCGCTCTGAATCATATTTTTCAGGACGGTTAATCGGCTGGAAAGACGAAACGCTCATGCCGATCACGCTGGCGTTTTTTCCTTTTACGATAACATGCGAGCCGGACAGATTTATGTGCCCCATTTTTATGGACTTCGCTTCGTGCCCGGTAAGCGCTATACCGGCCTCGAAACGCTCCAAAATTTCGTAGTCAAACTCTGCTTTTTTGTTTACTGCGAATATCTTCACATTTTCAGAGTATCAAGAAATTTGCGATTTGGGGAGATTGTATTGTTTGCGTATCATCAAACCCTTCCAATATTCAAACATATATGGTATAAGTAGAAATAGATTAGCTTTTTGTCACTACTATTAAACAAACAAGGAGAGCACTATGAAGTCGCTAAAAGGAACCGTTATAGACGTGCACGATGTCGCTGTTATTAGATTGTGGGGAAAACACAATGGTAGAGTGAAATCCCACATCACAACAACAGATAAGCATTTTTTAAGATGTGGGGATTGTGTTTCGACAAAAAATTTCATACAAACGCGGCTTGGGGCATTTGCACAAAAGGTCCTATTGGTTAGAAGTGCTCAGCATTAAAACACGCGCCCCATAATTGGGGCGCGTCATATCAGTGATATCAGTGATAGTATTATATAAAATTAGAAGAATATTTAGTTAAATTGATACCGCTTAGTGCGGTATCTTTGTTTTCGTGCTATAATTAAAGGATAGAAAACAAGATAAACAATCAAATAACCGCTCCAGAGGTAAGGGTCGTAGACGAGAATTCTGAAAATCTCGGGATAATGCCGCGCGACAGCGCGCTTGCCTTGGCTCGCGAGAAAGAACTCGACCTTATTGAAATAGCGCCTACAGCAAAACCGCCCGTCGTGCGAATAATGAAATACGACAAATTCCGGTACCAGAAGGAGAAGGATGAGCGTAAAAAACAGCAGGCACAAAAAAACAAGGAGATGAAGCGCGTCCGAATCACTCCGCGCGCGGCAATAAACGACCTTCAAATAAAATCAAGGCGCATAGACGGGTTTTTGAAAGACGGACACAATGTTGAGGTGGGTATCTTTTTGAAAGGCAGGGAAAAATACAACAAACCGTGGGCGCTTAAAAAACTTGAGGACTTTTTAACGCTCATAACCGAGACATATCAAAAAACATCAGAGCCAAAACAAGGAGGGCGCGGGTACATAGTGCAGATAAGCAAAAAGAAGTAAGGATTTGCAAATATAAAGGAAATTAAGTACCATACAAGACACAAGAATTTGTCGAATGCGGGTTTAACGCACGCGAACAAAAACATGCGGAAAAGCATAACAAGCAGGATAAAAATAACACGCAGTGGCAAGATAAGGAGAAGGGCGATGGGATTGTGCCACGGAAGAAGCAATAAAAGCAGAAAAGAACTTTCGCGTAAGAAAAAAATGCGCGGACTGGTAATGAAAAAAACCAAAATAACAAGACATCTATGACGCGTGTAAAAAGAGGCACTTCGGCTCATAAAAAAAGGGAGTCGTTACTCAAAAAAACAAAAGGGTTTAAGTGGGGACGCAAATCGAAAGAGCGCGCGGCGCGCGAAGCTCTTCTGCACTCGCAAAGCAGGGCATTTAAGGGACGTAAGGAAAAAAAGCGCGCCTTCAGGGCCTTGTGGCAGGTAAAAATAAATGCCGGAGCGCGGGCGGAAGGTATGAATTACAGCTCCCTTATTAAAAAGTTAAAAGATAAAAATGTAACGCTAAACAGAAAAATGCTGGCCGAACTAGCCAAAAACGAGCCGGCGGCTTTCAAAAAAATAATAGATTTCGTCAAATGAAGCAACCATGCCTTTAGGGATGGCTTTCACAATAATAAAAACTTTGTCAGTTAGCGATTTTTCCTGTTCTTTGCGTATCCTCATTTTCTGGATAACGTTTAGCTATTATGTCGCACGCTCTTTTAAGATTCGTACGGAGGTTTTGGTGTATTAGAAAATGTAAAGCATCCCGACATAGAAACCATCCGTACCCTTGGTGCTCTTTTGATATTTTTACGCGTGGATTTGCCGTTTCCGCCAAATAGTAGCTCACAACCTTTAAAACCTCCTTGTGGTTTTTCACTACAACGAATCTATCCTGAACCCTGAACCAATCAAGAAACCGCATATCTGATTGTCCCAGCCCCGTTTCTTCCCGCACTTCGCGGATGGCGGCGGCGAAACTCTTTTCACCCTCTGTCGCGTGCCCCTTCGGAAAATTCCAATACCTGCCTCCGTGATAAAGCAGAAGAAATTTTATGCCTGAACGCGTCCTGCGGTAAATTATTACGCCTGCGCAAACTTCGGTTTCCATAATTTTAGTTTTTAGGGAGGTGTTATTTTGTAACTAATAACTCAAATTCGCCGTTTTCAAATGAAATGTTTACGGCATTGCCGCGTGAAATTTCTTTGCGCAATATCTTGTCCGCCAAAACACTGCGTATTTTTTCAGATATCACCTGCCTTAGCGGCCGGGCACCAAACACGGGACTGTATCCAAGCTCGGCAATGCGCCGAAGCGCCGCGTCGTCAACCATCAACTCTATTCCGTGCGAGGACATAATTGTACCGCGGACTTCGTTCACCAATAATCCAGCTATTGTTTTTATCTCTTCCATATTCAAATTTCTGAAAGCCACAACATCCGAAAAGCGGTTTATAAGTTCGGGCTTGAAATAGTCGGTAAGTTTCTTTTTTATCTCCTCGCTTATATTCTCTATCGGCACGCCTTCCTCTATTCTCTGCTTTATAAGATTGGAGTGTGCGTTCGAAGTGGCGATGATTATCGTATTTTCAAAATTGGCGGTTTTACCCAAGCTGTCCGTAAGGCGTCCGTCGTCAAACACCTGCAGAAACAAATTTAAAATGTCCGCATTCGCCTTTTCAAATTCATCAAGCAAAATCAAACTGTACGGATTGCTGAATACGGCGTCAGTAAGCGTTCCGGTCCTTGAACCGTCCGGATTGCCTATAAGCCGGAATGTGCTTTGCCTATCCTGATATTCCGACATATCGAATCTTTGCATCAAATTTTTAGAACCGAACTGGATTTCCGTGAGTATTTTGGAAAGTTCCGTCTTCCCCACGCCTGTCGGGCCTACGAAAAGAAATGACGCTATAGGTCCTCCCTTCCTTGAAAGGCCGCTTCTGTACTCGCGCAGGGCCCTCGAAACCGCCGAAACGGCGGATGACTGATTAACAAGTTTTTTGTGTATCAGCTCCTCCAGATTAAGCAACTTGTCCGCTTCATCCCCCGCCGCGGATTTTATTGGTATCTTGCTTTTGAGTTCGGCAACTTTTATGACTTCGTCGGAAGAAACACTTTTTGTTTTTTTATCCGCGGCGAAAATAACCGCTTCTTTAAGAATGTCTGAGGCGCTCCCGGGAAGCATCTTGTCGTGAAAATATTTATGCCCGAGTTCCACGGCTTTTTTTATCGCTTTAAAGGTTATAACGACGCGGAATTCCCTCTCAAGCAAAATGCTTCTCCACGCGAGAAACCGCACGGCTTCTTCCTCCGAAATCTCATCCACGCGAACGACTTCAAACTGATTCAAAAAATCGGTTCGCGGTTCCACTATCAATTTGAATTCTCTCGGATAAGTGGCGCCTATAACTGGAATGTTTTCGTTCGATATGAGCGGTAAAAACATATCTATGGCGTTCACCGACTTGCCATCGGAAGTACGGAAAAGATCATGCATATTATCTATAAAAAGAACCACGTTGCCGGCCATAACAACCTCAGCCACCAAACTCCGTATTCTCTCGCTCAAATCATCGGCGTCCGCGCCCGCAAGCAGTTTTGGTATATCGAGAGAGATAAGGCGTTTGTCAAAAAGGACTTTAGGGACTTCATCTTTTGTCATTTTATACGCGAGATGGGCCACAAGCGTAGTGATGCCGCTTCCCGGCTCCCCGACCAAAATAACATTTGGTTTCCCCGGCATAGAAACGGCGCGAAGCATATTTTCATATTCCCTGTCGTGCCCTATCAGAAAACCGATTTTTTCGCGTCTCGCCTGTGCCGTAAAATCCCTGCTGAATTTATCCAAAAACGACGTAGGGCGCGACGTCCATGAACGGTTGACGGCTCTCTTTCTTACGGGGTCCTGACCGAAAACAAGGCCGCCGAGAAAGGCCGGCGTCTTTTTCATTCCGGACAGTCCGCCGGCATACTTGGCAAAAACAACCATTTCTCCGATGTCGCTCGGGTTTATTTCAAAAATATTAAGGAGGTTTGTAACTGCCGATTTTCCGCTAAACACCGCCGCTACAAACAAATTTCTCGGCTCAACAAATTTTTCAAACGTTTTGACTCCGTTTGCAAAAGCCGAAACGGCAACCGATTCGAACTCCGCTCTAAGCTCATTTAAATTCAAATCGTGTTTATTGGCATCGAGCTTTTCGCGGAGTTTCGCCAAAAAATCAGCATAAGAAACATCGAGCCGTGTCAAAATATTCCGCACGTCGCGCCTTTTAAGCAGATTAAACAAGAGAACGAGATGTGGATCTTCTTTCGTGATTTGAGCGCGGCGGAAAGAAGCGCTGATTATTCTGTATGCGGAGGGCGTGGCGCAATCCGCCACATTTATACTTTCCCTGCGCGACAATTCCGATATGGAGCGATTGGCCTTGCGGACGACTATAAGCCGGCTCAAAAGAAACAGCGTTGCAAGAACCGCGGCCCAAAAAAACGGTTTTACATTCGTGAAAACAAGCGCTACGATCGTCGCGGCCGAAAAAACAGCATACCACGAATAAAATACTATCCGGGTAATAAGTTCTCCCAAGGAAGAAATATAAAGCCGCTTGTCTTTAAAAAAAATGTTTTGCGCCATACGATTTCGCGTTATTTAAAGATATTCCAGACGACATATATCGGGGCAAAGAGCCATATCAAATAAACGCCCGCGGCTATAAGAATAACAACCGCGTATATTGCAAGGGTGATAATAAGACGAACTAATCTGATGGGAAAACCGACAACATATCCGATTACGGAGTAGTCCTTATATAGCGGCTTGAACATATTGACCGCGTTCATCTTCCACGCGAAAATCCTATCCATCGTTTCCAAAACATCAATAATGAAATTGCCGTACTTTTTGCCTCCGGAGACGTACCACCGCCGCAAAAAATCGCCGATTCCGTAAAAAAACCGCTCACAAATATAAAACGCGAATGAATTCATTTATAAAATTATACTACACAAAGACACCTCACCGCGAGCGGCGGTTTTTTCAGAGGAGAGCGCTCTGATGAGACAAATCGCTATCGGCTTCGCGGTTTTTTTCCGCGGACGAAACACTCGCTATAAGCGAATCATATTTCTTGATGATAAGGGGTAGTTTTTTAAAACTATTCACAAATTCATTCATCATCGCGTTTGACCGAAGCGCCGCGGCGGGGTGCAGAAGAGGAACAACCAAAAGCGAATTTACTTTGAAAACTTTTCCCTGATCGCGCATCATTTTAGCCGCGGGAAGAAAATAATTCATAGCGAACCTGCCGAGAGTGGCTATAATTTTTGGCCTTATTACCGCTATTTGTTTTGTAAGGTATGGCTTATACGCTTCTATCTCTTCTGGGAAGGGGTCGCGGTTTCCGGGAGGGCGGCGCTTCACTATATTCGTGATATAAACGTTTTCCCGTTTCCATCCCGCGCTTTCTATTACTTTGTTCAAAAGCTGTCCGGCTCTTCCGACAAACGGCCGCTTAAGTTCATCTTCTTTTTGTCCGGGGGCTTCACCAATGAACATAACTTCGCAATCGCTGTTTCCCTCTCCAAAAACAAGGTTCGATTCCCGAATTGGAAGCGATGTGTCGTTTTCGATTTCATCGAAAAGCTCCAAAAGTTTTTTTTCCTTTTCCGTATTCATACGTTACGCGGGAAAACCGATATATGTAACTTCAGGAACGAGACGCACCCCGAACAGCTCGAAAACTTTTTTTTGCATATTCTCCGCAAGACTTTTTATTTCGCGCGCCGTGCCACCGTAATTGACAACCGCAAGAGAATGTTTCGGAGAAATGCCGACATTTCCGCAACGATATCCCTTTACAAATTCGGTAAATTCCAGAAGGAATGCCGGGGCGATTTTTACCGTTCCGTCGTTATGTTCCCAATACCAAGGAGAAAGTTCCAGCGCCTTCTTTTTGTTTATTGTATTCGCGATCTGTTCTATTTCCAAAAATTTTTCACGTGAGACCGGGGGAAGTCCAAAAAATGACCCCACGCTCTTAAATGATTCGAATCCGTCCATAATAAGCATTCCTTTGTCCCCTCGCACACGAAGAATCGCGTTTCGCATCTGCGTGAGAGACGGCATAGATTCCGTCTCGGGAAATAATTTCGAAAAATCGAATTTATTGTCCTTATACATACATCTGGTACATACCGTTTCAGACCGCGGAAAATCGAAGCGGGCACCCGCGATGAAATAACGACCTGTGTTTTTTTTAAAAAAACTCATATGATAGGAGAAATCACTCTCGTCTTTCGAGAAGGTTCTCCACACCCCCTCTTTCCCGTCAAACGCGTCTATGCTCACAATATGATCGTTGCAGTTTTGCCGATAGGCGCCGGCGTTCTCGAAAATAAAACCCCCCACCGTTCCGGGAATTCCAGAAAGGCATTCGATGCCCGCGCAATTATGCTCGACGACCCATAACACAAAACGATCCCACGCCTCACCGGCCCCAACATACACGGATATGGCGGCATCGCTTTTCTCCAGAACGGAAATACCGGTAAGCGCCTGCCTCACTACGAGTCCCTCATATCCATCGTCGGACACGAGAAGATTTGAACCGGCCCCCAAAACAAATACCGGGATCTGCTTCTCTTTTGCAAATGTATACGCATACTTAACGCCTTCTTTGTTTTTCGGCTCGCAAAAATACCGCGCCTTTCCCCCCACGCCAAACGTAGTAAATTGTGCCAAGCTCACATTTTCCTCAATTTGGAACATATATAACGGAATTATACACCCATGAATGCAACAATAGAAAATTCACGTTGTAGATAATAAAAAAGGTTACCGAAACCCTCCCGAGTAGATACTAATTCGGTTACCGTGGTCGCATGACC
>MFKJ01000020.1 GCA_001779535.1 Candidatus Jorgensenbacteria bacterium RIFCSPHIGHO2_02_FULL_45_20
AGCGCGCGGCGTTGCGGAAATACAATGGGCTTCCATTGCGGAAGCCCATTGTGAAATAGGAAAAATTCCTTTTAATCTTGTTATGGTGCGCGCTGAGGGGATTGAACCCCCGGCCTACTGTGTGTAAAACAGTCGCTCTACCACTGAGCTAAGCGCGCGTAAATTGTTCCGCCTCATCCTTTTTTTATACTACAACAGAGATCAGACCTTGTCAGCCGGTAACCGAAAGTGATAAACTCTCATAAGTCGGGCATATAGCTCAATGGTAGAGCAGTCGTCTTATACACGACCGGTTCCAGGTTCGAGTCCTGGTGTGCCCACTAATAAAATCCAAAGTTTAAAAATCAAAGCACAAAATTGTAATGCACTAAATTTTAATTTCACCAGGACTCGAACGGGAAAGGGGTCGGGAAAACGATAGTTTTACCGTGGCGGAAGTATTGAAACCGATGGGTTTCAAAAAATTACGCGAAGCGGAATTTTGTTTGACTCCTGGTGTGCCCACTCTATAAAATAACCGCCTCTGTTTTTCTAAACAGACGCGGTTATTTGTTTCCCTTCCGCCTTTTTCGGCTTGTTCAAGCGGGCGTTTATAATCTTCCCGGGTCCGTAGATACCAGTCCTGATGTTTACCCGCCTCAAGCCATTTTTGCTCATCAACGTATTTATACATAAGAAATTATTTTCCTCTGTACTGCCAGTGCCACGGCTCAAACATCAACCCGAGTTTGTTCCCCTTGGGGTATGATTCATAAAAACCGAAATGTCCGGCGTTCTCTGACAGCCATTTGTATTCAACCGTTTTCGCAAAATCCAATGGTTTCGTGTCTGTAGGAATCCCGCCAAGCGTAACGAAATCAACAGCTTGCCGCTTTGGATAACCATGCTCGCTATATCCCTGCATGGCTACCCGTTTCGCCGTTTTCTTAATGTTGAATTTGTAATATTTCAGATACCACAGAAATGTTGTCGTTTGATAAGCGGGCGAGCGGTATCCGGAAGCGATTAGAAGCTTGCAACCGGTGTCTTTGTATAATGCCACGTTGAGTTTCTTGTACGCAATGTATGTTTCGCGTGAAATATACTGAGTTGTTATTTTTTCCGTCTTACCTTTCCATCTGTATTTTTGCCCGCGTAGAGGAACGAGATTTTTTGGAGCTTTTTGTATCCCGAGATACCGTCCTTTGAACCCGAAAGTTCTCGGATTTAAATTCTTGACCTTATCTGCAAGCGCCTGCTCTTCGCCATCCAACAATCCGAAAAGACCGTTGAAATTTATGGTTTTCATCTCGTGTTTTTTCTTTTCTACTTCCACTTTTCTCACAATGGAATTCACGAGCTGTTTTTCCAGAGGCGATATTTTAAAATTTTGATCGTTCATTTGAGGTGTGTATGTTAGTGCCCGAGGTGGGAATCGAACCCACACGAGGATAATCCTCACAACATTTTAAGTGTTGGCTGTCTACCATTCCAGCACTCGGGCTGATTTTGGCCTTCCTTTTCCTGAACGACCGCGATGATTTTCTGTTAAACTATGGCAATTCGGACACAAAATTCTTAAATTTTCTAACCTATTATCGTGACGGTTGCTATTGATGTGGTCAAGCTCTAGTGGCAAATATCCATCTTTGGTTCTTTCTGCCCATCCACATTGCTCGCATTGTTGATGCTTAAGACCAACTGCAAATAATCTGTTTTTTAGTTTAAAACTTTGAAAATAACTATCTTTTACTAAAATTTTATCCAAAGAAACACGCGGTTTACCAATACCCCTTAATCCCAAATTCCAACCCCTACCTTTGAAGTGTTTTATATCCAACTTGTTTTCTTTTATATACTTCTTAACCTGCTCATAATTACCTCCAGCCTCGCGTAAACCTAATTTATTCAGTACTTGCCTATAACTAAATGAATTTCCCACTGCATCTATTAATTGATCAACTGTCCAAGATCTTTTTCTCATTATTTTTATAATATTACACGGTAGGCTAATAATCAGCAACAACCGATTTAGTCTACCTATTGCGCCTAAAGATGTGTTATAAAAGAACTTTGCGCCGAGGCCGCGACGGGAATCGAACCCATGTATAAGGGTTTTGCAGACCCTTGCCTTACCACTTGGCTACGCGGCCGTTAAAATTGCCGAGGTTCAATAAATAAATCAGACGCGGGAATCAATCACGAACTTAAACTTCGGAATTATTCTTAACCTCGATTTTCTAAGAACTTTATATTCCAGCTCTTTCCGCTTGTCTTCCAGCGCGTAAAACGCTTCAAGCTCTTTATCGTGCGGAATCACCGAAATCGTAATTTTAGTTTGGTCTAACTTTTCCGAAACTTCAACTCCCGTAACTGTTACAAGCGCGTCCGGAACGCAAAATTCTTTCACCATAAGGATTGTCAGCTCCCGTTCTATCAAGCTCGCTATTTTCAGATTGCGAAACGGTTTTGGCATATTTTCGCCGATTATCATCACTTGTCCTCGAACATCAGTTCATCGTCTTCGCGCATGGGCATATCGCTCGAAACCAAAAGCCCGACTTCCATACTTTCGCCCGCTTCCGACACGTCTTTCCTGCCCGACTGCAAATTTATAATTTTCCCTTTTCCTATCGGCTTGATGTTCCGCCAAAGTTCAAACGGCTCCTGATTCCGCACGGGTCCTTTAATGACCTTGCCGCCGATGATGTATTCTTTACCGCCCGGACCGCCGAAAGTCGCGAGTATTTTGATTTTTCTGAAATCGTGCTTTATGTTGCCACTGAAAAATTCTTCGATGGATTTTTCCAGCTCATATATGATATCGGACGATATCGCGGTAATACCATGCGCCCTGATGACGTTCAAAGCCGCTTTGTCTATTTTTACGTTAAAACCCAGAATTATTCCTCCTGTTTGCAATGCTAATTTCGCCTCATTTTCGTATATGTCGCCTATTCCCTTCGAGATGACGCAGAGAGGAAACTTTTCGCATAGTTTCGTTATTACGTTTTTCAGCGCTTCCAGAGATCCCGCTTCATTTGCTTTTATTATGAGCGGCATCTTTTTATCCCTTTCGTTCCCCGCGGCTGTTTCGGTTTTAACCAGGCATGAGCGCACGGCACTATCCGATGATTTTCCGGTCTTAAACTCTTCTCCTACCAACGGGGGCGCGCCGAAACCCAAAATCAAAGCGGGGGCGCTTGGAATGAGTTCTTTCACTTGATGCCCCGTGGAATCAATTATACGTCTGATTTTCCCCGCGGCGGTATTCGTGGAAATAGCCGTTCCTTCTTTAAGCGTTCCGTTTTTCACGACAACCCCAACAATGTTTCCTTGTTTTCCGTCAACCTTGCTTGTAAGAACTATTCCTTCGGCATCCGCTTGCGAATCGCAAGAAAGTCCCAATATATCCGAGGTAAGAAGCGTGATATCTAAAAGTTCTGGCACGCCATCGCCGGTTTTTGCCGAAATTTGATGCCACGAAACGCTTCCGCCGAATCCTTCAAGATACACACCCGCGTTCGCAAGGTCGGTTTTTGTTTTTTCCACGTTCGCGTTCTGTTTGTCTATCTTATTTATCGCGACAATGAATGGCGTTTTTTCGCGCTTCAGATATTCAAGCGTGTTTAGCGTCTGCGGCTTTACACCGTCGTCCGCCGCGACAACCAAAATCACCACGTCCGCGACTTTCACGCTTTCGGAACGCATTACAGCGAATGCCTCGTGCCCGGGAGTGTCCAAAAAAGTTATTTTGCGCGCCACATTCTTATCCGCGCCCGCCGGCGTGTAAACAATTTCATACGCTCCTATTGATTGCGTGATGCCACCCGCTTCACGCATCACCACGCTTGTTTTTCGGATACAGTCAAGAAGCGTGGTTTTTCCGTGGTCCACGTGCCCCATTACCGCGATTATCGGCGAGCGTTTTTCCATAGCACTTCCTAAACTAACAGATAAGCGCGGCAAACACAAGAAAAACAGCGTTTCGTATATTTAAAAATAGCTTGAGAAAATTCTACTTTTCTTATATTCTGATTGTGGTTTGGGATGTTTGTTGTATGTTGTTAGTTGTGGGTTGTTTGTTAATTTTTGGAAGGGTGCCGGAGTGGTTAACGGAACGGTTTGCTAAACCGTGGCCGAGTTTTTCGGCCCGTGGGTTCGAATCCCACCCCTTCCGCATTGACAACTTTTTATCGGCATGATCCGAGTGGCCGCGAGTGAGCGGCGACCCGAGTGCCTATAAAGTTGAACTAAAAATACCCAATTGCTTTGGGTATTTTTAGTTCACATTTGGTAGATCCGGCCGTCTAGTTTAGTATCGATGGACCTAGACCCGTCAAGAACTAGACATCTCAGTCCCACACCCAGTACAGGCTGAGTGCCATATTCAACACAAAAAAACCACCGTTTGGTGGTTTTTTTGTGTTTGGGTTAAATTTAAATCTTTCTAACATTGATAAGGCGATGGAAGTTGTCGGGGCGGATCTCTGCGGATTCAATCCGAGAACCGCTAACTATTATAAAAACAAAACAACCCACGAGAGGTTGTTGAGTTATAATGGAATCGTGAACTCGAACTATCCTACTGAAGTTATTGAAATTATGAATGGTTTTTAATTTTATCCAAACACCAGAATTTTATCAGATTCCTCAATCATCTTTACTAAATCCTTCATCGTAGTGATTGGGCAGATTTTACTTTCAGATTTTGAGCGAACTTTAAGGCAGGTTTCGCAGGCGAGGATTATGCCTTTGAGGTCTTTAAACTCTTGAATCTTCTTTGAAATATCAAATTGGTCAGTATCTGGGATGTCCTCTGCCTCCACGCCTTCATTCATTAGATTTATTTGCACGAAATTACCTTCTTTTAGGGCTGCGACGCCAAAACGAAATGTGTTCCAGATATGCTCCGGCTTGTTGGATTGTAGAATAATACCGAATTTCATAGGCGGATCAGCTCAATTCTTTTTTCTTTTCCTCAAACTCTTTCTTATCAATATCTCCTTTTGCGTAGCGTTCTTTTAGAATATCGAGAGCCGATTTGTCCGAAGAGCCGTCGCGAAATTGATTGACTAGCCATTTCACAAGAGCGACAACGGCCGCAATGATCAATACCCACCAGAGAACCATAAAAATCCAGCCAAAGAACCCGAAGCCGTAGCCAAAATTCATCATATTGTTCGTTGAATTAAATCCGAAGGGGGACGACCACCTCCCCGTCATCATGTTCATCATGGGCATCCAGCCACC
>MFKJ01000021.1 GCA_001779535.1 Candidatus Jorgensenbacteria bacterium RIFCSPHIGHO2_02_FULL_45_20
GCAAGGAAATTTTTTGGTTTTTGCACACGCGAGTCCGCGAGCGTGTCCGAGGCGCATTGGTTCGCTTCACCACGCAATCGGAGCGTACGGAGAGGTTTAGAGCCACTACGCGCTCCGCGCGTGCGATTAGTCGTCACTCGGATTGTTTTGGAAAAAAGTTCGGATTTTGTTCAGGAGACACAGCCAAGTCGAGTGCAACACTTTCACACGAGTTCGTCAAGGGTTTCGAGCGCTCGAGACGCGTACCCGTCTAGAAAATCGAACCGACGGCGATTTAGCACGACGGATTTATAGCTACCGAAATCACTGATCTTTAAATTTTCCATCTGGTTTCAATCCACCAGTCCTGCCTGCTTTTGAATTTTGTGGGTGTTCCCGTGTCCCAGAAAGCCGCGGTAGGAATTGAGCGTCTCGTGGCGCGGATACCCCTTCACGTTTCGCAATACCCTCCGCTTTGTGGTAGTGCGGAGCACTCGATGATCCGGAAAATGAACCCATCCCAGGAAATCAACTCCGGATGCATATGTTTCGATAGACACCTTATCTTCATGGAGCGAGAGGTAAAGGTTCTTGCTCAAAAAATCCTCTATGCGTGGGAGCAGTTCTTCGAGATACCGCTTGTCATCTGAGAGAATCACGAAATCATCGGCATACCGAATGTAATACTTTACCCGCAGTTCCTGCTTCATGAACATGTCGAACTCGTGCATATAGACGTTTGCGAGAAGCTGGGAGGTGAGGTTGCCGAGCGGGAGACCACGGCTGGGCCGGACAACGTGAAAGCTCGAGATGACTTGTTCCAAAAGCCAACGAATGTCCTCATCCTCTATGTGCCGTTCGAGTATGCGCTCTAAAATGTGCTGATCCACGCTCGCAAAAAATCTCTTGATATCACATTTCAGCACATAGCAGGTACGCGTATGGTTCTTCGATGCCCTGCGGGCGAATGCGTCAAAACGATTCAGCGCTCGGTGAATTCCCTTGTTCTTCCGGCACGCGTAGGAGTCATAAATGAACCGCTCTTCGAAATGAGAGTAGAGGGCGCGATGCAGGAGGTGGTGAAGGAGGCGGTCTCTAACGGTTGCTTTGTGAATCGTCCGGGGCTTCGGGTCCGAGATATGGAACTCAGAATAGGAACCGTGAATGTAGGTTTTATGTAAGAGATCCCGATGCAGCGCGGAAATATTCTCCGAGAGGTGCAACTCAAACTCCATAACGTCTTTCTTGTGCCGTTTGCCGCGCAGGAAACCCTCCCAGGTAACAAGGAGATTTTCCATGGTTATGGTATCGTTGTAGGTATGGATACTCATGATAGTGCCGTTATCCCCCGCGCACAAGTGCCGCTTGTGCTTTCGAGAACCAAAGAAGTATACCGAGTTTGGCACGCACACCTCGCACATATCTCCCGTCTCGACCGGAACACATTAGGGGTGCGGATTGATGATACATTCCTCTCGCTCCTCGAACTCATCTTCCGGGCGTGTTTCGCGGCGGACAGGTTCGAGAAAATATCAACCGTGTCGGCCGCCATCGCGAAATCCGACATCCTGAAGTTTCTCCTGCAACTCGCGTGGGAAGGAAAGGTGCTCGACCATAAACCGTATGGAGAACTCCTTGTGGGGCTTGATGAAATCGGACGGATGCTCGGCGGATGGAAACGAACGCTTTCCAACAAAACTCCCGCACGGTAGCGGGAGAAACTATGATGTCGCAGAGGCACAGGACAACGTTGTCGGAATTCCAGTCATTCTCGAAGTTGCCGAGATTGAACTTGAAGTCACCGTCCGAGTTAGCGTTCACGTTTGGCACCCTGTGGTTGCCGTCGGGGTCCTGCCAAAAGTATGTGCGGCGCATCATCCGTTCCACTGGAGAAAACACCGATCTTCCCCTGTATTTTATGCGGAGTCTTAATACTCCCGAATGCGGCCACACCGACTGCATAATTTTTTGCGAAAGGAAGCTGCTCTCACGCACAAGGCGTACCCGGTGCGTACTGGCTTTATTCTTCCCTGCGGTAGCGATAGCATGAAGCCGTAACTGCACACCCGATCGCATACATTCTGAGTATACAAAAACCCCCTTGTTTGCACGAGAGGGTCAAATATAAGGGACTAATCGGACAAGACCTTATTTAATAGTCCGAGCGTCCAAGTGCTACTCGCAGTCGCAGAGGCACAGGACAACGTTGTCGGAATTCCAGTCATACTCGAAGTGGCCGAGATTGAACTCGAAGCCACCGTCCGAGTAAGCGAACACGCTTGGCACCCTGTGGTTGCCGCCGGGGTCCTGCCACAGAGCATCCTTCTCATCGAAGGAGACCGTCCACTTCCCTTTAGGGAGTTCGCTTCTTTTCAGCTGATACACCAGAGACATGCCCTGGGCACCGGAGAGGATTGCGCCGACCGCTTTGTAGAGGCCGAGGCAATCGTCGGATGTGGCCGTCTTACGAATCGAGAAGAGCTTCGCCAGGTAGGTTTTCCCGGGAACGAGCTTCTGCGTCGCATTCCGGAAGTTCCTGTCGGTGATCGCGTCGTTGAAGAAGTAGAACTCCTTGCGCTTCAACGTGTCGAGTTGCGTTCCGTGATCGTAGTCCTTGGGGACCGTGATCAGGAATTTCTTGAGGAGTTCGAAACGCGGTTCGATGGACGAAATTTTCTTGCCCGAAAGAATGGCTTCACGCTGTTCTTTCGTCAGATTATTGAACCATTCCAGTTGCGCGAGGGTCATCTGACCGCTACGCATTTTCTGGAGCGTGTCGATTTGCAAACCAGCCAATTTGGCCGCATCTACGCCGATAATAGTTTTCATCGTTTTTGCCTTTCTGTTAAAGATCTCTTGGAGACCGCCAAGTCGGGTGTAAGGGCATCTTACGGAGTGCATTATAGCATGAAATACGCTGTTTCGTCAAGTCCACGTCCTGGTCCACTACATAGGTAACAGTTTGGGAATTGTTTTGTTTATAACCTTTTGATAATACTCATTGGGAGTGAGATAACCAAGCGACTGGTGCGGCCTGAAATTGTGATATTCATCGAGCCACGCATCGATTTTTCTCTGCTGCTCATCAAGACTGCTCACGAGATTGCCCTGCTGCACGAATTCCCTCTCAAGTGTCCCGATAAGCCGTTCGACGTATGGTTTGTCGTCCGGACAATATGGATAGGCATAGTACTGCGGTATCTCCGACTCTTTGAGCTTTGCATGGAAGCTCTTGAGGTTCTCCGGCCCGTGGTCGTTTTCCCATGCGCGTATATGAAAAATTTATCAGCAAAAGGATTGATATCCCTGCTGGTTCTATAAAAGGGAAAAAGTTCTTTCTGCCTGTATGGATATCAAAGAATGAGTCCTAAAAGAACTTTTACGCACAAACTTTCTTTTTCTAACACAAACCAGTCGATTTTAGACATCGTTGAAGATATTTTATTGAAGAAAAATATCAGTTTATACAGAGACACAAAAAGAATAGCCATATCGAGAAAAAAAGATATAAATACCATCATTGATTTTATCCAGTTTAGGAAGTATAAATGAATAGAATTTATTGCGGGATGGTGTAAAGGTAGCGCGCCAGGTTCTGGCCCTGGAAATTGGGGTTCGAGTCCAGGTCCCGCAGCACTTCGACAAGCTCAGTGCTTTGCGCCACAATAATGGTATGGCGTGCTTCTGCGCCTGAGGCGCATCCGCCTTCGGCGGAGAATCCAGGTTTCCGTAGCTCTTCGATAAACTCAACGCAAACCAAGCCGTGATAACCAGGAAGATATTATTTTAAATCATTTTACATAAAACATGGACAACAAAATTTGGATTATTATTAGACCTCACTATTCCCCATTGGGAAATCTTGAAAAAGTTGGGATTTGTGGTGCTGATTTTTTCATTAATAGCACTACTTTTGTTACCTCTCATCACGTTTTAAATGAATCGTCTTTTTTTCCGAACGCGAACTATTTTAACGCGAACATTTTTCTTATTGACTCGGAGGGTAAAAAGATAGAAATTACCAAAACACATACCATAAAATACGCACCTGAAATAGACGTCACTTACATACAAACCGACGACAAACACGACTATATTAGCGCGGAAGAAAATTATTCGGAAAATGACGACGTGAAGAATATAGGGTACCCTACGCGATTTACTAAAGAAATTTTTGGAGATTTTAAAATTAAAAAACAATTTAGTGCGGATGGAAGTATCTTAAAAATAAAAAAGGATTATTCAATGAACGCAAACGATGTAAAAATTTCGAATAAAGAAGTACTCATTCTCAACTATTCATCAGAAGAGGGTTTTAGCGGAGGACCTTTGTTGAAAGGGGAGAAGGTTGTTGGAATTATGTCTCATTTATACCCCCATAATCGGAATGCAATTGCGGTCTCTATAAAAGAGGTAAAAAACACTTTAGTTGCGGGGTAATAAAAGATTTTTCAATTTTTAACCCAATGAGAAGCTCACGCCTGTGATGGCGCGCAGATTCACCTTAGATTAATTTTAAAAATATGAAAATCTCATTTATCGGTATGTCGGGAGTCGGGAAGTCAACCTGATCTTTAAGATTGGAAAAAGAAAGAGGATTCAAAAGATATTGTTGCGACGATGTTATTGAAGAAATGCTCTCGCCAGAATTAGAAAAATCAGGATATAGCGGTATTAACAATATAAGCCGATGGATGGGACAGCCGTACGACGAGAGATATAAGAAAAGCAGTCAAGAATATCTTGAGTTAGAGGCCGAAGCGTTAAAGAATATATTGCAAGAAATCGAACAGTCGGCCAAAGATGAAGATATTACGGTTGATACAACCGGGAGTGTTGTTTATTTATCATTAGATATATTAGATGCTTTAAAAACGCAAACAAAATTGGTTTATTTGGAAACACCGAAAAGTGTAGCGGAAGAAATGATTGCAAGATATTTTGATGACCCAAAACCGGTTATTTGGGGAAATGTTTTCAAACCATTAAAAAACGAAGCAGGCATTCAAACTCTAAAACGATGCTATCCTGAATTATTAAAATATAGAGTGAGATTGTATGAAA
>MFKJ01000022.1 GCA_001779535.1 Candidatus Jorgensenbacteria bacterium RIFCSPHIGHO2_02_FULL_45_20
ATACTTGGATAGTATGGGGCACGGATAATTACTTCAGCAGTATCATCTTCTTGGTGAAGACCTTATCGCCAACAGACATCCTGTAGATGTATGTTCCTGTTCCGAGATTGGCTGCGTCAAAGCGCACTGAATATGAATAGTTGCCTACTGATTTGACGCCATCTACCAGTGTGGCCACTTCCCGCCCAAGCATGTTGTAAACAACAAGCTTTACGCGGGATTGTCGCGCTACATTGTAGTTGATAGTCGTTGTCGGGTTAAACGGGTTGGGATAGTTTTGCTCAAGTCGAAACTCGAGCGGAACAGCGTCGCGGGAATCAACGGCGGTGGCAACCCAATCCACGGTCGCGAATGACCGCGAACTAGACCACGGCGATAATATTACACCGTTTGTCGCTCGCACCCTCCAAAAAAACGTCGACTTGTACTGGAGGGGAATTGTTATGGCACTAGTAGTAGTTACATTAGCACCATAAACAACCACCTCAAAATCTGCTGTAGTTGCAACCTCAATGTAATACGAGGTCGCCCCACCCACAGCACCCCAAGAAAGCTGCGCATTCACTGGCACATCAACCTCTTCGTCCATCGGCGACAGCAACATCGGAGCGTTCAAAGTAACCGGTGGATTGCTCTCCGTCGTGAAGGTCACAGTTGCCCAGTCGCTCGTTCCAGCCGTATTACTCGCATTCACTCTCACGGTATACGCGGTACCCGCAAGAAGTGAGAGTTGAACCGACGTCATGGTTGTTGCTTGGTCAACAACCACAGTCGTACCCTGCAACACCTGCAAGCAATACGACGTGGCGCCCACAGACTGGCTCCAACTCACCGTAACCGGAATGGTCACGGTGGAGCCATTTTGCGGTTGCGTTATCACCGGAGGTTGCGGTTCTACTGGTTGTTCGCCGTCTTCTTCGCCGTCTTCAATAACGACAGTATCACCGTTCGAATAAACCGCGGTGACGTCGTCGATAAAGACGACCTTCCTCCCAGACAAGTCCGAGGAGGAAATCCCAACGAAAAAAGTGTCGGTACTGAATCCGCTTAAATTGAACGCGAGTTCATACTGTTGCCATCCGCCTTTCTGCAACGACACAAAAATCGTCGTTGCCTGGCCACCATCTCCCTTAAGAGAGAATACGCAGTTGGGAGCGTCGGCATACTCGGGCACGAATGCCCACCACCGAATTTTTTGCGGCACCGAAATCGCCGCAATATTCCTCTTCCACACCACCGCTGGAACCAGAGTGGTTCCGGAGCCGGGCGTAAATTCCGCCCGGAGTGAGTGTCCAGCCACTGCTGTGTCGCTCACAGTCAGCGACCACGAAGCGACATTGTTCGCCCCATACAAGGTATACGGTGACACCGTTTGTCCAAATGCTGCATTGAGCGCGAAGAGACAAAGAATCGCTCCTATCGCGCAAACAACCAACACGACCCGAAAAAAAGTTTCTCTTTTCATCTCTTACTCCTTTGGTTAAGTTAAAACATCTTTTGATCTAATTAATTATCAAGTTTTACTATCTATAATACTACCACTAAACAGCCCGTGTGTCAACCGGACGCGCACGCGCGTAAATAAATGTTAGGACGTCCTACATCGTGTACGACGTCGTACGTCCGCAAATTTGGAATTTTGAAATTTGTTTGAACATTATTCTACTCGCTTCTCTTCAGTATCCTCACCTCATCCCGTAGTATCGCGGCAAGCTCAAAGTCGAGCTCGCGCGCGGCGCGCTTCATCTCGCGCTCCTTTTCCGCTATCAGCGCTTCTCTTTCCTTGCGCGACTTCGGCACCGGCGCGGTTTCGATTCTTAAAATTTCCTCCGCCGGCAATATATCTTTGATTTCCTTTATAATCGTCTTCGGCGTTATACCGTGTTTCTTGTTGTAAGCGAGCTGAATTTTTCTTCTCCTTTCGGTTTCAAGCACCGCCCGCTCCACCGAGCCGGTTACCGTATCCGCGTACATCACGACTTCCCCGCGCACGTTTCGCGCCGCGCGCCCGATAGTTTGTATTAAAGACGTTTCGCTCCGCAGAAAACCTTCCTTGTCCGCGTCCAAAATCGCGACAAGCGACACCTCCGGCAGGTCGAGCCCTTCGCGGAGCAGGTTCACGCCGACAAGCACGTCAATATCCCCCCTCCTCAATTTCGTGAGTATTTTTATCCGCTCAAGCGTTTTCACGTCGCTGTGCAAGTAAGTTACGCTTATCTTTCTTTCTTCAAGGTACCCGCTCAAGTCCTCCGCCATTTTTTTGGTAAGCGTAGTAACAAGCACGCGTTCCTTTTCCCGTACGCGCTTTTCTATTCTTTCTATAAGGTCATCTATCTGCCCCGCGGCCGGCGATATTGTTATCTTCGGGTCAACAAGCCCCGTCGGGCGTATTATCTGCTCGACGATTTTGTTGCTCGTCTTCTTCTCATATTCCGCCGGAGTCGCGGAAGTGAAAATAACCTGCCCTATTCTTTTTTCAAACTCGCTGAATTTGAGCGGACGATTATCCGCGGCAGAAGGCAGACGGAAACCGTACTCAACAAGTGTATTCTTCCGCGAAGCATCCCCGTGATACATTCCCCGTATCTGCGGCGCTGTAACATGCGACTCGTCTATTATTGTTATAAAATCCGGCTCGCCGGAGGCGGTTTTCGGGAAATAATCGAGAAGCGTATCAGGCGGCTCGCCTTCGCGCCTCCCAGAAAGATGTCTCGAATAATTTTCAATGCCGTTGCAGTACCCTATCTCCCTCATCATCGCGATATCAAACTTCGTGCGCCGTTCAAGCCGCTCCGCTTCAAGAAGAAGCCCGTTCGATTCAAAGTAACGCAGGCGTTCCTTTAATTCTTCTTTGATCGCTTTTATCGCCTGCTCCCGCGCGGCGCTGGGCGTAATAAAATGTTTCGCCGGCGCTATAATCGCCTCCTCTATCCGCGGAGTAACCCCCGGACGAAAACCCTCCGCCGGAACCACTTCAAAAATATCTTCTATGATTCCGCTCTTCACTCCTATCCTATATATAAGCTCCTTGTCGGGAGGCATAATTTCCCAGTTATCCCCGCGAATTCGAAAAGTACACCTTGTGAGATCGCTATTCGTGCGGCTGTACTGAAGTGAAACAAGTTTTTTCACGAAAGAATTCCTGTCTATCCCATTTCCTGTTTTAAGATAAAAAATATTTTCCGCGTACTCTTGCGGGCTCCCAAGTCCGTAAATGCACGAAACCGAAGCGACCACAATCACGTCTCGCCGCGTTAAAAGAGCCGAAGTAGCCGCGTGGCGGAGCTTGTCTATCTCCTCGTTTATCATCGCCTCCTTTCCTATATATGTGTCGGACGACGGAATGTACGCTTCGGGCTGGTAATAATCGTAATAAGAAACGAAATAGTTTACGGAGTTGTGCGGGAAAAGCTCGCGGAATTCATTAGTGAGTTGCGCCGCGAGCGTCTTGTTGTGCGCGATAACAAGCGCGGGAAGCCCGATTTGGGCTATGACATTCGCCGCGGTGAATGTTTTTCCCGAACCGGTAACGCCTAAAAGCGTCTGCCGCTTGTTCCCTTTCCTTATTCCTGCGATAAGTTCTTTTATCGCTCTCGGCTGGTCCCCGGCGGGTTTATATTTAGATGTGATTTTGAAAACCATATATCTCTGAATTATACGCATTGAAACGGGATAAAAAAGCCCCCTCTTTTTGTGCAACGCGAAAAAAGAGGGGGACGCCGACAATTTGAGAAAGTAACGAATTACCTATTCAGGATTTTGCTCAACGTTTTTTTCTTTGACAACCTCGGCGGATTTTTTGCTGAAAACATACAAGTACAAAATTTCGAGAATACCCAAAGTATTCAAAATCAGCATCGCTATAAACCACTTCTGATGATTCAAGTGGGACGACTTCCAAAGCGCCATTCCTTTCCAATAAAGCGTCCACGCTATGAGAATGAAAAGCAAAATCGGGTTGGAGCTCAAAAGCGATTCAAGTTGGCCGGTGTATCCGAACATAACGGTTTTTTTTATTATTCAGCGGTCTCTTCGACCTTGTCCGCCGTTTGAACGGCTGGAATGGATAATTGTTGCGGGATAGAAGAAGAGGCATCGGCTGTCGTGGTGCTATTCGCCAAAACATCTGAACTTGTAGCGAAGGTGGTGGATGAACCAGTAACGGCAAGGGCCATTCCGATAATGCCGGACGCGTTTTGAGAAACGGTTTCGGTGTTCCCGACGACTTCAAGGGACAAAACACTAACGTTTTGGACCGCAGCTACGATTCTGTCGTTCTCCGCGTACTCGCTTGAAAGTTCGGACAAATACTCGGAGTGTTCGTACACTTCTTTCGACACCTCTTCCGTCAAGCGTTGTTTCTTGTCGCTGTTCGCGGTTTGAGACACGGGGCCGTTAAGCGTCGTTTTCAGGTCTTCAAGGGATTTTGCATAACTCCCTATTGAAACCGCTATCGTTTTTTCACTGCCGATATTGAGTTCCTTCATCTTTTGCATCTCAACTGCCTTTTCATCCAGCACGTCAAGCTCAAAAGCCGCGCGGGAAATCGGATTCGAGGTTAAGGAACGTATAAGATCGCGGCGCCACTCTTTCAAAAAGTAAAATGGGCTTGTGGGCAAAATCCCGGGGTTTTTCACCGACACGACAGGAGTGAGGGTTTTCGAAGCCGCTTCGACGCCGCTAATCAAACCGAAACACGCCGCAAAAACCGCAAGAAGCGCAAAAAAATAAGCTAAACGCTTACGTTTTGGAACCATACGTTAACTATAGCATAACGCGTGGAGAAAAACCATCCTTTTTGTGGATTTTAGGGGCAACCCCCCCTCTTTTACGCAACGCGAAAAGAGGGG
>MFKJ01000023.1:0-44927 GCA_001779535.1 Candidatus Jorgensenbacteria bacterium RIFCSPHIGHO2_02_FULL_45_20
CTAAGAAACCCGGCGCGGATTCCAAACACATAGGCCGCAACGACCCCTGCTGGTGCAATAGCGGTAAGAAATATAAAAAGTGTCATGGGAAGTAGGAATATGCAACACATCGCGATAATGAAAAAATCATGGGGATTGACGGATAAAATTTTGAGCGGCGAGAAGAAAATCGAATCGCGCTGGTATTCTGTAAAATATAGACCATGGGATAGAATTAAAGAAGGAGAAACGGTTTATTTTAAAGATTCTGGCGAACCAGTAAAATTAAAAGCGGAAGTTAACAAAGTAATGCAATTTACTGATTTGACTCCGAAACGAGTAAAGGAAATATTGGATGAATACGGTAATGATGACGGGTTAGAAAAAGATAAAATCCCTGAATTTTTTGAGCGGTTCAAAGATAAGAAATATTGCATGCTTATATTTCTAAGAAATCCCCAAGAGATTAAATCGTTCGAAATTGATAAGACAGGATTTGGTGCAATGTCGGCATGGATAACGGTTGATAATATCTCAAAGATTAAGAAATAATTCCTGCGGAGTAAGAAATAAAACCAAGAAATGTTATGGGAAGTAGGACTATGAAATATAAGCATATATCACAAAAACCATATTGTTGCGTTCCAGCATGCGTTCAGATGATTTTACAGCGAAGAAAATTGCCAACATTGAAACAAACAGACATCGCTTATGATTTAGGAATAGTTTTACCGCTCAAGGATAGGCATTTACTGCCGAAATCCCATAAAGGGCGCAAACCAAGAGCGGGATGGGGGACACGCATAAATCTCAAGAAATATTCTTTTACTGAATTTTTTAAACGGCGAGAATATCCCTTGCGAGAAACATTTTGGTCGGCAAAGCAATTTTCTTCAGTGAAGAAGTTTAAGAAATTTTTGATAGATAATATAGAAAAAGAAAACGATCTACTGGTTTGTTTTAATTATCCGATGCTATACCGAATAAAAGGATCATGGGGACACGCATCGCTTATTGAAGAAGTCAAAGGGGATAATGTGATATTGCGTGATCCTAATCCAAAGCACAGAAAAGCAAGAAGGGTTTTACTGAATGATTTGCTTAATGCATTAAAAAATCACCATCACGGAGGGGTTTGGCTAATAGAATCCTTGCGGTAGGTTATTGAAGATCAAAAAGTGCCATGGCAGATAATATGACTAAAACAGAGCAATTATTGAAAATATTAGAAAAGAACAAAAGCGTTCAGTTAATCTTGGAACGAGCCAGTGAATTAAAGATGCTAAATTGGTATCTCGGTGCTGGTGGAATAGTTCAGACGGTATGGAATGTAAAACATGGTTTTAATCCAGAAAACGGCATAAAAGATTACGATTTGGTTTACTACGACGCTGGTGATACTTCCTATGAGGCCGAAAACATCTTTATCCAGAAAGGCAAAGAGATATTCAATGACGTTCCTGTTTTAGTGGAAATCAGAAATCAAGCAAGGGTACATCTCTGGTATGAAAAACACTTCGGAAAACCGATAGGCCAGTATGAATCCGTAGAGGCAGCCATTAGCACATGGCCGACTACAGCAACATCTATCGGAGTGAAAAAAGAAAACGGGCAATTTCAAGTGTATGCACCATTCGGCTTAGATGATTTACTTGATATGATTGTAAGGGCAAACAAGACACAGATTACCGAAAAGACCTATCAAGATAAAGTTGATAGATGGATAAAAATCTGGCCAGACTTAAAAGTAGTCCCGTGGGATAGGGAATAAAACCAAGAAGTGTTATGGGGAATAATCAAATGCAAATCAGCAAAGAAATAAAGCCGGGAAAATACAGACATTACAAAGGCGACATTGTCGAGGTAATCGGCATGGGCGTGCACAGCGAAACGCTGGAAGAATTTGTCGTTTACAAACACATCTCCGGTAAGCGGGTAGGCAAAGGGTATTTTTGGGTGAGACCGGCTAATATATTTATCGAAAACGTTGAGATTGAAGGCAAAACACTGCCGAGATTCAGGCGTATAGAAGAATAAGATGAATGGTGGTAATATGAGAGTATGTTCGACGTTGTCGCCGTAGGTAAAGTTAATCGAGATGCATTCATAAGAAGTGGAGAATTTAAGTTATTAAAAGACAAAAAGGCGCTGAAGGAACTTGAAATCGAAACCGAACAAGCGGAGTGCTTTCCTTTGGGGATAAAAACAAGCATAGAAAAACCGATTTTCGCGGGCGGGGGAGGCGCGCATAATGCCGCCGTAACTTTTGCGCGCCACGGATTGAAAACAGGAGTTGTAGGATCTATTGGCGACGACTTAGCCGGCAAAGATATAACGCGTTTCTTGCGCGATGAAGGGGTGAAAACCTTTTTCAAAACAGACAAAAAAGAAGGTACAGGATATTCGGTAGTTATTTCTTCTCCGGACGGGGAGAGAACTATTTTTGTGTATCCCGGCGCTTCGGACAAATTAAAAGACGCGGACATACGGTTTCCGCAAGCGCGCGCGAGGTGGTTTTATATTTCGCCAGGGGCTATTCCGGTCGGAGAGATGGAAAAATTCGTATCGCGGGCCAAGAAAAGCGGAGCGAAGGTGGCAATGAATCCTTCGGGTTTTTATATCGAAAAAGGAAAAAATGAAATGAAGCGCATTTTTCCGATGCTCGACGTAATTATCGTAAATAGGGAAGAGGCGGCGCTTATAACGGGTGTTCCATACTCCGCCGAGAAAAAGATATTCAAGGAATTTGACCGGATAACCACAGGCATAGCCGTTATAACCGACGGAAAGAATGGCGCATCCGTTTCAGACAGGTCGTACCGCTACCACATAGAAAGTTTCCCCGAAAAAGAAATTGCCGACCGTACGGGGGCTGGAGACGCTTTCGGTTCCGGGTTTGTAGCGACGCTTATGCATGCAAACGATACCGTGTACGCCCTGCGTTTTGCCGCGGCAAACGCGACATCAGTTATAGAATCAGTCGGAGCGGTTTCAGGGATTTTAGCCAAAAAAGATTTTGAAAACCCGAGATGGAAGGAAGCTGATTGCGACATAGAGCCACTTTAGAGCCAGTTATGAAGACCGCTTGCGAATATTTGTCCGAAATATTAGACGCCGAACCGCGGACGTTTTTGTCGCTTGATAAGCGCATGAGAGAAGCGTGCCCGAATGGAGCGCAGGCGCTTGAAAATGTCGCGGAAATGAACAGGAAGAGAGCTGAAAGCGCTTTGCACAAAATAAATTCCGGTGAAATGGAACTAACTCATGTCCGCGCGGCTCTAAGAAACGCGATACTCCTCCACGAAAAACAATTTATTTCGATTCTTTCCAAAACCGCCGGTAACTCGGATTTTGAACGTGCCGCTAATCTCGCCCGCAGGATTTCAAGCGCGAAAAGCGGTTTCTTTCTTAAAATAAATAAAGCAGAAGAAATTCTGCGTGCCAACCCGCCCACCGCCTTGCTTGATTTTTTGGGATACGCGAGCGTGGACAAACTTATGGCAAATGAAGACATCGCCGAAATTTTAAGCGCGCTTCGTTTTATAGAGCCGCAGGAATGGATGCTCAAAACATTTGATACCGCCTATAGCTCAATTTCTCCGGACTATTTTGAAGAGCGGGATATAGAATTGAAAGTTTTAAGTGAAAAATGGACTGACGTAGGGAGGAAATTCACGGAGAAAAAACATCATAATGTGAGCCATCTTAAAGAATTCGGTATAATTTTTCTAAATCCGGTAAAAATGAACGTGCCGGGAAAGTTTATTCGCGATTTTGCTTTAATCTTACATTATTTCCACGAGATAGAATTTTATTCGAAACTTTTCAAGAAATACGCGGGGCAAATCGATTTCGCGGGGAAATTGAAGTCGCTCCTGCGCGGGGATGTATCGGAATCGGAAAACACAGCACCCGGTGAGTGGCTTATAGTACAGCGTTACCTCTGGAAGGAAAACCCGAAAGACCATCGGCTTCATTTACCGAGGGTAAATCCGGAGGCGCTTCACTGGACGCGCGGCGAACGTGATTTTGCCTCATTCGCGCTCGAATTTGATGACTTTGACGCGGAACTGTGGCACGACCTTGATTGGGTAGGTGAAGTATTCAAAGATGCCGATGGGACGAAAAAAATTGTGAGTTTTGGTTTGGAGGATAATGTTATGTCTTTTGTCTCGTTTATGGAGGGGAGAAACGAGTTCTTTAATTATCACCAAAGAGAAGCGATGTGGACGAAGATTTTTTCCGAATACGTGGGCGGCGAACAGGAAATGGAAAGGATGCTTTTAGACAACTTTGGAGAAGGGAAAGTGTGTTTCTTAAAAACATCAGATTGACAAAACCGCCGCCTTTCCAATATACTTTATTGGCGAAAAGAAGCGACTGGTCTTTTCCAATTAAATAGACAACAAAGAAATTTTTTAGTTGTCCCAATTTATTTTTTTTGAGGATTTGATCCTGGTCCAGGATGAACGTTGGCGGCGTGGATAAGGCATGCAAGTCGAACGGGCCAGTGCGTAGCACTGGAATGACGATCCGCCGGTTGGCGGATGGAAATTCCACTGCTATGCAGTGGCTAGTGGCAAACGAGCTAGTAACACCTTGGTACCTACCTCCGAGATGGGAATAATCTTGCGAAAGCAGGACTAATACCCAATGGCGCCATACGCATCTCACTAAGGTGAGATGCGAATTCGAAATTTAAAATTTGAAATTCGAAATGAATGAATCAATTATAAAATTGAATAATTAAAAATTCATTAAAAATTTCAAACTAAAAATTAAAAATTCGCACAGAACTTTAGTGAGGTGCGGGTGGCTAAAGGTTCGCAAGAACCGCTCGGTGATGGGCCTAGGTCCGATCAGCTAGTTGGTAGGGTAACGGCCTACCAAGGCTACGACCGGTAGGGGAGGTGAGAGCCTGTTCCCCAGCGAGGAAACTGAGACACGGTTCCTACTCCTACGGGAGGCAGCAGTCGAGAATATTCCACAATGGGCGAAAGCCTGATGGAGCGACGCCGCGTGCAGGATGAAGCTTTTCGGAGTGTAAACTGCTTTTCTAAGGGAAGAAGCCGGTGCTTCGCACTGGAATGACGAATTTAGAATTTCGATTGAATTTCAGAATGTTTTAAAAATTAACTCATTCAAGAATTCATTTAAAATTCAAAATTAAAAATTGGAAATTCCAATGCGGAGCATTGGTTGACGGTACTTTAGGAATAAGTCACTGCTAACTACGTGCCAGCAGCCGCGGTAATACGTAGGTGGCAAACGTTATCCGGATTTATTGGGCGTAAAGGGCGCGTAGGGGGCGCAGGCAAGTCCGTAGTTAAATCTCGGGGCTCAACTCCGAAACCGCTACGGAAACTACCGCGCTAGAGGACGTTAGAGGTAGATGGAACGCACGGTGTAGGGGTGAAATCCGTTGATATCGTGCGGAACACCAAAGGCGAAGGCATTCTACTGGGACGTTCCTGACCCTGAGGCGCGAAAGCGTGGGGAGCAAAAAGGATTAAGTGTTTTTGTTTTATATTCACAAATAATTCTTCGTTTGTTATAAACCGGAATAATTTTTATTTTTCGTTTTCACGAAAAATATTGAACTCAACCCCTCGACGAGCTCGGGGGATTCAAACAGCAATATTTTTCTAACTTCAAATAAAAATTATTACGCGATTTATGAAACAAATTCAGAAAATATTTGTTCAATAAAACAAAAACCCACCTGAGGGTAGGTGGAAAATAGTCCCTCCGCCGATTGGCGGAGATAACTCAGCTATATGCTGGAACACCCGAGTATCCAACGATACCGAAAGGTAAAAATGCGTTGGTGCGGGCAATCAGCAGGGAAGTCGTAATTGACCCCTCAGAGACTATACGCAGAGCCCGTTGCGGAGCAACGGAATTACGAATTTAGAATTTCGAATTTTGGTTGAGCATCCAATTAAAAATTTGAAATTAAAAATTAGGAATTCCGCGCTTTGCGCGGTGAAGATATAGTCCGACCTCCGTGGCGACACGGAGAGATGAACAGAAATGATTCATCCCGCGACAATGTTTGTAATTTTGATTTTGAATTTGTTTTAAAATTTGAAATTAAAAATTAAAAATTGCACTTTGTCGCGAAGCAACAAACGTGTAGATACCCTTGTAGTCCACGCCCTAAACGATGTTCACTAGCTGTTTCGAGTATCGACCCTCGGGGTGGCGTAGCTAACGCGTTAAGTGAACCGCCTGGGAAGTACGAGCGCAAGCTTAAAACTCAAAGGAATAGACGGGGACTCGCACAAGCGGTGTGGTATGTGGTTTAATTCGATGGTAAACGAGAAACCTCACCAGGGCTTGAAATCCCGACGAAGACAGTCCGAAAGGATTGTTGTCCGCAAGGACGGCGGGACAGGTGCTGCATGGTTGCCGTCAGCTCGTGCCGTGAGGCGTTCCCTTAAGTGGGGTAACGAGCGCAACCCCTATCCGGTGTTACAAGTGTCACCGGAAACCGCCCCCTCTTTTGCATCCGACGTTTTGTATGTCGGAATCAAAAGAGGGGGAGGAAGGCGGGGATGACGTCAAATCAGCATGGCCCTTTGATGCCCTGGGCTACACACATGCTACAATGGCGGATACAATGGGAAGCCAAGCCGTAAGGCGGAGCTAATCCCATCAAAGTCCGCCCCAGTTCGGATTGAGGGCTGCAACTCGCCCTCATGAAGCCGGAATCGCTAGTAATCGCGGATCAGAACGCCGCGGTGAATACGTTCTCGAGTCCTGTACTCACCGCCCGTCAAACCAAGGGAGCCGGGAGTGGGTGAAGCCCCCTCTTTAGAGGGTGTTAGCTCAAGTTCGGTGACACGGGTTAAGTCGTAACAAGGCACGGGTAGCGGAAGCTGTTCGTGGATCAATTAATTTTGTCGATTGCAAATCGCTGGAAGCAATTCGCTTTTTTTCCGCCTTTATAAGTTAAGGCAAGAATGGCGGATAGCTTCAAGCGAGCTGCATTTGTCGCGCTGAAAAACAAGCGCAAAAAACAGAGATGCCGTACTCTTAAAAAACGGCGCATAATTGGGGCAACTAAAAAGTTTCTTTAAAGAATATTATGAAAATTCTACTCGTGGAAGACGAACCGCTTCTCGGTAACCTGCTTCGCGAGCGGCTCGCGCGGGAGGGTTTTGACGTAACACACGCGAAAAACGGCGAAGAAGGATTCGAATTATTGAAAAAATCCGTACCGGATTTGGTGCTTCTTGACATTATTCTGCCGAAAATGTCCGGTTTTGAGTTTATGGAAAAAGTCAGAACTGATTCGGAACTCCAATCCGCTCCGCCTATAGTGATTATCTCTAACTTAGGGCAGGACGGAGATATAGAGCGTGGGCAAGAATTGGGGGCTGTGGGGTATTTCATAAAAGCCAAGATTTCGATGGAGGACTTGGTTTCAAAAATAAAGGAATATATGTTCCCCGCTACATAAAAGTTATCCACAGTGGATTCTACACAGATATATATATATTGTATAATTGAACTAATAAATAAAAGTCAAAACATTTAAATAATATGCACTCACAGGCAAAAAAAGGTTTTACCCTTATCGAGCTTTTGGTCGTTATCGCCATTCTCGCGGTTTTGGCAACCGCCATAGTCGTTATTTTGAATCCGTCCCAACTGTTAAAACAGAGTAGGGATTCAACGAGATTGTCCGATTTAGCGGCCTTAAACAGCGCTATAGCTTTATATCTTGCCGATTACGCAAGCGCGGCTTTTACTTCATCCACAAAATGCACGGGGAACATTAATCCGTCAGGTATCGCATGCGCTGGCAATGTTTCAACATCAACGGTTGTTACCGGTACGGGATGGGTTACTATTGATTTTACTGACATCTCTTCCGGTTCTCCTTTAGCGCGTCTGCCGCTCGACCCGGTTAATAACGATACATACGCGTACGCTTTTAAGAGCACCGCGTCTCCAACAAACACTTTTGAAATAGACGCGAGGATGGAAAGCTCAAAATATTCTTCGACGACACCGGCTTCAAGTATGACTGTAAATACCAAAGACGGCGGCAACGACGATGACTTTTACGAGATAGGAAACGATCCTGGGTTGGACTTGGAGTAATATTTTCGGTATGTAAATAACAAAAAAGCGTTGTTATCCACAGCGCTTTTTTGTTATTTCTGCTATAATAAGAGAATGCAAGCATACAAAAAGGGTTTTACCCTTATTGAGCTTTTGGTCGTTATCGCCATTCTCGCGGTTTTGGCAACCGCGGTTGTCGTAATTCTTAATCCTGCCGAGCTTGTAAAACAAGGGAGGGATTCTACGAGAATTTCAGACCTTGCCGCGCTCCACAGCGCGATAGCGCTTTATCTATCGGATGTAAACGGAGCAAGTATAACATCGACAGAAACATGCACGGCGGCTCTTTCAAGCCCGCCGACTAACTTTACATGCGGAAGCATTTCAACCTCAACCGTTGTTACGGGTACCGGGTGGGCACCAATCGATTTTACTGATATCTCTTCCGGTTCTCCTTTAGCGCGTCTGCCGCTCGACCCGGTGAATGATACGACTTACGCGTATACTTTTCAGGGCGGTTCATTGAATACTTTTGAAATAGACGCGAATATGGAAAGTACTAAATACGCGAGTGGAGGCGGAGGTGATGTTGAATCCAATAACAAAGACGGCGGCAATGATGACACATATTACGAAATAGGCAACGACCCCGGGCTTGATTTGTAGTATGCTCCGTGGAATCGTTCCGGTTTTTTCGTTCGCTCTTCTCGCGGCATTGTTTTTCGTTCAGGTTTTTTTGCATAAAAAAGAAAGCGTTGAACGGCGCGACGCACTCATCGAACGTGCCGCTAAAATAGTTTTTGTTTTGGGACTTGCGGCCGTATTAGGGTATTATTTTTTTCTTGTAGCCGCTCAATACTCGACGTGGAAGAATTCCAATCCTCCTTTGAGTTTTCTCGTGCCTCCGTATAGAAGCATAGGATACGTCTTTTATTATCACTTTACACGTTTTCTTTTATATTACCTGCCGTCTTTTGTTGTTTCCGCGGCCATATTTATAAGCGCGAAATACGGAAACAAGCGATTCGGAGAACATTTTTTTGAGAGCGGCGAACCATATCTTGCGGCTGTTCCGCTTTTTCTCCTTGGGTATCCGGAATGGAATTATTTATGGATTCCTTATTTTCTCGCGGTTTTGGGGACGGTATTCGCGGTTTCGCTGTTTCGAATAATTGCGGCGAAGCGGCAGGAAAGGTTTTCGCCTTATTTTTTATGGTTGCCTGTGGCAATAATTGGTATAATCGTTAGTGAGACGTCAGTGTTGTTTTAAGTTTTTCAAATTATGCTGTCTTTACCCACACAACAGATTAAAGAAATGCTGGTTCAAGCCGGAGTTTTGGACGACGCGACTTTTGATTCTATCAAAATTGAAGCCGACCGCAAAAGACAAAACGTTGCCGACCTTATTATTTCCGAAGGGCTTATAAACAAGGAATACTTCTTTAACCTTTTGGCTAAAACGCTTGGGTTCGAGCGTATAAATCTTGGCATTCAAAAAATAGACGAGCGCGTTATGAATTTGGTATCGGAAGACATGGCGCGCCAGCGCAAGATTATCGTTTTCAACCGCGGCGATGACGGAGCTTTTGATATAGCGATGGAAAATCCGACCGACCTTGAAACAATTGACTTTCTGTCATTACGGCTCAAGTCAAAAATCAAACCGTTTCTGGCGACCGAAGAAGACCTTAACCGCGGATACCTTTTGTACCACAAACGCCTCACGCAGGATTTTAAAAAGGTGATAGAAGACGGCATTCAGAAATCGCTTCGTTCAAAAAATAAAGGAGATTTGAACGAAGCCGCAAAAGATGTTCCGATTGTGGCTCTCGTTGATAATCTTCTCGAATACGCCCTGTCTTCGCGCGCGTCTGACGTGCATTTTGAGGCGCTCGACGACGCGATTCTGGTGCGTTTCCGGATAGACGGCGTTTTGCACGAAATAATAAAAATGCCGAAAGAAATACACCCTGCCGTAGTTGCCAGAATGAAAATACTTTCAGGTCTTCGGGTAGACGAGCACACTCATCCGCAGGATGGACGTTTCAGACATAAGATAAGTGATACGCTTGTTGATATCCGTGTATCCGTGATACCGACGTTTTATGGCGAGAAGGTGGAAATGCGTCTTCTGAGCGCCGCGCAGAAACCGATATCGCTTACCGAACTCGGAATGTTTGAAAATACGATAAAAGTAATCGAGGAAGGCGTGAAAAAAACATACGGAATGGTACTTCTCTGCGGACCGACCGGTTGCGGAAAAACCACGACTTTGTATTCGATAATGAATATACTGAACCGTCCGGAAGTAAATATCGTAACAATCGAGGACCCGATAGAATACGATATGAGATATCTGAATCAGACGCAGGTTAATATGGCGGCGGGTATTACGTTCGCTTCCGGTTTGCGTTCGATCCTCCGTCAGGACCCGAACATAATAATGGTTGGAGAGATACGCGACCACGAGACCGCCGACATAGCCGTGCAGTCAGCCCTTACCGGACACCTGGTTCTTTCGAGCTTGCACACGAACGACGCGCCGACAACGGTTCCCCGTCTTATGGATATGGGGGTGCCGCCGTTTCTTGTTTCCGCGGTTTTGAATGTTATATGCGCTCAGCGTCTCGCCCGCAAAATTCATTTAGATTGCATTGAATCGTACACTCCGTCTGAAGAATCGCTGAAAGCTCTCCAATCGGAATTCAGAAGCGCGGAGGTTAATGAAAACGTGGTAAAAGTGCCTAAAGTGCTCTACAGGGGAAGAGGATGCCCCGCGTGCAATAATACCGGTTTTTTGGGGCGGCTCGGTATTTTTGAAGCGATGAATATAACAGAAGAAGTGCGGAAATTGATAATAAGCCCTGAATTCAATCTGGATAATCTCCGGAAACTTGCCAAAAAAGAAGGGATGACGACAATGTTTGAAGACGGAATGCGAAAGGTTGAGCTTGGAATGACAACCGTGGAAGAGGTTTTGAGAGTGATAAGAGAATAACAAACAACCGACAACCCGCAACATATAACGCATTTGTATTAGGAATTATAGGTTTGAAATCGGAAGTCAGCTGGCTCGATGTATGAAACTTTAGCGGCTGTTGATATTTTAGAGTATAATAGTTTCATAAGTCCGGAGGATCGTAACGAATGTAGAAAATCTCCTTGTGGTTGTCTCGAAACAGCTTGGCGGATTCAAAAAGAAATTAAGTTCAAAAATTGGTTAATTTTTATGCAATTTCATTGCGTAGCGTCCCAACAGGATGGAAAAATAATCGAGAGTGATATAGATGCCCGAGGAGTAGAAGAAGTGCTTGCCGTTTTAAGCGCGCGCGGTCTTCATCCCGTGAGCATCAAACTCGCGACGACCGCAAAAGGAAGAATGGATAGGAAAATTTTCGGCGGGAACATAACCCTTACTGACCAGGTATTTATATCAAAATATCTGGCTCTTATGCTTAAAATAGGCACCGGTTTACTGCAGGCAATTAACATTCTGATTGATGACTTTAGTAAACCATCGGTCCATTCTTTTTTGGTGGAGGTAAAGACGAATCTTGAAAAAGGCATGCAATTCTATTACGCGTTCGCGCGCCATCCTAAAATATTCAGCCAGGTTTACATAAATTCCATAAAGGCGGGAGAAACGTCCGGCAATCTTGAATCGGTTTTTGATGACCTTGCCGTTTCCCTGTCTAAAGAAAAGGCGTTGCGCGACCAGATAAAGAGCGCTCTTTTTTATCCGGTTATATTGTTTGTGATGTCCATACTCATTCTTGTTTTCCTTGTTATGTTTGCTCTTCCGAAAATAGCCGGTGTGTTTTCCGAAAGCGGTTTCGACCCGCCCATTTTTTCAAAAGTGGTATTCGCCGTAGGTTTTTTCTTCGGCGACTACGGATTATGGATACTTCTTGCGGGCATAATCTGCTTTGCTGTTTTATTTGTTGGTTATAGGACGTCACTCGTTTTCAAAAAATTTATTTTAAGCATTCTTTTTAATCTGCCGCTCGTACGCGACGTAGTGAAGAAGATTTCGATACAGCGTTTTGCGGCAACGCTTTCGTCGCTTATCAAGGCCGGGATGCAGATTACGGATGCTCTCGAAATAACGGCGGATTCAATAACCCAGATAGAATTAAAGGAGGCGCTTATAAGAATTTCGAAAGAAGGAATCGCGAAAGGACTCACGGTCGGGGAGGCGTTCAAGCGCGAGCCGTTTTTCCCGAAAACAGTCGTTAATTTGGTGGCTATATCCGAACGGGCAGGGCATATAGAAGAGGTTTTGCAGACGCTCGCGGATTTTTACACAAGCGAAATAGACAGTTCTCTTAAAACCCTCGTTTCATTCCTTGAACCGATTCTTCTCATGGGCATAGGCCTTGTTATAGGCCTTATCGCTCTCGCTATCGTTGTTCCGATTTACCAACTAACCATACAGTTTTAGAAAATTCGAATGTTGAATCAGAAATCTTAATATAGGATTTTTCAACTAAATAATTTTTATACATTGATTCAAAATTCAATCCGCCGACTGGCGGACAAAATTCAAAATTCGCGGGAGGCCTTCACGCTCATAGAGCTTATTATCACCGTAGCAGTCGGAGCCGTTTTGACGACCGGAGGTTATGTTATGTTGTCGAGCTATCGCAACAGCCAGAATCTGAAACTTACTTTGAATGAGTTCTCGGCGGCGTTACGCGACACGCAGAAAAGAGCGATTACGCAGGAAAACGGCAAACAATGGGGCATACGTTTGACTAACGACACAAGCGGCATATATCAGGTATGGAGCGGACAAAGTTTTGCTTCGGGAACTGTGGATCAGACATACGCGCTTAAAAGAAATATTTCTTTCGGCAACCCGTCGGCAGGGAGTACGATTGATATAATTTTTGAAGCGTTAAGTGGGAAATTAAGCGAGAAAAAAGTGATTACCGTTTATGCCGGAAATAGCGGCGCGGATACCGGCGACTTGGTTCTGAATACGTTAGGAAAAACAACCGTGCGGACGGATAAGTATTTTTTAAGCTATTGGCACTTTGATGAAGGAACAAGCACAGTCGCTTACGATGCATCAGGCAACGGAAATAGTTCAATTTTATATAATAGTCCATTGTGGCAATCGGGGAGTAGCTGTATAGCCGGCGGATGTCTGAACTTAAACGGTATGAGCCAGTATTTGAACGCAAGTTCGACAAATATGACAAGTGTAGATAGTTTTACGGTTGCCGGATGGACGTATTTAACCGACGTGACGACCACTAATAATACTCTTTATGGCAATTCCGGTACGGTCGAGTTACTTACAAAACCGACAGGATATTATTTTGGCGTATGGGTTGACGGTGTTGAATATTCAAAACAGGGGACGACCAGTTCGAATATAAACAGCTGGGTTCATTGGGCGCTTACGCGTTCAGACAGCTCGATAGTTGTTTACAGAAATGGCATCTCAATTGATTCAAGAAATGATTTGCCGGCAGGAAGCGTCGACGTAAGTGGTTATATCGGAGCGCAAGGAGGTACGAGCTATTATCTTGAAGGAAATTTGGATGAGCTGCGCGTTTACGGCCGCGCTTTGTCCGCGCAGGAAATTTTAGATATGTACAATGATTTGAAATAATGATTAACCAACGACAGACAACTTACAACAAACAATTTACGACAGACAACGAGAAGAATATAACAAAAGTTGTCGGTTGTCGGTTGTCGGTTTTTAGTAAACGCGGCGGGCAATCCCTTATAGAGGTCTTAATTGGGTTGACAATAGGATCTATTCTCATAGGCGCGGCGGCTTTGGGTGTGGCGTTTATGCTCCGTTCGACATCGGCAAACGACAACCTGCAAATGGCTTCAGGGATGGTGCAGGAATCGCTTGACAAGGTTCGGGCTTATGCCGGAGCGGAGTGGGAAAACATATACGGGCTTACCAAAGGCACGAGCACCGCGTATTTTTTAAATGCATCAAGCACAAGCTTTGATATTATCGAGGGGAAAGAAGGTGTTTTCGGTTCGAATATAACAAGCGGGCTTGTGGGGCGATGGAATTTCGATGAAGCAACCGGAACTATTGCTCACGATTCGACGGGGGGCAACTACAGCGGCATTCTTACAAACAGCCCGACGATAACGACCTCAACATGCAAAATCGGATACTGCTTAGGCCTCAACGGCAGTAATTATGTGGATATGAGTGACCCCGCAAGCGGAATATTCGATTTCGGCGCAAACGATTTTTCGCTACAAGGATGGTTTTATATTTCAGCGCTCCCCGGCAGTTATAAGTCAATCATAAATAAAGGCGGTTCGGGAGCGCCAGGATATGGTATGGAAATAGGCGCGGATAACACCTTAACCTGTTCCATTCAGGCGAGCGGCGGTACAAACCAGCACGTGCAAGGAACGATACCGTCGCTTAACGCGTGGCATCAAGCGACATGCGTTTTCGACCGCGACGATGGAATATACGCGTATCTTGATGGAGTTGCGGTCGCAAGCTCCACGTACGAAAGCGGCAATACGGGTTCCATTTCAACAGACAGTTACAATTTGAATGTTGGCCGTTATGCGGGCGGTTCATGGTACTTCAACGGGTATATTGACGACATTCGCGTTTATAACCGCACTCTTTCTTCAGATGAAGTAAAGCGCGCTTACGACAGCGCTGTTTTCACCAGATATTTCACCATTGAAAATGTATGCAGAACGAATGACGCGTCGAGCACTATAAATGGCGTTACTCCGTGCGCGGACGGCTCGCTTGAGGATCCGGCGACGCAGAAAATAAGGTCTTATGTGGAATGGGCGTCGAGTGGCGCCATCGAGGACCTCAATTTGATTGACTATGTTACGCGCTGGAAAAATGAAGTATTCCGTCAGAGCGACTGGTCGGGAGGAAGCGGCGATGAAGACGTTTATTCAGAGCCGCCGACATCGTACGCGAGCTCGACAAATATAGACATTGAAACAGGATCGTTTAGGATACATAATCTATAGCATGAGTGGGTAGGAAAGCAGTTGGTAGTTGGCAAAATGCCAAATGTTCAAATTCCAAAACAAAGCAGAGAATAATTTTCAATTTACAATTTGAAATTTTTAATGAATACAGCCAAAATGGATTTAAAATGAGAGAAAACCGCGGAAAAGACGGGTTTGGAATTTCAGAATTTGGACATTTGGATTTGTTTAGAGTTTAGAACTTAGGATTTAGAGCTTGAAACCAAATTTATCCGCGTAAATCCGTTAAAATATGTATTAATCAGCGTCTATCCAAAAATATGAAACCATTATATAAAGCCATTAAAACCGCCGAGCAAAATAAAAAAGCCATAGCGCATTTCAATGTTTCTACGCTCGAACAATTGAAAGCGATTGCGGGTGTAGCAAAAAGGACAGGCGAGTCAGTCATAGTGGGGGTTTCCGAAGGAGAACGTGAATTTATCGGTTTGAAACAGATTGTCGCGCTTGTCGAGAGCTACAAGAAAGAAGGAACTTGCTTATATTTAAATGCCGACCATACCCGTTCGCTTGAAGGTGTGGCGGATACCGCCGAAGCGGGATTTGATTCTATTATTTTTGACGGCGCGAATCTATCGTTTGAAGAAAATGTATCAAAGACAAAAGAAGCGGTTAAAATATGCAAAAAACATTCACTATTCAGGCATAAAATAATTTTGGAAGGCGAACTCGGATACATAGGAATGTCTTCGGAAATTTTAGACAAAATTCCTGAAGGAGCAGCTACTAAAAACAATGGGTTTACTTCTCCGGAAGACACCGCACGGTTTGTTAAAGAAACCGGCATTGATATGCTTGCTCCAGCGGTGGGGAACATACACGGTATATTACAAAACGGACGCAATCCATCGCTCGACATAGAACAAATTAGGAAAATAAGAAAAGCTACCGGAGTTCCGCTTGTTTTGCACGGAGGATCGGGCGTTTCGGACAATGATTTCCATGCCGCCATACGTGCCGGCATTTCCGTTATACATATTTCCACTGAACTGCGCGTGGCATGGAAAAAAGGAATCGAAGAATCATTTATCGAATATCCAGGCGAAGTAGCGCCTTACAAACTGCTGAAACGCAGTGTTTTAAAAACACAGGAAATTGTGGAAAATAGGATAAGATTGTTTTCGGGTATTGGTTTTTAAGTCGGATTTGGTTTATATTCAATTCGCGCGTTACATTATATGGAAACCGAAAACGTTAAAAAAATATTACTCGAAATAAGAGCCGGAGTCGGAGGAGATGAAGCATCGCTGTTCGCGTGGGATATGGCTAAAATGTACCAAAAATACGCGATTAAAAAGGGATGGCATTTTTCCGTGATAGACGCGTCAGAATCCGGCGCACGGGGCTATAAAACGTTTGTGGCAGAAATAAGAGGTGATGGAGCGTATAATGCCTTAAAACACGAGTCCGGAGTGCATCGCGTTCAAAGAGTACCTACTACGGAAAGACAGGGGAGGGTGCATACATCCACGGCTTCAGTCGCCATTCTCCCGATTGTAGAAGCAAAAGACGTACAGGTTAAAGAGAATGATCTTGAAATTACTTTTTCCCGAGCCGGCGGACCTGGAGGACAAAACGTAAATAAAGTGGAAACGGCGGTCAGAATACTTCACAAGCCGACAGGCATCGTCGTTTCGTCGCGCGAGGAACGTTCACAGCACTCAAACCGCGAAAAGGCGCTCGAAATTCTGCGCGCGAAACTTTTTGAGGCGCAACGCGAACAAGCGGTAGGATCAGTGGAAGAATTGCGGCATGAGCAAATCGGTTCTGGGGAACGGGCGGAAAAAATACGCACATACAATTTTCCGGAAGATAGAATCACCGACCATAGGTTAGGTAAAAAATTCCACAATATGGAAAATATTTTGGAGGGTAACTTAGATAAAATAACGGAATCTTTTAACCCTTCTTAAGAACCGCTATATCGTCTTCAAACTGATTGGCTTTTTGAACCACCGGATCGCCGTACCAAAAACGGTACGTATACCAGTTTCCGCCGGCATAGTATTTGGCGGCGGCGCAACGTTCCAAAAGCGTTTGATAATCGACAATATTTTTATTTGTGTCCGCGTATGTTTTACAGCTCGCAGAAGAAAGAAGATCTCTTATATACGCTCCCGTAGCGGCAAACGCGTCGGAGTTGTTCCATGGAGATGGGGGATTGTTGCCTGTTATTTTGGATATAGTGCTTTCATAAATTTTCCACGTTGAGGGAATAAACTGTGCCGGTCCCATAGCGCCTCCATAGGCGCCGTGCTGGTTTGCGCATGATACTTTCGCGAAGTCGGATTTTGGGTCTATGCCGAGGCGTTGTGTCATGTCTAAAAAGTACGGCACATCGCGCGTTGGATGCATGGCCGTTTCATATGAACATCGGCCTACGTTTTTCCCGAGAAGCGATTCCCTGTCAAGTATGGCGAGTATGAGTGCTGCGCGGACACCTGTAGCGCTCTCCGCGAGTTTCGCATAGTTGTAGGCCTTTTCGAAAGTAAGTTCTCCGCCGCCAAGAAGTTCAAATATGCGCGCTCTAATTTGCGCGGCGCTTGCCTGTGTTTTAACAAGCGCTTTCTGATATTCGGATTCCTTTCCTTGTGTTTCTTTGAGGATCTGATTTTTCGACGATTGTGTCGACTGAACCTGCCTTTTTTGTGCCTGTTGCATGGCTCGCAGGTTTTCAACATCTTCTTTTTCAAGGGATAGTTGCTGTTTTTGTTCGAGAAGATCCCCGCGCAGTTTCGTTATGTTTTCAAGGGAAATCCGGAGATTATCTTGCACCAGAACTATGTCATTCAGCGTTCCAAAGAAATCGGAAAGCTTATCATTCGCGAGGAGAATCGTCATAAGGTTCTGATTGTCTGTTTCGTAAACGCTTTGTACGGCTTCCGCGAGCGCTTCTTTGTGCGTATCTATTTTATTTTCGGTGCGGTTAATTTGCTTTTGGGTGTCCGTTATGTCTTCGTTCAGCTTCGATAGATTTACGTTTATCGCTTGAATCTGAAGATTCGTTTTATTTATTTTGGCATTAAGCGTGGCTATTTCGTTTTTCAGCGTGTTGCCCTGTTTTTTGTATGTGTCTATGGTTTTCTGCGTTTCCTCGATTTGTTTTTCATATTCTGCAAGTTGGCGTTCAAGTTCGGCGCGTTCGTTTTGAGATGACTGGGCTTGATTATTTGCTTCCTGCGCGGATACGGAAATTGTTTGCGGCGCGTTTACGGAACCGACAAAGAAAAAAATAAAAATAAGCGCAAGTCCCGCGTATTTAAGAATTGGAAAAAAGGGAATGCGGATTTCTTTGTATTTTGAAGATACAAACACCGTTTGTTTTCCGCCGGTTTTTATATCGGCTGTTACTCTCGGCCTATTTGTGAAACTCATTTGCTTATTATGATTAAAGTATACACCATTTTTGCGCAGACGCTCTCTACCTATATAAAACAAAAAATAAGATGTAATCGTTACGAAACTTGTTTACTGAAACGTTCTTCCGTTATTCAAATGGTGTTTTGGTTATAAAGAGATTGCGTTTCGGATAATAACACTCCAACATTCTCAAAAATGTTGGAGTGTTATGTTCTCGTTTTTACGCTTTCGGTTTCTCTTTTATGGCAATGCCTCCTTCCTCTGTTTTTATTACCTCCGCCTCTGCGTTTTCTTCCGTGAGCGGAATTTCAACCTTAGCCGCTTCTTCTTTTTCCTTCTCTGTCACGGTGGCTATAACAGTATTTTCCGGTATTGTGATTTTTACGTTATCCGGAATTTCTATATCTTTTATTTCGATTGATTGACCGGGGTTTTGTAAAGACGTTATATCAACAACGAACGAATGCGGTATGTGTTGTGGCAATGTTTCTATTTCGATAGAAACTATCGTTTTTACAAGCACATAGCCATTTTTGGCGGCCATATCCGTTCCCTTATATTCTATCGGGATATCCACGTTTATTTTTTCATCTTTTCTGACAGCGCGAAAATCAACCGATATAAACGCGCGCGATATCGGATCTACCTGCGTTTCGGAAATTATCGCCGGCATTTTTTCGCTACTGTCTATGATTAGCGAAATAATCGTATTTTCACCGGCTTTTTTATACACTTTGGCAAATTCTTTGGCTTGAACGCTTAAATGCTTGTTTTGGATTCCGCGTCCGAAAACTTCCGCTGGAATAAACCCACTTTTCCGGAGACCTTTAGTTTTTTTACCGAGCAATGTTCGGATTTGCGCGTTAAGTTCCATAACTTTACTTTTTTATTTTTTTTGCTTTCGCTGCGGCCATTCCCGCTGAAGCGGTTACCACTTTGATTTTGTTTCCGCTCTTTCTAACTTTCTTGTCTTTTTTGGGCTGTGCCTTCGCGCGCCTTGTTTTAAACCTTTCCGCGCGTCCGGCAGTGTCTACGAGTTGTTGCGACCCTGTGTAAAATGGGTGGCACTTGCTGCATATTTCAACGTTAATTTTCTGCTTTGTCGTACCGATTTTCATTTTGTTCCCGCACGCGCACGTTATCTCGGCGTCTGAATAATATTTTGGATGCAAATCTTTTTTCATAATCTTTTACTAATTCCTGAATAGGCAGAATTATTGCATACATCGCGGCAAATGGCAATATATATAAACTCACACATATAGATAGTGAAGTTGTGGAAAACCGCATTTGACATCATTTCGGTTTTGATTATAATCATAATTACGAATTAGAAATGGATAAAAACGTCAAATATTACGCGGGCGGTTCGTCCTAAGTAAGCGTTTTTAGAACGCACCGGTCCGCCTCTAACGGCGGAATTTTTTTATCGTTTCGGAGAATCGACTGATGTTTTATAAATAAATAGCGAAATCAGTTTTTTGAGGTAGAAATTATATCCGCTTGTTTTTATGGGAAGAAGCACGTAAGGGTGGATGGAGGATGCCTTGGCATTAAATGGCGACGAAGGACGCGGCGTAGCGGCGATACTCTTCGGGTAGGTGCGTAGCAACCTGTGATCCGGAGATGTCCGAATGGGGAAACCCTCTGCGGAAAACCCGCAGAACCGGCGCATCTCACTAAGGCGAGATGCGAATGATTAAATTTTTATTTTTGTAATTTTATAAATAGAATTTCAAATTGAAAATTCGCATAGAACTTTAGTGAGGTGCGTTGGAGCGCACCTGGTGAAGTGAAACATCTCAGTAACCAGAGGAAAATAAAACAAGTCGTGCCTCACTTTTGTTCGGCACTCGATTTTATCGGTGGCGAGCAAGAGCGAGGCACGAAAGATTCCCTGAGTAGCGGCGAGCGAAACGGGAGAAGCCTAAACCAGCCGACGCATAGCATCGGAACGACGATCCGCCAGCTGGCGGATTGAAATTCCGCTGCTATGTAGCGGGTGGGGTTGCAAGGCAGGAAAAATTTTGCGTTTCGCGTAGGACTTCGCAAGAATAATTGCGCGAATCGCGAAAGTTGGTTACAAATCAGCTTGGTTAGCCGAAGTTATTGGAACGTAACACCAAAGAGGGCGAACGTCCCGTAGGCGAAAACCATGCGACCAATTTTTTTCTGTTCTTAAGTACCTCGAGGCCAAAATACCACGAGGGAAGCCGGGAGTACTATCTCCCAAGGCTAAATACATTTAATGACCGATAGTGAACTAGTACCGTGAGGGAAAGGTGAAAAGTAGCCCTGTTAGGGCGATGAAATAGTACCTGAAACCATCCACTTACAAAGAACCGGAGCACTGACCAGTGCGTAGCACTGGAATGACGATCCGCCAGCTGGCGGATGGAAATTCCACTGCTATGCAGTGGCGTGTGACGGTGTGCCTATTGAAGAATGAGCCAACGAGTTTATTTATATTGCGTGTCTAAGTCCGAGAAGGACGGAGGCGTAGGGAAACCGAGTGTTAATAGCGCGTATCGTGTCTCACCATCGTTCAGCACACGCTGATCTATGCCAATTGAGCCAATGATTAATGTGGATTATGTTGAAATGCATATCCGTATAAATCATTCTCAAGTCCGTGTTAATCCGTATCAGTGCCGAACGGTAGCGAGACACGATAAGCAGTATGAATAAGACCCGAAACCAGACGAGCTTGCCCTGGCCAGGGTGAAGTCCCGCGAAGGCGGGATGGAGGCCCGAACCGGTTGGTTGTTCAACACCTTCGGATGAGTTGGGGTAAGGAGTGAAAAGCTAATCGAGTTTGGTAATAGCTGGTTCTCTCCGAAATAGTTTTAGGACTAGCGTCGGAATAAGATTCTCGGGGGTAGAGCACTGGATGATCGTGAAAGGGAGAAATCTCGCGCGATCAATCAAACTCCGAATACCGAGATATTGTTTTCCGGCAGTCAGACTACGGGGGCTAAGCTCCGTGGTCGCGAGGGGAAGAGCCCAGATCGCCGTCTAAGGTCCCCAAGTCCATGCTAAGTGTTAAAGGTGGTCGCGTTCCATAAACAGATAGGAGGTTGGCTTAGAGGTAGCCATCCTTTAAAGAGTGTGTAACAACTCACTATTCGAGGAATGCGGCGCCGAAAATTTATCGGGGCTCAAGCATGGCACCGAAGACGCGGACCGTTGCGGAGCAACGGAAGCTCCAAATTCCAGATTCCAAATTCTAAATAAATTCTAAATTCTAATTTTCAAATATCAAAACGAATAATTGTTTTGGTCATTTGAATTTTGTGCTTTGATATTGTTTAGGACTTGGTGTTTGGTGCTTGGGATTTCCGTCGCTTCGCGACGGTGGTAGGAGAGCATTCCATGAGCACTGAAGCAGAACCCGTGAGGGGCTGTGGAGCGCATGGAAGAGAGAATGTTGGCATTAGTAATCGCAATCCCGATGAAAACTCGGGACCCCGAAAATCCAAGGTTTCCTCCGCAACGAAAATCGACGGAGGGTAAGGCGGCCCTAAGGCAATGGCGAAAGCCGCAGCCGATGGACAGCCGGTTAATATTCCGGCCCTCCCGCTTTTTTTCGATGAAGTGACGAAGCAAAGTAGATTGAACGTCTTAATGGTTTGATGTTTTTGACCGAGTGTGGGTGCTAGGCAAATCCGGCATCCTGGATTCAATTCCGAACATCAGGGTAGAAACGAGGTAGGGTTTTTTGCCTTGCCAAGTCAATCGAGCTTGTTTCCGAGAAAAGCTTCTAGAGCTAAAAAAGTGGGATCCGTACCGTAAACCGCCACAGGTGGGTGAGGCGAGAAGCCTCAGGGGAACGTGTGAGTCCTCGTTAAGGAACTCGGCAAAAAAGCTAGGCGTAACTTTGGGATAAGCCTTGCCAGTGCTTCGCACTGGCCGCAGCTAAAGTATCTCTAGCGACTGTTTACCAAAAACACAGCTCCCTGCGAACTCGTAAGAGGAAGTATAGGGGGTGACGCCTGACCGATGCGAGAAGGTTAACGATGGGGGTTCCCAGTGTGCAGCACTGGAATGACGATCCGCCAGCTGGCGGATGGAAGTTCCAACGCTGTGCGTTGGGGGCTCACTGTCCGAAGCCCTCGTCAATGTCCGCGGTAACTATAACCGTGTTAAAGTAGCGCAATTCCTTTCCGGGTAAGTTCCGGAGCGCATGAAAGGCGTAACGACTGGAGAACTGTCTCAACGAGGAGCTCGATGAACGTGCGATACCCGTGAAGACGCGGGTTACCGGCAGCAAGACGAAAAGACCCCGGAAGCTTTACTGTAGCTTGATATTGGGAGTAATAGTGTAATGCGTAGCATAGTGGGGAGACTTTGAAAGTTCGCTTTCGGGCGGACCGGAGTCGCCAGTGAAATACCCATCTTTATATTGTTGCTTTCTAACCCGTACGGCAAAAACGTATGGGGACAGTGTCTGGCGGGCAGTTTTTCTGGGGCGGAACCCTCCTAAAAAGTAACGGAGGGGCCTATTATGGTCAGCTTGGCGCGGATGGAAATCGCGCCTAAAGTGCAAACGCAAAAGCTGGCTTGACTGCAAGACTTACAAGTCGCGCAGGTGCGAAAGCAGAGGTTAGCGACCCGACTATTCTTTATAGAAAGGTAGGAGATAACGGACAAAAGTTACTCCGGGGATAACAGGCTGGTGTTGTCTGAGCGTCCCTAGCGACGACAACGCTCGGCACCTCGATGTCGGCTCACCACATCCCGGGGGTGGAGAAGCTCCCAAGGGTTTGGCTGTTCGCCAATTAAAGTGGTACGCGAGCTGGGTTCAAACCGTCGTGAGACAGGTTGGTCTCTATCTGCTGTCGGCGTGGGTGTTTGAGGGAAGTTGGCCCTAGTACGAGAGGACCGGGCTGAACGAACCTCTGGTCTATCGGCTTTGCCACCAGGTGAATTGCCGAGTAGCTAAGTTCGGACAGGATAAGCGCTGAAAGCATCTAAGCGCGAAGCCTCTCCCAAGATTAAACACTAGTTCCGGGCAACTGGAACAACGCTTCCTGGAAGATTACCAGGTAAAAGCCGGTGCGTAGCACCGGAATGATGATCTGTTATTAAGTTTGTTGAACAGATGGAAATTCCGTTGCTATGCAACGGCGAATAGGCTCTAGGTGTAAGCGCAGTAATGCGTTCAGCCGAGGAGTACTAAAAGTGTTATGTTTTTTCCCATTTCAATAAGCGGTAAAATTTCTATCTCAAAAAGCTGGTTTCGAAAATAAAAATTATTATCAGTGGTTTCCCGGTGATCTAGCTGTATGTGCTCCACCTTTTCCCATTCCGAACAGAGAAGTGAAAGCATACAGCTCCGATGATACTTATCCCTTCGGGGATCGGGAAAGTAGGATTCGCCGGGATACCACTAATGGTAATTTTTTCACTCCCGCTACGGTAAAAGCGGTGTTTTTGTTATCGCCAGTTATTTGTTCCGTTTTTACCAAAAAACACTTCGCAATTTTCAGCTACTGTCAATATTTACAATTTCCCCGATAAGTTTTTTTATAAAAACGCTTAAAGTTATCCACATTTTATAATCGGCAAATAATGTAAAATTAAAACACTTAAAAATCTAAAAACTATGAGCGTACAAAAAACATCGGGTTCGCAGAAAAGGTTAGCCCTTACATCAAAAGAGTCGAAAGAGCAAAAAGATTCAAAAGAATCAAAAGACATAAATTTAATCAAAGAAACAAACTTGATTCCCCTCCCGCGCCGGTTCACAAAAGAAAGCCAAAGCCCCTATGATGAGGTTACTTGGGTCAAAAGAGACGCCGCCGTAGGCGGCGGCGGAGAAACAACTCGAGTGTTTGAACAAAAAAATGTCGACTTCCCCGACTTCTGGTCAATGAACGCCGTCAATATAACAGTATCTAAATATTTTCACGGCCGTATGGGTTCGGACGAAAGGGAAACAAACCTTAAAATAGCCATCTCGAGGGTAGTGAAAACCATCCGCGACTGGGGAGAGCGGTTTGGCTATTTCAAAACGAAAGAGCAGGCGCAAGTTTTCGAAGACGAACTCACCAATATTATTCTCTTCCAAAAAGCTAGTTTCAACAGCCCCGTCTGGTTCAACGTCGGCACATCCGAACATCCCCAATGCTCCGCGTGTTTTATCTTATCCGTTGAGGACAATATGGAATCTATTCTCGATTGGATAAAAACCGAGGGACTTATTTTTAAGAACGGCTCTGGCGCGGGCATAAATCTTTCCAAACTGCGTTCTAAAATTGAAGGCCTTTCCGCAGGCGGGAGGTCGTCCGGCCCCGTCGCATTTATGCGTGGCGCCGACTCGGTCGCGGGAATGATAAAATCCGGCGGAATAACCCGTCGCGCCGCGAAGATGGTTATATTAGACGTAGACCACCCCGATGTGCACGAATTTATTCTGACAAAGTCCGATGAGGAGAAAAAAATCCGCGCTTTTCTGGACGCGGGCTTCAATATGAGGGACTTAAACGACGAAGCATGGAATTCCATTCAATATCAGAACGCGAACAACTCTGTCCGCATCACGGACGACTTTATGCAGGCGGTCGAACGCGACACGGAATGGCTGACTCGAACCCGCCGTTCCGGCGAGGCGGGCCCGTCCTACAACGCCCGGTGGCTTTTGAACGAAATAGCCGAAGCGGCGTGGGCTTGCGGCGACCCCGGCGTCCAATTTGACACAACCATAAATAAGTGGCATACCTGTCCGAATTCCGGCAGAATCAACGCCTCGAATCCCTGCTCCGAATATATGCACATCGACGACTCCGCCTGCAACCTCGCCTCCATAAACCTCCTTAAGTTTATTGATAAAAAGGGGATGTTCCTTGTGGACGATTTCACTCACACAATTAATGTTCTCATTCTTGCGCAGGACATAATAGTCGAGGGTTCAAGTTACCCGACTGAAAAAATCACGAAAAATGCCCGCGCGTTCCGCCAGCTTGGTCTCGGTTTTGCGAACCTCGGCGCTCTTCTTATGCGTAAAGGCCTGCCTTATGACTCCGAAGAAGGACGCGCCCTCGCGGCTGAAATATCGTCCTTAATGTCCGGCGAAGCATATCGCTTTTCTGCTCTCATCGCGAAAAGAATGGGAACGTTCGCGGGTTTTCCTGTGAACAAGGAACCGATGATGAATGTAATCAAAATGCATGGCATCGCTTCGCAAAGCGTAAACACGTTCCTCGTGGACGACGACAATCTCTCGCAAGCGTCCCGCAAAGTTTGGAATGAAGCGTACGCGCTCGGCAAAAAATATGGATATAGGAACTCGCAGGTTACGGTTATTGCTCCGACCGGCACCATCTCGTTCATGATGGACTGTGACACGACAGGTATTGAACCCGACTTTTCGCTTGTCAAATTTAAACAGCTCGCGGGCGGTGGGGGAATGAAAATAGTGAATATGAGTTTGGAATCGGCGCTCGTAAATCTCGGCTATATGCAAAATGAAATAACGGAAATCATCGCGTGGATTTTGGAAAACGGAACCATAGAAGGCGCGCCGCATATGAAGGAATCCGACCTCGCGGTTTTCGACTGCGCCGTGAAGCCGGCAAAGGGCACGCGCTCCATCTCATGGAAAGGCCACGTTAAAATGGTAGCCGCCGTTCAGCCATTCATCTCCGGCGCCATCTCAAAGACATTCAATATGCCGAATGAGACCACAAAAGAAGAAATAGCGGAGTCATACATTATGGCATGGAAGTCCGGCATAAAATCATTTGCCGTTTACCGAGACGGCTCGAAAGCCGCGCAACCGCTAAGCACTTCATCGCAGGGCGCGAAGAAAGACGCCGCGAAAGACGAACTCCCCGAAATACGTAGAAAACGCCTTTCGCAAACGCACGCTTCCGAAACGCATAAATTTTCGGTCGCCGGCCACGAAGGATATATCACGTACGGAATGTACGAAGACGGCTCGCTCGGCGAACTTTTCATTATAATGTCAAAACAGGGGAGCACCCTTTCCGGCCTTCTCGACTCATTCGCAGTTTCCGTTTCCCTCGCGCTTCAATATGGCGTCCCTCTGAAGCGCATGGCGCAAAAATTTATCTACACTCGCTTCGAGCCGGCGGGTTTCACCGAAAATCCGGACATCCGCATAGCCACAAGTTTAGTTGACTATATTTTCCGCTATCTCGTTTTGAGATTTCTCGGTTCTGAAGACCTCTCCGACTTCGGGATGATACACTTCCTCGAATCCAAAGACGGTGGAATAAACGGCGAAATGGACAGTGTCGGCAATATAGAATCCGAAATAAAAATTCCGGCAACCATTATGGCTAAAACACTAAAAGGTAGTTCTTTCGGTTCCTCCTCCGAACATGTAGAAAAAAACGGAAACGGCAGAAGTATCTTCGCGGGTACTGTCTGCAAAAAATGCGGCGGGATGATGGTCCGCACCGGCACCTGTATGACTTGCCAGCAATGCGGCGACACCTCCGGCGGCTGCTCGTAAGAAGTTTTCTTTTGTTCTGTTGTATTCCCCTCTCTCTTCTGCCTCCCTCATTAGAATAAGGGTGGGTATGGGGATTATTCTCTTCAGTTCCGCTATACAAAACGTCGCGCGTCATAATAATGTACGACGTACGACATCATACTCATAAAAATGTACGACGTACGACGTCATACCATTAGTTTCCAAACCGCGCGCCGCCACCTCTCCAAAGATAGCTGGGTTATCTTCCTCCGCGTCTGCGTCCCGCCATTAATCCATCGTTCCTCCCCTGAACCTCCCCAATCCCCACGCCCGTATGCTTTAATTAAAAGTATATGCCGAAGAAAATTTTGTTGGTCTCGTTCTGCGTCGCTTGCGCCGTCTTAGCGGCAACACTCGCGATAGTGTTTATTTTATCATCGCGTGAAAGCGGTAAAATAGCTGAACGCGAATATCCGCTAACCGAAAATTCTCCGTCAGCCGCAAGCGCGACAGAAAACGAACCCGTCCCCACGGCATCATCAACCGTCGCGCCGTCCGAAAATACCGAAATAAACATTCTCTTCGCGGGCGACCTCATGCTTGACAGGGGAGTGGAATATTATGTAAACAAACTCGCCGCCGGCGACTTCAAATTCCCGTTTGAAAAAGCCGCGGAATATCTGAACTCCTTCGACGCCGTAATCACGAATCTTGAAGGTCCCGTCTCCGACAAGGGAGTCCTGTCGGGAAGCATATACTCCTTCAGAATGAGTCCGTCAGTGCTCGCCGTTTTTCCGTACGCGAACATAAAAGCCGTGAACGTGGCGAATAATCATGCGTGGGACTACGGCCGCGACGCGTTTGAAGACACGCTCGCGCGCCTCAAAGAAAACAATATAGGGTATTTCGGCGGCGGCAAAAGCGAAAACGAAGCATACTCTCCGTACATATTCGAGAAAAACGGCATAAAAATAGCCATTCTCGGCTTTACGGAGTTTCTCGAATCGGTACGGGCAAATGGAAACGAAGCGGGTATCGCCTTCAGTTCACCGGAGAAAATGGAAGCCGCCATAAAAGCGGCAAAACAAAAAACAAACATAGTCATCGCGCAGTTTCACTTCGGCGAAGAATATCGCGAAACGCCCGTAGAGCGGCAGGTAAATATCGCGCGCGCGGCGATTGACGCGGGAGCCGATATCGTAATCGGCCACCACCCGCACGTCGTAGAAACGAGCGAAGAATACAAAGGGAAAATGATATTCTACTCGCTCGGCAACTTCGTCTTCGACCAGGGCTTCTCAAAAGAAACTATGTCCCCGGGCCTCCTCGAGGTTGGTATAACGGCAAACGGCATCGAAAAAGCCGTCCTCCGCCAAACCTCCCTCACAAAATACTTCGAGCTCCTCCCCCCGGAAAAATGAATAACCCGCCTCACGGTTCTCATCATCTCTTAAAATAAGAGGGGATTAATGGGAGTCATTCTACTCTGCCGGGAGAATTATTTCGTCCACAGCGTAAGAAATGTTAAAATAGGTCCTATGGGCGCAAATAATCAGTATCTCCACGAAGTGGCTATCACCGCCATTATAGTGAAAGATGGGAAATACTTAATCACAAGAAGAGCGTCGAATAAAAAAAGGTTCCCTGGGATGTGGACCGTCCCGGGCGGCAAAATAGAAACAGGCGACTACCTGAAACTACCAAAAGACACAAAATTCTACTGGTACAACGTGCTTGAACGAACGCTCAAAAGAGAGGTACAGGAAGAAGTTGGAATCGAAATTGCCAACATCGAATACGTTACAAGTTTGGCAACAGTTCACGAAGACGGTAGTCCCTCTCTCGTGATTTCCTGCGCGGCGAATTACGTCTCTGGCGAAATAAAACTCCAAATCGAAGAAAACGACCAATTCGCGTGGGTTAGTTTGGAAGAAGCTAAAAGCTATCAACTTCTCGACGGAATCTACGACGAACTCGTGATGGTCGAAAACAAAAGAAAAGGCCTAAAAACCGAATGGCAAAGGTCCGGTTAATTTACATCCAAAGCTACTAAACCAAACCCATGAAATACAACAAACTTGTCAGAGATAAAATTCCGGAATACATAAAAAACAAAGGCGGCGCGCCCGTAACTCACATCGCGGGCGACAGCGAATACTGGGAAAAATTAAAAGAAAAACTACTGGAAGAAATAAAGGAATTTTCCGAAAGTGAAACCATCGAAGAAATATCAGACGTCTACGAAGTGCTTGAAGCTATAGCGGACTATAAAAACTTCAGCAAAAACGACATGGAAAAAATTAAAGAAAAAAAAGCCGAAGATAGAGGAAAATTTCGAAAACGGATAATCCTCGACGAATCGTGATAACCCCGATGAAAAAGCCCAAATTCAAACCAAAACCCGGACAAATTGATTACACGAACGTCCGCTGGGCGCCTGTGATTAATTGTGTCCTGAAACACAATAATAAGTTTTTAGTAGTTGAGCGAAACAAAGAACTGAATTTTTATCCGGGCTACTGGAACGGAATTTCGGGCTTCCTCGACGACCAGAGAACCTTGGCTGAAAAAGTAGAGGGAGAGATTAGGGAAGAACTCGGCATACCTAAAAACAAAATAAAGCGTATTCGCCTCGGAGAAATATTCGACCAAGACGAGCCGAAATATAAAAAGACATGGATAGTACACCCTGTGCTGGTGGAAGTAAAAACAAACAAAATCAAGCTCGACTGGGAAGCAAAAAATTACAAGTGGCTCCCGCTCCAAGAAATCAAGAAACTGAAACTCCTCCCCGGCTTCAATAAAGTTTTGAAAAAGTTATCTCTGTGATTATAAAAACAAACCACATCATCACATGATGGAGTTATATCCTTTCCTCCGTTTTTCCCTCTTAAAATAAAATGGGATTAAGAGAAGTCATTCTGCTGTATTTTTCCACTCCGTCTGCACAATAACGATGGCATCAAATCTAAAATCGCGTTAATATAATAGGCATGAAATCATCAATTGTATTTCCGGTCATTCTCGGTCTTGCGTTGCTTCTCTGCCTCGGCGGCCTTCTTCTGCGCGGTAATGAAGACGTTTGGATTTGCGAAAAAAATCCTTCAACTGATCTCGGCGAGTGGGTGAAGCGCGGAAATCCATCCGCGCCAATCCCGGCCGAACCATGCGACACCGGCACAACCGACGTCGCCGTAACCAAACAATCCGCCATGCTTTCCGTAAGCGGTTTCAAAGCATACTCCTTCGGCGAAACCATATGCGCTGAAGGGACTGTAAAAAACATAAGCGCCGAAAAACTCGGCTATGTGCGCTCGATTTTCACTTTCTATGAAGCGGACGGAAGCGTGTTTGATTTTTCAGACGGACTCATAAACTCATCGCGCGGCATTTTTATGCCAGGCGAAGAAGCGCTCTTCAAGCGCTGTACCGCCGACAAAAACGCGCAAATAGACACCGCGAAAACAAAAGTGCATTTCGAGGGCAAAATAGGGGACATCTACAAAAACACCGACCTCCTTTTTGTAATAAACTAACCTCCTTACGCCATTGTCAAAAATTTGGTATCCACTCTTTTGTTTTTTCGAGGTAAAGGGGAGTTATTCCGCCTCTTTCCGCTCTGCGCGGAAACTGTCTTTTCACCTTGTCATTACATTTTTTCACACGATCGTGTAAAAAATGTAATGGTGTGGTTTATAATGATATTCTCTGATTCGTACGAATAATAGAAAAAGAAACCAAAAAACAAATTTTTGTGATATTATTTTTATATGAAAAAACCGCTTCTGATTGACGTTTTGGTTTTTACCGCCCTTATTATTCTCGGTTGCGCCTACCCATGGTTCGTAAAGGGCACGGTATGGGACAATTCAATGCTTTGGTCGTTTATAGTAGCAGTTCCAATCGCTGTATATTTCGGGCTTCGCAAAAGAAAAAATTGGAAAAAGATTTTCATAGGAACTTTTGTCTTTGGTATACTCTTTGGCGCGGTTCTGGAATTTTTGGCTCATGTTACGGGTATATGGCAAGTACCAACGACTATTTTCCCATTTAGAATACTCGGAGCAAGCACATTCGAGGCCTTCATCGGATACATTCCTATGACCTTATTCGTTCTTGTTTTTTATGAGCATTTTTTTGACAAGGACGCAACTCACAAAATTTCCCCGCACATCTGGTACGCTATTATTCCATCGCTCATCGTATGGGCGGTGATTATCGCTCTGCATTTTATAAGCCCGTCAAAACTTATCTTCAGTTACGCTTACATCAAAATGGGAATCGCCGCCATTATTTTGACTATCATACAAATAGCACGTTCCCCAAAATTATTTTCCAAATACGCAAAGTTAGCTGTTTCTCTTTTCTTCGTATTTTTCGTTTTTGAGTTCGTCGGAGTCACTTTTAACTACTGGATTTTCCCGGGGCACGATTATCTTGGTATGGTAAATGTTTTCGGGAGAACCTTCCCACTCGAAGAAATCATCTTTTGGATGTTTTTCTATCCCGCCACCATAGCGGCGTACTACGAAGAATTCGTGGACGATAAAAAATAGTCCTGCAGACAACAGCTACTTTCCCAATCTCCTAATCGCGTCTAAAGAAAACGCCGCTATATGGGTGGCGGGATAGGTCCAATAGACCGGTGTAGACGTCTTGTGTTGTGCCAAAGCAACCGCTCCATAAGCGCGAGCCAACAAACAAAATAAGAATCAGCCGGTGAAACTTAAAAAAACATTCTCATATTCTTAAGAATGTGAGAATGTTGTGTCCTTCCTCCAAAACGAAAATAAATGAGGCGCCGCCGCCGCTAAAACGATTATCAAACCGCCAGCGACAACTTTTCCAGTGAGCGATTCGTTGAAAATCAAAATCCCGAAAGTGATACTGAAGATTATTTCAAATAAACCAAGTAAACCGCCGATGCTGGCTTCAACGTATTTAAATCCGTAAATAACAAACCAAAATCCTATAATTCCCGCCGCGACATAGCCAAGTTGATACAACCAGACAATATCGAAAGATGGCAAATGCTGTGTTTCGCCGAGAAAAACAGACATCAAGCCGTTTGTCGGGATGATAATAAGCCAGCTGAGCCACGTGATGTAAAGCGGGGAATATTTATCGGATAGTTTTTTGGAAAAAGAAACTTCGCCGCCGCTCGCAACCCCGTTCAAAACCGCCATAAGTGCCGCGAGCAAGGTGAATGCGGCGAGCGAAAAAGAAAACACGAGACACATACCCGCGATAGCTAAAAGAAAAGATAACGCTTTTACCTTTGTGATTTTTTCCTTGAGAAATACGAAACCAACCGTGTACATGGTAAGAAGCATGGTAACGAAAAATAGCAAGGTCGCCGAACCGATGTCCATATGATTAAACGCGTAAAAAATAGGCGCTTGTGTCAAAGAAGTAAAAATAAGATATACAGAGAGCCATTTCCAGTCGCTCTTTTCTATCCGGATAATTTTTCCGGCGAAATAAAGAAACGGAAAAAGGATAATGGCTATTATCAAAGCGCGAGTCCACCCCTGATAAAAAATCCCGAAATTCCCTCCGATAAGCCGTGACCATATCCCGTAACTGCCGAACATCAAAGCGGAAATAAGCACAAGCGCAACACCCCGGGTTGTTTTCATCCCACTTTCCATAAAAGAATTATATCAGAATATTGCGCTTATTGCGGCGTATCGGATTTTTATATATTTAGCTATGTCGCGCGTTTTTTTGTATAATCTCAATAAATACATGGACGATACAAAAACAATCCAAGTTATCACCGACATTACCGACGCAAGCTATAACGAGATGTTCGCGATTATGCGCGGCGTGGCGAAAGAATTATCGAACGATTCGGCAACTATTGCTCCCGTTGCTCCAGTTCAGGAATTTTCCATAACACAAGGAGCGTTTTTAATCAGATTGCTTGCGAAATCTTACATAACTCCGGTCGTACTTTTTGCTAACGTCAGCCCGCACGAAACACACAAAACGGATGTGATAGGAAAAATCAAAGGCAAAGACATTATCTTTATCGGCTCAAACAATGGCCTGTTTGATTGGATAACGCGGGATTTTGACTTAGATTATTTAGCCCAAATAAACGTCAAAAAACCGTATGTCGTGGATGGTCGTCTCATCTATCTGCCGGGGAATAATCCTCCCGAAAACTACATTTCGAGATTTGGAAACAAAACCGATTATTTAACATTCAGCGCGCATACGATTTACGGGCCTATAGCCGTAGCTCTTGCTCTTGGCATGGATTATAAAAAATTCGGAGATGATATGAGTATTAACTCTATAGTCCCTCTGGAAATCAGTAACGGCGAAATAGTACACATAGACAATTACGGAAATGCGAAAATTTATGGTTCGCTGAAATTTTCACCCGGAACAAAAATCGAACTATTGGTAAACGGAAAAAAGATTTCCGAAGCCCAGTATATTAACGACAGAATGATGAGCCACCCGACAAAATCTTTTGTAGTTTATCCAAGCACCTCTCTGCTAAACATGGTTGATCTTGCTAATATTAGAGGAAACGCATGCAAGCAATTAGGTTTAAAAATCGGAGACGTCATTGCGTTCAAGAATATCGGATAATTCACATTTCTAACTCCACCCGACAGACGGCCCCACACCAATCGGCTCGTCCGGTTTACGCTCCGCGTAGTTCACGCGAAGTTCCATAGCCGCCGCGTCAATGTAGGTTGACTGCGGCGCTATTCTGTCCCCGATAAAGAAAGCGTTTGTCGTTTTGTAACCATCCAAAGTTTTGATAGCAACAACCGCTACAAGTGGTTGCGCCCCCGCCAAAAACGTGATATAATTATAAAATACAGTGGCATTCTGCCTGGCTGGCTTGAGGGCGGATTTTTTTTGTGAACCGCCAGCTCCGCACAACCAAAGCAAAATAATTACATTACTAAAACCATGGAAATTCGTAACATTGCGATTATCGCCCATGTTGACCACGGCAAAACAATGCTCACAGACGCGGCTTTGCGCGAAACAGGAATGGTAGCCGAAGGAGTGAGCATGGATTCAAACGCGCTTGAACGCGAGCGCGGCATTACGATTTATTCCAAAAACGCCTCTCTTTTTTACAAAGGAACGAAAATAAACATAGTGGATACGCCCGGCCACGCCGACTTCGGTTCCGAAGTCGAACGCGTACTGCGCTCGGTTGACTCCGTATTGCTTGTTGTTGACGCGCAGGAAGGTCCGATGCCGCAAACAAAGTTTGTGCTCAAAAAATCGCTGGAACTCGGAATAAAACCGATTGTGGTCATCAATAAAATAGACAAGCCCGCCGCGCGGCCGCAGTGGACGCACAATGAAGTATTCGCGCTTTTTATGAATCTCGGCGCGACGGACGAACAACTCAATTTCACGACTCTCTACGCGATCGCGAAAAACGGTATCGCGAAGATGAAGTTGGAAGACGACTCAAAAAATCTTACGCCTCTCCTCGACGCAATCCTCAAAGAAGTGCGCCCCGCGTCCAGCCCGGAACTTTCAAAACGCCAGTTTCGCATGCAGCCGTTCAATCTCGCGTACGACAATTTTCTCGGCCGCCTCGCGATCGGCCGCGTCTACGAAGGCGTCGTAAAAAGCGGGGAAGCGGTGATAATTAAAAAACCGTCCGGAGAAACGGCACAGGGAAAAATCACGAAGATTTTTACATTTGAAGGCGTGGAAAGAAAAGAAGCCGCCGAAGCGGAGGCGGGCGACATAGTCATGGTCGCGGGCCTGCCAAGCATCTACATCGGCGAAACGATTTGCGCCGATATAAATCAGGAAATGCTCCCGGCCATCTCGATTGACGAACCCACAATCTGCCTTAACTTTTTGGTAAACAATTCACCATTCGGCGGCCGTGAGGGAAAGTTCGTCACCACAAGACAACTTCGCGAACGCCTGTCGCGCGAACTCGAAGTAAACGTCGGATTAAAAATAGAATTCTCGGAAAACGACACCTACAAAGTGTATGGCCGCGGCGAGCTCCACATCGCGATTCTCCTCGAAAATATGCGCCGCGAGGGATACGAGATGCAAGTTTCCGAACCGCGTGTTATTTTCAAAACTGAAAACGGCGCAACGCTCGAGCCGTTTGAAGAACTGACAATTGACGTGCCAAGCGGAATGGAAGGGGGAGTTATAGAAAAACTTTCAAAACGCAAAGGAATTCTGACGCACATTCAGCCCGAACGCGGGCATGTGCGTCTGATATTCGAAATCCCCACGCGCGGTTTCCTCGGGTACAGGGGAGAATTCATCATAGACACGCGCGGCGAAGGAACACTCTACGGCCGCGTTCTCGGCTTTCGCCCGTACGCCGGCGCGATAGAAAAAAGAGCGCTCGGTTCAATGGTTTCTATGGCGTCCGGCAAAGCTCTCGGCTTTTCGCTCGCCAACCTTCAGGAGCGGGGAGTGCTCTACATCCCTCCGGCAACCGAAGTGTATGAAGGAATGGTAATCGGAAACGTCTCTAAAGGAAGCGATATGACGGTAAACCCGACAAAAGGAAAACAACTCTCGAATATGCGCGCGAGCGGCTCCGACGACGCGATTGTTTTGACTCCGCCGCTTACCCTCACCCTCGAGCGGGGACTTGAAATAATAAACGAAGACGAGTATCTGGAAGTAACGCCGAAAAGCATCCGCCTGCGCAAACAACACCTCACCGAAATCGCCCGCACCCGCGTCAAACGCTCCGAAAAATAAATCGAGTGGCGTAAAAAAGAAAAGCTCCTAAAGTTCTGCTTCTACAAGCGGTCCGGGAAATCGGACAATATCCCGTCAACTCCGAGTGCCTTTATTTTTTTAATGTCGTCCGGCTCGTTGACCGTCCACGCGAAAACCTTCAGTCCCTTCGTGTGGGCGCTATCAACAAACTCTTTTGTAACGAATTCAAACGATAAAATTATGGCCTGCGCTCCGAGTTCTACGCACAACTCGACATACTTCGGTGGTATGTCCGTAACCGCCACGCCGGTTTTTATGCGAGTTCCGTAACCGCCAGTATTTATCTTATTAAACTCTCGTAGCTCCTGGCGATTAAAAGATAAAACCCAAAACACATCCGCCGGGGAACCCTTCTCCAAAATATATTTTCTGATAATTTCTGAAACCGGCCCCGCCGTACCCGCGCCCTTCAACTCTATAAATACGGTCGCTTTTTTATCCACCGAATCAAGTACTTCTTCCAAAGTCGGAATTTTCTCGCCCCTGCCGGCATCCAAAAGACGCAGTTCCGCGAGCGTTTTCATAGCCACAAAACCCTCGCCGCCCGTCGTACGGCCCACCGTGTCGTCATGAATCGCGACAACCTCGCCGCTTTTGCATAAATGAACGTCAACCTCAATCGCGTCCGCGCCCAGCTTAATCGCCCTCCGGAAAGCCGCGATAGTATTTTCCGGCTCATATCCCGCCGCCCCTCTATGCCCGATTTTTATAAGCATTTTACGAAATAATTTAATTTTGCCTCATTTCGCCGAACTCCGCCACCGCTTCTTATTATAACTTGTCCTGTTTTGCTGTACGGACGTGACACGTCCTAACATTTATTCTCTGATTTTTCTCCTCCCCCCTCTGCCTTTCTTTTCCTCTCTTCCGTTTCTCTTTCCCCTCTTAAAATAGGGGGGAGGGGGAGTTATTTTGCTCTCCGACAAATGATATGATCCGATTATGGTCAAAAAAAATAAATTTGAAAAAATATTGTTTCCAAACAAAGAATTCGCTTCGTCTTTATACAAAAAGTTAGGGTCGGAGTTTTATGACTATTTGGATAACATTAAAACTCGCATAGAATGGCATAAAAAAGAAAAAGGCTCCTAAGGCACGAACACCTTTCGGATCCTTTTCCGTATTGATACGATACCATTATACGTCTTTTTCTTCCATAAAGTCAAAATTTGCGGATAATCCATACCCACTCTTTTTCTCTATTTCTTCCTCTTAAAATACGAGCTACCATCCTGTACCACCCAACACCCATTTTTATATCTATTTTTCACCACGCTTTTCAATTTACTGTTTTGTCTATACTGTTTTAAATAATTGTGTGTTAATCACTACACGTGAGGTAATAACCATATACCACTACCATCTTCGAAATAAAAAGCAAAAACCTAATCAAAATTTATTGTAAAGTTATACATCCCCATAGCACAAAGTCCTTGCAGAGTCGTTCCGGCTTTTTGCGGAGGCACATTGATAAGTGTCTCACCCGAAGGAGGAAGATTTTTGCGATAGCCCAAACTCGGGATGCTTATGGCAGACGAGCAATCGAACGTCCCGCGGGTGTCAACTTTAATAACAGTTGGCATATCGGCTTTAGCGGTCGTAACTTTTGGAGAATAGCCGCCCTTCGCGCTTATTGTGATAATCTGCTTGCCGAGAATGATGCTTACGTTGTTTGCGTCTTGCGCCGCCGCGCCAGCGCCATTCGAATTACCATTTTTCAAAACAAACATAATAGCTCCTCCGATAAGGACTGCGGCAATTATTATTGATACGGCAGTGGTTTTCATAGTCATTTAGTTGTTTATATTTTATCAATTCTTTGTTTAGATATTGAGAATCAGAAGCTGAAAAACGGCGGGATGGCTCCAAAAGCGACAAGCGCGTTGACCAAATTAAATATCCCAAAAAAAACAACAACCAATCCGGCGGTTTTGAAGAACACACCCGACTGCGCTTTATTGTGGATACCGAGCGAACTGAATGATAGAAGCGCGAGCACCGGCAACGTGCCAAGGGCGAATGTAAACATGATAAGCGAGCCGCCCCAAAAACTGCCGGTAGTCAGTGTGTAAATCTGCATTGATTGCGTAAAACCGCACGGCAGAAAAAATGTCGCAACGCCGATCAATAGAGGTGTAAGCGTATGGCTTATATTTTTGAGCCCATGAACGCGCTTACCGATAAAACTTGGCATGGTGGGCTGGATATTCTTTATTCGCGGGAATACATCCAGAAGATTAATGCCGAGAATCAGAAGGACGATGGCGACGACAAAACTTAGAGCTAAAGCGCCGGTCGCGCCGAGCTGGAACGCCGAACCAAGCACGCCAATCAGGCCGCCGAGCACGAAGAAAGAAACAAGTCGCCCAAGATGAAATAGAATTTGCGGCCGCGCCTTGTCGCCCTCCTTTGCAAAGTTAGCAGACATCGAAAGCGCCAGCCCGCCGACCACGGCCATGCACGTTGAAACGGAAGCGATAAGCCCTATCACGAATGCCGTGCCGTAGCCAACTTGCGATGTAGTCACTAAATTTATGATGCCAAGTTTCTGCAAAATGATAAACAAAGCAATGAAACAAAGTGCGACAGGGAATGCCAGCCGAAAGTCCGACCACTTAGCATAATGTTTCTGCCTTTCAATAGAAAGCGTATATCCATGCGGCTTAATCACCTCGCTTAAGTCGCGTGCCACATGCTCGGCCTCCTTATCGCCGAACTCGCCGGTAACTTCGACACTTCCGGCACATCGCCAAGTTCGCTTTCAATAAGCGCTATACACGCCTTGCAATGCATGCCGTTTACGTGAAATATATATGTTTTCATATTTTATATTTTCTTTGCTTTAAGCCGTAATGAATTGCCGACAACCGACACGCTTGAAAACGCCATCGCGAGCCCCGCGAATATCGGATTCAAAAGCCAGCCGAAAATTGGATAAAACAATCCTCCGGCAAGGGGAATGCCGACAATGTTATAAAAAAACGCCCAAAAGAGATTTTGCTTGATACCGCGCATCGTGAACTTCGACAACCGCACGGCCTTCACCAGTTTCGAAATATCGCCATGAAGAAGCGTAATGCCGGCCGTCTCAATCGCTACGTCCGTGCCGGTTCCCATCGCGATGCCGACATCGGCCTGCGCGAGAGCGGGAGCGTCATTTATGCCGTCACCGACCATCGCTACGATACGGCCCTCGCCCTGCAACTCTTTTATCTTGCTTAGTTTGTCGTCCGGAAGCACTTCGGATACCACATCATCTATGCCAACCTCCCGCGCAATCGTTTGAGCGGTATTTTTATTGTCGCCGGTCAGCATAACTACTTTGATATTGAGTTTGCGGAGATTCCGGACCGCCTCGATCGCCTCCGGCTTTATCGCGTCAGCGACCATCACGACACCGAGCACCTTGTCTGCGGCCGCGAGGATAACCGGCGTCCGGCCCTTCAGGGTTTCCTCCTCAATGCTCCGAGCATCAAATGCGATACCCAGCTCTGAAACAAGTTTGGTGTTACCGGCAAAATACCGGATGCCTTCAATTGTACCCCGCAGACCCTTGCCCTTGATTACTTCCAAATGTTCAACTGGTCGTAATGAAACCTGATTCAACCGCGCGCGTTCGACAATGGCATGCGCGATAGGATGTTCGGACTTGCTTTCAAGCGACGCGAGTATCGAAATAACTTCCTGCTCGTTATATCCCGAATATGTTTTAACTCCGGTGAGTTCCGGCTTGCCTTTGGTAATAGTGCCGGTTTTATCAAGCACAATCGTATCCGCTCTATGCAGTTTTTCAAGTGTCGCGGCGTCCTTGATTAAAATGCCTTCTTTTGCTCCTTTGCCGACACCAACAATTATTGCGGTCGGCGTGGCAAGACCGAGAGCGCACGGGCAGGCGATAACAAGAATGCCGACTAATGAAGTAAGTCCATAGGAGAGAGTTTGAGAAAAGCCGAGAACCGGTATCCCGATTACAAGCCATGCGCCAAGCGCGAGGAACGCAAGCACCAACACAATCGGTACGAATACGCCGGAGATTTTATCGGCGAGCGCCTGGATGGGAGCGCGGCTTCCCTGCGCGTTCTCAACCATTTTGATGATATGGGCAAGCAATGTCTCGGCTCCGACTTTTGTCGCTTTGAATATAAATGAGCCGATTGTGTTGATTGTACCGGCCGCAACCGTATCGCCGGTATTTTTCTCAATGGGCATGGACTCTCCTGTAATCATTGATTCGTCAACAAATGACGACCCGTGAGACACGACCCCATCTACCGGAATCCTGGCACCGGGCTTTACTATAATTTGGTCGCCGTGCGCCACTTGATTTATAGAAACCTCTTGCTCCTCGCCGTCTCGAATAACGATTGCTTTCTTTGCCTGAATATTAAGAAGTTTTTCGATGGCGTCTCCGGTTTTTATTTTCGCTCTCGCTTCAAGATATTTACCGAGTGTAATAAAGGCGACGACCACAATGGTAACGTCGTAATATGTGTGCTGAACGTTGAGAAACGGCCGCAAGGATTCTTCGAACGCCGTTACAATAAAACTGTATGTAAATGCTACCGACGTACCGATGCCGATAAGCGTGTCCATATTGGCTTTGCCATAGCGCAAGAAACGGTAAAAGCCCATAAGGTACGGCTTACCGACCACGAAAAGCGTATACGTTGCGAAGATAGGCAGAAGATGGCGGACAAATTCATACATAGCGGCAGACATTTCGCGAATCACTCCGAACTGCGCCAGCGCATCAAGCCCCATAATGATAATGCTGAAAACGGCTATGGGAGTGGCGGCTATTACTTTCGCCCGCATATCGGCGACCTCGGCGAGTTTGTCCCGTTTTGACTGGCCGATGCCGGTGTGATCGGCGCGCTCTTCCGCCGACATTCCCATTTCTTCAGCCGCAGGCACGACAAGCGAATATCCAAGCGGCTCGATGTGTTTAGATAGGGTATCGGGATTTGTTTTCAAAGGGTCATAGGAAACTTTCGCTTTTTCAGTCGCGTAATTGACTTCCACGGACTGGACGCCCTCCGTTTTTCTGAAGGTCTTTTCGATGATTGACGAACACGACACGCAGTGCATTCCTTTTACTTTGTATGTCTGGGTGTACATTAAATTATTTGCGCTTCAGTTTGTACACCTTGAGGATTTCCTCTTTGGCTTTTTTGGTTTGGCCGGATTTCACCTGTTCGAGAATACAGCCGCTTAAATGGTTTTCAAGCAGAAGGTCCTCGACGTTTGAAAGTCCCTGTTTCACGGCCGATGTTTGCGTAATCACGTCAATGCAGTATATGCCCCTCTCGACCATTCTCTGTAATCCGCGCACCTGACCCTCTATAAGTTTCAATCTCCGCACGATTCGCCCCTTATTCTCGTCCTTTATGTATTTCATGCCTAAAAGCATATACCCCCTCGGGGGTATATGTCAATCTGCGGATATTTGTCAAAAAAAACGCTTCCGCGTTTTTTCTAATTACCAGAAAAACCCTCGCGTTCCTGGTCGTCAAATTTACGCATTTGGACTTTAGTACGCCGAAAGAACCTTCAAAATATTTTTTGAAAGATTGGCAAACTCCTCTTTTGATTTCTCGATATTTTCTTTCGTGCCTTGCTGGTTATCGGCTATTAGCGCGGGGTCAATATCAAAAATCGCAACTCCAAGTTCTTGGCACTTAGCCGGAATCCTGCCATAATCCTGAATTATATTTAATGGGTTTTCCCAGCTCTCCTTTACAAGTCCATTCCGACAATGCTTTTCCGAAAGATAAATGCGTACTTTTTCTGGAATCTTTTCCATCCACGCGCGATGGTCGGCAATCGGTTGCTTGCCGTAAACATTATATGAATTAACTATGTATCCTATAAAAAGAGGGTCTCCGGGTAACACCAGTTTTGTTTCGGTGTTGCCTGCCAGCGCTTTGGCGGAATTTCGCCATTGTATTTTCCATTTTTCATAAACAGTTCCTAAATTTTCAACACCTTGAACGCTAAAAGCGTCTGGTATCATTGGCACAGCAAAATAATCCGCCCCGAGTAAAATCATCTGATTCAGCAACCCCAAACTCGGCGAGGTATCAATAATAAAAATGTCTATCTGTTCACTCAACCCTTTTTCTCGTAAAAATCGATCAATGGCGCTTGTTTGGAAATACCCGATTGGTTGTCCGGAAGCCGCTTGCCCATAAGCGGTTGAAAGCAATCCTTCATAGACAGAAAGATTTATATCACCCTTGAGGAGCAGAAGATTTTTATCTGCTTTAACAGGAAGAAGCTTTACGGCAAGGTTTATGTCGCTACCGCCCTCAACCACGCCGCGCAAAACATCATATACGGTTTTTTCTGTTTCTGAAAAAAGATTTTTTATATAATATTCTTCACCCATAGCCAGACGGGAAAGATTACATTGCGGGTCCAAATCAATAAGAGCGGTTTTGTATCCCTCTTTGGCAAATGAAACGGCGCAATTAAAAGCCAAGGTCGTCTTGCCGACCCCGCCTTTGTTATTTACAAAAATAAGTTTTTTTGAGCGAGGAAATTTCATTGACTACATTATATACAATAATGAATCAGCAGACAATAATCGCAATCAAAAAAATCGCTATTCCAAAAAGACACAGTCAATAGTATGGCCGTGCCTGATATTCTTGTGGATAACTACCCCTTTCACACTTTCGATTTACTTTCTATAATATCACTATGGTAACGAAAAGGCAAAAAGAAGTCCTCGATTTTATAACTGATTATCAAGAACGAAAAGGATATGCCCCCTCTCTTGACGAAATACGCAAGAAATTAAAACTCTCGTCTGTCTCAACGGCTCATTTTCATGTCTCCAAGCTCCGCGATTTGGGATATTTATCCAAAGAAGAAAATAAACCGCGCTCTATTGAAGCGTTTGGCCGCGAGACAATGGTAAAAATTCCTCTTTTGGGAACTATTGCCGCCGGTCAGCCAATAGAGGCAATACAAACTAAAGAAATGATTGCTGTTCCCAAAAGTAAAATTCCATCTTCGTCAGAAGTTTACGCTCTCCGCGTAGTCGGAAGCAGTATGATTGACGAAAATATAAACGATGGCGATGTGGTTTTAGTGCGTCAACAAGAAACCGCCGAAAACGGACAAAAAGTGGTGGCTCTCATAGACAATCACGAGGCAACCTTAAAGAAATTCTACAAAGAGAGGGGGCATATCCGCCTACAACCGGCAAACAAAACTATGGAGCCGCTTATTTTTCGGAATGGACGAGACGTTTTAATTCAAGGTGTTGTACTCGATGTTATTCGTGATGGCGGTTTTATGTCTCCAGTAGAAGTTTATCCAGACGCAAAGCTTCTTAATCGAGAAAGAAAAGTCAAAGATAGAGAAGCGAAAGAAAGGGCGCGGGGTGGCACAAAATTTCAAAAAGAAGCTTTTGCGGTTGCGCAAGCAAACGGCATTAAGAAGTTTACAGACAAAATTATATGTGGCGACAGTGAAGAAGTTTTGCGTAAAATCCCAACTGATTCGATTGATATTATCATTACATCTCCACCGTATAATTTCGGCATAGAATATAAAGACGATAAGAAAAATGATGCGGTTCGCTGGGACGAGTATTTTAAGAAGATAGACGCAATTTGGAAAGAGTGCGCGCGCGTTCTAAAACCCGGAGGGCGGCTCTGCCTTAATGTGCAGCCATTGTTTTCAGATTACATTCCGACACATCATTTGATGTCAAAACAACTACTTAATCACGGGCTAATCTGGAAGGGAGAAATTTTGTGGGAGAAAAATAACTATAACTGCAAGTATACTGCATGGGGCAGTTGGAAAAGCCCTAGTATGCCATATCTAAAATACACATGGGAATTTGTTGAAGTTTTCTCAAAAAATACACACAAAAAAGCTGGCGACTCGTCAAAAGCCGATATAACAGGCGACGAATTCAAAAAATGGGTTTATGCAAAGTGGTCCATCGCTCCCGAACGAAACATGAAAGAATATGATCATCCTGCAATGTTTCCAAAGGAGTTAGCAACGCGACTAATGAAACTCTTTAGTTATCAAGACGATATTGTACTTGATCCGTTCAACGGCGCGGGGACAACCACCCTTTGTGCCGCAGAAACAGGCAGAAAATATATTGGAATAGATATTTCTCCAAAATACTGCAAGATCTCCGAGAAACGAATAAAGAAAATTCCGGCGAAGTTATTTTAGAGATGCTCTTTTAATGCGCGCTCAAAGTATTTGATTGCGTGGTCTAATCTTTCGGGACGAAGTGGTTTATAAAACTGCTTTTTGTGTATTTCCCCTTTGATGTTTCGTTCTCCATCCAGAATAGTGATGATCTCAATGTCGAGATTTGGAAAATGATGCTCAAGAACTTTGACCGATGGGCTTCCGTTCGGATGATCAACGGCAATGGAGTAATCGCCGCCAAGCATGCTTTCTAATTGGAAAAGGCAGAATTTGAGTTTTGGAAAATGCTTTTTGAGCAAAAAGGCATCAACTAATATGCGTTTATACATCGCGACCTCTGCATACGCCTTACACTCAATTGAAAGCACAAATTTATCATCAATATAAACCTGTTTATCTTGAGACAGTTTATAGACATTTCCCATTCTATCACTGATGGGATATTTTGTTTTGTTGATTTTGATGCGCGAAGGTTTGCCGCCGATATTTTTCCATACGAGTAAAACCATCTCCTCTGCCATCGTCTCAACGAGCGTGCCTTTCAGCGAACGTAAAGTGCCGCCGGCACGAATGCGCCACATTTTTCGTATTGTTCGCTCGTAAAATTTTATAAATTTATCGAACATATCATTTCAAAAAGTAATCGGCCGTCTTCTTATAAATTTGTGCGAATTTCTTCATCTCCGCCACATCAAGCCGTCTTTCCCCGGACTCGATTTTTGAGATATAGGATTGCGGCTTCCCAAGTTTGTCAGCTACCGCCTGCTGGGACAAATCTGCCTCAATACGCGCTCTCCTCAAGCGTTCTATTATTTCCTTGTAATATTTTGAATAAATTGACTTGCTCATACTTATTTAATTTGCCCTTGACTCACCGCGCCAGCGCGCGGGCTTCGGCTTTCTTTTTTGAAAAATTCGGCGGCTATTGTTTTTGCTCTACCTTCTTAATTCTACCGGCTATTTCGTCAAACCTGTCCTTGTCGTCCAATCGTTCGCGCGCTTCGTCAAATGTTAACCAGTGCCCGCCTTTGCCCTCCAAAACATCAAATTTTTCTTGATCTGTATGATACAAAAACATGTATCTGATAATTTTGCGCTCGTTCCACATAGTTGTGGAAATGCC
>MFKJ01000023.1:44935-47934 GCA_001779535.1 Candidatus Jorgensenbacteria bacterium RIFCSPHIGHO2_02_FULL_45_20
AAACATGTATCTGATAATTTTGCGCTCGTTCCACATAGTTGTGGAAATGCCAAAATACTTCAATTCTTCGGCACGGATATCAACTTGCAATTCTTCTTTCGTCTCCCTGATTACAGCCTGTAGCGGTGTCTCGCCATCCTCAATTTCTCCGCCGAAATAACCCCAATCAGGTTTTTTGTGTCCGCGCCTATCTTGAATCAAAATTTGATGTTTTGAGTTGATGGGCACGATAAGGGCTTTGCGGTTATCGAATTGGATAATCTTCTCTAACAATTCGGGAAATTCTTCCGTTCTCATATCGCCAAGCGTGTAATGTCCGTGTTCTTTAAGTTCAATAACCTCACCACATAACGCCTGGTGAAAGATTTTCAAACTTTCCTTGCCTTCGTCCTCCTCGTCGTCGGCGGTAAACATCACAATTTTATCCACTCTTGATTTTATGTTTTCATCAATCGGATATATGTAAAATTCTTTTCTAAATTCGTCGTCTTTGTCAGGAATTTTCCACGGCGCAACAAGTATAAGTTTGGAAATTTTTCTCTTTGTTTCTCCGAGCCAACGAACCAAAAAAGCAGAACCGCAACTATGCCCGACTAAAATTGTATTTTCTCCAACTTCGTATTTTTCAAATTCCGTCTTGAATTTTTGATAGTTTGGCTCCCACGGATCGGGCATAAGTGGCGTTTCCGTTCCAATACCGGAAGCAATAAGATTTCGTTTAACCCAAGGAATCCAGTGCTTATCGTAAGTCCTCGTTTCAGGATTCATTGCCTTTTTAGCGTCGGATGGACAACCATGAATTATTATGCAGTTTGGTTTTTTGCTTTCCATAAATTATCTTTCCCAAATTTTATCATCAGGAGCAAAATCAACCTGATATTCTGGTATGCCGAGCGAAATGCCATGGCGTTTCGCTTCATCATATTGCTCCTTGCTTTTTCGGTCTATGAAAAAAACCTTGTCGCGAAAAATAATGTAGTGATGAGTGTCATTTTTAAAATCGGCATACCAGTTATGTTTAGAGTCAAGTGCTTTACTTAATTTTTCCGCGACACCACTGGCTTGATTTTCTGGAATCTCAACAGTATGCAAAGTCCATTGTTTTATCCACGGAGTTTTATGTTCCTCCACAACTTCCTCAATTTTTGTTTCCAAAACTTTGACATCTTTGAGAATGTCTTTGTTCTCTAAACTTTCTTCAATTATTACGCCTTTGTGGTTCATAAATTATTTTTCGTTATCTAACGCAAGCTTCATCAGAAATATTGTCTCTGTTCTGAGTTTCGACTTTACCCAATCTTTCTGCTTGGCGTCCAACAGTTCGCCCATGCCGGAAAGAATATTTTGGTCGGTCATTTTTTCCAGTGAATCGAGACACTTTTGCAAAAATTCCTTAAAGCTCATTTTAGTGCGTTCCTCGACAATCTTCTTATTAACCGGCCATTCGTTCTGCAGGAAATACCAGACATCAAAAATATCGCGGTTGGTTTTACCAATCCGCTCATACATAGCGCAAAGCTTGTGAGCGAACATATCCTCCTGCACCATAACTTTCATGGAAATGCCGAGGTATGACTTTACTTCATACTTCGAGCCGAATTCCCGGCGATTAATTTCCACCTTGATATTCTGGGCACCCAGAACCTTGTCGTCATAAGCCAAAACATAAAACAGATTAAAACGTTTCTTTTCCGCTTCTTTTATTGTGCCGTAATTCTTTAAAATCTTTTTTATTTGCTCAAAAACATAGTCCTCTTTTTCGACATTGAGTAAATCAAAATCCAAGTCCACTGAAAAGCGGTTCAAATTATAAAAAAGATAGACGGCCGTACCGCCCTTAAATCCCAAAAGAGGCCCGATGGTTGAATCGGTATAGATATTCTTAAGGATTTTGATGAGGATATTTTTGTGCGTTGTGGTATTGAGCGTCATAAAATTTATTTTGTCTCTGTATTTAATGCTTCGCGATATTTCTTGACCATTTTTTCCATGCGTTTGTTGCCGCCATAAATGGGAAGTATCTCGAATACTTTGTCCCAATTCAAAGGACCGAGATTATCAAAGTGATAATCCTTGTTTAAATAAACCACATCTAAAAACGCGCGCTCGGGAATTGCGACAGAATAATTATCATTGCTCTCGATACCGGCCGGATTAGTGATAATAGTATCTTTAATTCGTTTATAGGAATATACCTGGCCATCGGCAGTGATTTTTCGCTTGGTATAAGATGCGATAAATATTTGATTGTAGTGCTGAAAGGTTATGCCGGCCTGACCAAGAACGGTCTCAAAGCTGACATAGGAGGGCGTAAATATTTTGGTCGCCAACTCGAATTTGTTGTAATCTTTATCCTTGGCATAAAAACCTCTGCGAATACGATAAAGATCTCCGTTTTTGGCGTAGTAGTTAATCCTTACTCTGGCCGCATCAGAACTGGCTTCGCCCCAAAGTAACATTATGTCTTTGGCCGATAAAACCGTTTGTTTTGAGCGCAAAATTGTTGAGATGTAATCGCCTTTTTCCATAATATAGTATGTATGTTAGTTTAAACCTTACTTACAGTATCTATTTTATGTTATAATGCAAATAAGTGCAAGCGCTGGAGGGATAAACAAACGTGCTTATACTTTAGTGAATGTAGGCAAAAATTTACTGTTTGCCTATATAGTCAGCTTTCCAAAATCTTGTCAATCCTCTCGGTGTTTTTTGTCCAATTGCCAAAGCTCGCGATTGGTTTTTATGACTAACATTGACGCGCCGGTGGCTAATACAAAGAAGAAAAATAAAAACAATGGAACAAAATTATACCGAGAAAATTATTACCAACAAACTCCACAATAAGCCGGCTAATGTTAAGTGCTGGGTTTTAATAAAGTGAGGCAGGCGAGACAGAAGAAAAGACGCCATTTTTCTTTGTGGGCCGTTTAATCAAATAATTCCTCGATGCTCTGCATCGGTCCACATGGTATTCTTGACGTATGGAACACATACGCAAG
>MFKJ01000024.1 GCA_001779535.1 Candidatus Jorgensenbacteria bacterium RIFCSPHIGHO2_02_FULL_45_20
CCGATTGATATTCGTATTGACCTCTACGATGATATAAATCTCCAAACATATCCGATAGCGGAGGTTGTCGCGTCGCCGTTGGTTGACGGAAGTTTCTCTTGGGCAATTCCGAGTTCAGCCACTACGGTTGAAGGCAGAAATCTGCCCATAACTCCCGGGAACAAGTTTAGAATAGTGATGTTTGCGGAGCGCACAAGCAACGGAGTGAAACAGCAATTTAGAGGAGAAAGCGGACATTTCACAATTGGTTCATCGGGTATTGGATCGAATAACAACGGCACGTCCGCGAACTTGCCTCTTTCCGCTTCTGTTATAGAATCAATGTCCAGCGCGCTTTCACAGCTCAAAGCGATATTTGAAGGAATGCGGTAAAACATTTGTATTCCGAAAAAAATTCCCGCGAAGCAAAAAACATTCCAACATTCTTGAAAATGTTGGAATGTTTTTACCATTGCCGCATCATTCGCCAATTGGCAAAATTTGACCTTAAGACCTATTTTCCAATACTATATACTTAATAATCAATTTATATGGAAATTTACGATAATCTATCGGCGGTTGATTTGGCGGCGGATTTGTCGGAGGAGAAAAAACTGCGCGCCGAGCTTGAAAAAAAAGATGATGCCGACAGCAAGAGATTGTCGCGTTTTTTGGCGCTCACAGACCTCACGCGCGCGGCAGGACACCCGATCCGCGAGCTCGCGGAGCGTATTTTCGCCATTCCGGAGTTGAAAAACTTCGACCATATACAAGTTCCGGAAATAGTGAAAGCCGACCAAAGTTTCGACTTGTTTAATTTCCCGCCGGAACACCCGGCGCGGAGCGCGTCCGACACATATTTTTTGGATAATAACCACATTCTCCGCACGCACACGACTATTATGTGGTATTACTATTTTCTGTCTCCGGAGATCATGGAAAAAGTGAAAAACAACGCGCCGCTTGGGGTGCTATGCAACGGAAAAGTATACCGCAAAGACGAAATAGACCGTTTTCATCTGAATGTGTTTCACCAGATGGACGGTATGTATCTCCACCCCGCGAGCGACAAGAAACTCGGAGTGGAAACGCTCGAAGACATTTTGGGGAAAATAGCGAAAGCGATTTTCGGCGCCGATATAAAATATCGTTTCAACAAAGATGATTTTCCGTACACGAGCCCGAGCGTGGAAATGGAAGTTGAGAAAAACGGCAAATGGCTGGAGGTTTTGGGAGGGGGAATGGTACGCGCGTCCGTTCTTGAAAAATTAGGCGTTAATCCCGACCAATATACCGGATGGGCGTTCGGTTTTGGGATGGAACGCCTCGCGATTATCAGCATGGAACTTCCCGATATCCGCCTGCTGCGTTCCGAAGACCAGCGGGTTAAAAAACAGCTAAAACTCGGGAAGCCGTTCAAGGAAGTAAGTAAATTTCCGCCGATTACCCGTGATATTTCGTTTGTCGTGGAAAAAGGATTTTTTCCGAACCAGTATTACGACCTTATCCGCGACATAGGCGGAGACCTTGTTGAACAGGTGGAACTTTTGGATTCCTACGAAGATGAAAAAAAATTCGGCCACGAAAAAATCAGTTATACTTTTCGCATAATATACCGCGCGAACGACAGGACGCTTGTTTCTGAAGAGGTGGATGAAATTCAGGATACGCTTTACAAAGAAACCGCATCGCAATTCAACGCGGAGATGAGATAGGTTTTGTATAACGCCGCGCTTGCGGCGTTTTGTTTTTTTTGCGAGAGTTAATGGGTCGAGACGCTCGTAAGTAGAGCCCCCATAGTTCAAAGGATAGAATAGCTCCCTTCTAAGGAGTAGATTGAGGTTCGATTCCTCATGGGGGTACACAGAGCCCACCCGCTTGTAGCGGGGAAATAATTTTTTTCGCCAGCTGGCGAATTCCAATTTTTAATTTTTAAACAACGGGATACAAAACAGCCCGAGAAGAATCAAACACGAAAGGCGGGACAAGCAGGAAAATGAATGTTCCTCGAGATAAAAATTTGTATTGACATAAAATAGTTATGGGTATATACTCATAATAGGCAATTGATATTATAAAGGTCGGATTGCCAAAAATAATTTATAAAATAAAAGTATGCCAAGAATGGATGGGACTGGCCCTATGGGGCAGGGTCCGATGACTGGTCGAGGGATGGGTCCGTGCGGCGGCGGGATGAGGCGTGGCTGGGGCTGCTGGGGTTGCGGTTTGAGGAGATTCATTTCTCCCAAGAACGAACTGGCCGCTCTAGAAGACGAGGAAAAAATGCTTGAAGAAGAACTGGCCGCGATCCGCGAGGAAAAAGCCGCTCTGAAAAGCCAGCAAAAATAAAAGAAGGCGCGAGAACCGGCCTCTTTGTAAAAAGGGGCCGGGTGGCCTTCTTTCAAGAGGAAATTATCATAAAATAAAATAATAATCAATTTATATATGCCAAGACCAAGGGTATGTCTGTGTCCGGGAATCAAATTTGAACCCAATACTGTTTATTTCAAACCGCAGGGCGTGCCCATGCGGCATTTACAAGTGGTCGAGTTATCTATTGAGGAGATTGAAGCGTACCGCCTACGCTACATAAACGACTTGGAACAAAAAGGAGCGGCGAAGAAAATGCACACCTCCCCGAGCACTTACCAACGAATTCTTTACTCGGCGTATAAAAAGATCGCCGACGCCCTGATAAACGGCAAGGCAATCAGAATTATTAAACATGAATAATGCGCTGTTGGAAGTTGAAAACTTGAATGTTGCGTTAGACGGGGAAAAGATTCTGGAAAATTTATCTTTTCAGGTCGAAAAAGGAGAAATCTTGACCGTCTTGGGCGCCAACGGAGCCGGCAAAAGCGTTCTTTTAAGAACTCTCTTGAATCTTTTACCGCACGAGGGAAATATTTTTTGGCATCAAAAGCAAAAAGTCGGTTATTTACCGCAAGGATTAAATCAATTGCGGGTTAAAAATCTTCCGCTAACGGTATCTGATTTTTTTGGCTTAAAGAACCAGGTACCAGCAGAGGAGGAAATTAAAAGTTTCCTAAAATTAGTGGGATTAGAAGAAGATATACTTTCAAAAAGAGCGGGAAGTTTATCCGGTGGACAGTTTCAAAGAATGTTGGTGGCGTGGGTTTTAATCTCGCGCCCTAATGTTATTTTCTTTGATGAACCGACAACCGGCATAGATATCGGCGGAGGAGAAACCATCTACTCTCTTTTGCATTCCATCTGGGAAAAAGAAAAGTTAACGATTTTTCTTGTAACACACGATTTAAATATCGTATATAAACATTCAACGAATGTGTTGTGCCTGAATCGCAAGGGGCATTATTGCTTCGGGGCGCCGAAAGAGATTTTGAATCCTGAAATGCTAAAACAAATTTTTGGCGCGGAAATCAAACTATACGAACATCACTGATTTATAATATTATGCCGATTCAATTCATTCTTACTTTAATAAGCGGGATATTCATAGGCGGTGTCGGAGGTTATTTGGGAACGCTTATGCTTTCAAAAAAGATGTCGGTGGTCGCGGGTCCTCTTGCTCATTTGGCGTTGCCGGGAGTAGCGTTGGCGCTTATTTTTGGTTTTAGTATTTCGCTTGGGGCATTTCCTTTTGTTATTTTAGGGGCGATTTTAATTTGGATTTTGGAAAAAAAGACAAAACTTCCTATGGAAAATCTTGCGGCCATTATTTTTGCGTCTGGAGTTGGAACCGCGTTGCTAATCTTGCCCATCGGTAAGGCAGAGGAAGCGTTGGTTGGAAATATAACAAAAATAACACCACAAGAAACGTTGATAACGGTTTTATTAGGCCTCCTTGTTTTTTACATCATAGGACGGATATATAAAAAAATGATGCTTATGAATATATACGAGGACGTTGCGGTGGTAGAAGGGGTAAATACAAGTTTGTATAATTTACTTTACCTTCTAATCATCGCAATTGTTGTTGCTCTTGGCGTGTATTTAGTCGGAGGATTGATAACTGCCGCGCTCATTGCCGTTCCGGCGGCGTCAGCAAAAAATATAAGTAAAGGACTCTCCGGTTATAAACTCGCGGCGGTCATATTCGGCGCTATTTCGGCGGCGGGCGGTATCGTTATTGCTAAATTTGTAGAATTACCAACAGGTCCGCTTGTCATTGTCTTTGGTGCGATTTTATTTTTAATTTCAGTCGTTTTTCATAAAAAAGCGTATTAGTTTTATGAAGAAAATTACATTATCACTTTACATTTTCACTATGATAGGCGGGATAGTTATGCTCGCCTTGGGACTGTGGATTTTCTTGGTGCAGGCGCGTATTCCATAACCAAGCAGGAAATCCTCGTCTGTAAAAGCGGGGAAAATTTTGACATAGCGGACATTTTGTGTTTTTATCAAATGGGATTATTTACATAAGGAGAGAAAAATTGAAAACATTGGTGATACTGGCGCTGGTACTGATACTAGTAGCGGCAGTCGGTGAACTAAATATGGCTGCCGCTGAGGCGGCAATAAAATGTGTCATTGAGATTTTCAAATGACACCGCCGCCAGCTAAAGGCCTCTCTTACGAGAGGCCTGAAATTTTTATAAACTTTAAAATATGTGTTAAGGTAAATAAACTATGGAAAAAAATAAGAAGCGATCGTATCTCGATTACGCGGCTTCAGCGCCGGTTGATACGAGGGTCGGTAAAGTGATGCGAAAAGCGGAGAAGACATTCGCCAATCCCAATTCGCTTCATTCGTTCGGAATGGAGGCGCGGAAAATTTTGGAATCTGCCCGCGCGGATATAGCTAGTGCGCTTGGGCTTCGGCCCGATGACGCGTTCGGGGAAATAATTTTTACCGGTTCCGCGACCGAAGCGAATAATCTCGCGCTTCGCGGCGTTTTATCATCGGCCGCAAAAAAGACAAGGATACCGGCCAAACCGAAAATAATAATTTCGAAGGTGGAGCACGACTCCGTATACGAAACGGCGAAAGATATTAAGCGCGAAGGGCTTGCCGACGTGGCATTTATTCCGGTCAATAAAAACGGAGTTGTAGACGTTCCGCGTTTGGCTAAAGAATTAGATTCCCGCACCGTACTCGTGTCCGTGATGTATGTTAATAACGAAGTCGGGACGGTGGAGCCCGTAAAAGAAATATCGAAAATAATTTCGGACTTCAGGAAAACGCAGACGGATAAACTGTTTCCGGTGTTCCATACGGACGCGGTGCAGGCATTCCAATATTTCGACTGTAATGTTGGATCGCTCGGCGTGGATTTGCTTACGCTATCCGCCCATAAACTCTGCGGGCCAAAAGGAGTCGGCGCATTATTCGCGCGAGGCGGCGGCTTGGCAGACAATGAGCGCCCGATAAAGTCCGTGACGACGGGGGGAGAACAGGAATTCGGACTCCGCGGCGGCACGCAGAACGTTCAGGGCATCGCGGGGTTCGCGGAGGCGGTTAGGATCGCGTCCGCGTCGCGCGCGAAAGAATTTGCCCGCGTTTTGAGAATAAGACGACTAATGATAAAAGAAATAAAAAAGTTATGTCCACGCGCGGAGGTAAATGGAGACAAGTCGGGAAAATTTTCCAGTCCGCACGTGTTGAACGTTTGGTTTCCTGGAATCACATCCGATTTTCTGCTTATGAAGCTTGATATGGAAGGCGTTGCCGCGTCTTCCGGCTCCGCGTGCCGCGCGCATGCTCCGACGCCGCCACGCACGGTTACGGAAATGTTTGGTATTGAACGCGCGAAAGAAAGTGTCCGTTTCAGTATGGGAAAATATACAACCCACGAAGATGTTAAGATATTGGTGAAGGTTTTAAAAAGAACGATAGGTAGAGCATAATAAAACTCTAATCACCAATATCTAATTCCAAAATCCCAAACCTACACCGAAGATACGGTGTGATAAGTAAAATGTTTTAGATTTTGAATTTTGAAATTAGATATTGTTTAGAGTTTAGGATTTAGAGCTTGTTATGTTGCCTCTTTTCTCGCTTAGGATGTATAATTGTAAACAGAGTCGAAATAAAAATTATTAATAATTGTTTATGGAAGAAAAACTTAAGGTTTACGGCGGCGGAGCGAAAATTTTAGCCATGCTTATGGTCGCGGGAGCGGCGTGGTCGTACGCGAGTTCGTACGCAAAACAGATAGATCCGGCTTCGATGAGAACATTTTCGGTTTCCGGTGATGGCAAAGTAGTTACCGTTCCAGACGTCGCGGCGTTCACTTTCAGCGTGATTACCGAAGGCGGCAAGAATGTAAGCGCGCTTCAGAAAGAAAATGTGGATAAGGTGGGAAGCGCGATTGATTTCCTGAAATCAAGCGGAGTGGAAGAGAAAGACATAAAAACGCAGGCCTACAACGTTGAACCGCGATATGAATATTATTCGTGCGGGGTAACGTATTCTTCGAAAGGGGAAGCGTGCCCTCCGCCACAGATAGTCGGCTACACCGTTAGGCAGTCGGTTGGCGTTAAAGTCAGGAACTTCGATAAAATTGGAGACGTTATGGCTGGAGTGGTTGAAAAAGGAGCCAATTCGACCTCGGATTTCCAGTTTACAATAGATGACCCAACCTCCATTTTAGCTGACGCGAGAGCGCAGGCGATTGAAAAAGCAAAGGATAAGGCGGAACAAGTCGCAAAAACTGCCGGATTTTCCATAGGCAAGCTCGTTTCAATCGACGAAGGTGGATATATCCCCGCCGCGTACAGAAATGCCAAGATTACGAGTTCGCCGGAAGTGTATGGTATGGGAGGCGGCGCGGATTCGTCGGTTGCGGTTGAACCCGGCTCGCAGGACATAACGGTTTCCGTTACTCTTCGCTACGAAATAAAATAAACTCGCTCGCGCTTTTTAAATGGAGGGGGGCGCATTTCTTGTATCCGTGAAAAAGCGCGGAGCAAAAAAGAGTGCCGCCATAAAGGCCATTACATTAAACACAAACGTATAATTTATATGGAAAAAAAAGAACGAAATATAAAAATCGCGGTATTCGCCGCAATAGCAGGTATCGCCGCGTTATCGGTTATATTGTTTTCTCCGAGAGTATCGCGCGCGAATTTTTTGGATGACATAGTAAATTTTCTGAAAAACAATTCATCAAGTACGGCGGTAGAAACGCAAACTCCGCCGGCGGATATAAGCACGCCGGTATCTCTTTACAAGCCGGCGCTTGATTATGAAGAGGCGGTTATTCGCGCCGTTGACGTTTCTTCAAAAAGCGTTGTTTCGATAGTGATAAGCAAAGACCTGCCGGTTATAGAAAACTGTCCGGTGAATCCGTTCGGGGATTTGCCGCGGGAGTTTCAGGATTTCTTCGGCGGCGGCTTTGATTTTTTCGGGCAGTGCCAGACAGGAACCAAAAAACAGGAAGTGGGCGGCGGCAGCGGATTCATTGTTTCCGAAGACGGCCTTATCGTAACGAACAGGCACGTTGTTTCGGACAAGAATGCCGAGTACACCGTGCTTACGAATGACGGTAAAAAATACGACGCGAAAGTGCTGGCGCAGGATTCCATAAATGACCTTGCTATCATCAAAATAACCGCGACGGGACTTTCAGCCGCCAAACTCGGCGATTCCGATTCGATAAAACTGGGGCAGACGGCGATCGCGATAGGGAATGCTTTGGGCGAATTCAGAAACACGGTTTCGGTCGGCGTGATATCCGGCCTCGCGAGGAATATAACCGCGAGCGGCGGAAACGGATTTTTGGAAACAATACAAGGAGTGATACAAACGGACGCGGCCATAAATCAGGGAAATTCCGGAGGACCTCTGCTTAACCTGAACGGCGAAGTCATAGGAATAAACACCGCGATTGTTTCCGGCGCGCAAAACATCGGTTTCGCGATACCCATAAATCAGGTAAGGCGCTCGATTGATTCGGTAAAGAAAACAGGAGAGATAAAACAATCGTATCTCGGCGTGCGGTATGTTGCGGTAACCGACACGCTCGCGGAGAAACAAAATTTACCGGTTAAGTACGGCGCGCTTGTGAGAGGAGCGGAAGACGGGCCGGGCGTTGTCGCGGGTTCGCCCGCTGATAAGGCCGGAATTATGGCGGAAGACATTATCACCGAAGTGAACGGGGAAAAACTTGATTCGGGTAAATTGCTCGGAGCCGTCTTGCAAAAATATGACGTCGAGGCAAAAGTAACGCTTACAGTTTTACGCGGCGGTAAAGAAATGAAGATAAGCGTTATATTAGGGGAGAGACCAAAGGAGTAGCAAGTCCGTAAAGTCAATAAGGTTTGTAAAGCAAATCAAAACCAGCATGGCTAATTTTCACAGGTTCACAATAAAAGCGCAGGAGTCGCTCCAAAGAGCGCAGGAACTCGTTATGATGTTTCATCACAGCGAGCTAAAAGCGCTTCATATACTGCACGCGGTTGTGGAGGACGAGCAGGCGCTTACGCGCCAGATGCTTGAAAGCGCGGGGATTGATTTTGACGTTTTTTTGCAAAAGATAAAAAAGGAAATAGAACGCCTCCCGCGCGTGAACATTGTCCCGTCAGGCGGACAACTCTATCTTTCACCTGAAGTCGCGCGCTTACTTGACCGCGCCGCGCAGATTTCAAACGCGGAGAAGGACGAATTTATTTCTTGCGAACACATTTTAATAGCTCTTTCGGATACGGACTCGAAAGCGCGCGAACTTATAACGGAATTCGGCGCGAATAAAGAAACGCTTCGCGCGTCTTTTAATGAACTGCGCGGAGAGGTGAAGATCACGGATGAAACACCGGAGACAAAATTCCGCGTGCTTGAGAAATACGCGGAGAATCTCACAAAAAAAGCGCGCGACGGAGCGCTTGACCCCGTTGTCGGCCGCGAAGAAGAACTGCGGAGAGTTATGCAAATCCTCTCGCGGAGAACCAAAAATAATCCGGTGCTGATAGGCGAACCGGGCGTCGGGAAAACCGCGATTGTCGAGGGGCTCGCGCAGAAAATAATAGCAGGCGACGTGCCGGAATCGCTCAAAGGGAAAGAAGTGCTCTCGCTCGACCTCGGCTCGCTTGTCGCCGGGACAAAATTCCGCGGCGAGTTTGAAGACCGCCTTAAATCGTTTTTAAAAGCGCTTGAACAAGCGACTGGGAAATACCTGCTTTTTATAGACGAAATTCATATGATAGTGGGCGCCGGCTCGGCGGAGGGCGCCATAGATGCCTCCAATATGCTGAAACCCGCCCTCTCGCGGGGCGAACTTCACGCCATAGGCGCGACTACAATGAAAGAGTATCAGAAATACATCGAGAAAGACGCGGCGCTTGAGCGCAGATTCCAGCCAGTCGTGGTTGAAGAACCATCCATAGAGGACTCCGTGGCGATTTTGCGCGGCCTTAAGGAAAAATATGAAACGCATCACGGGCTTAAAATATCGGACGAAGCGATATTGTCCGCCGTGAATTTGAGCGCGCGTTATATTACCGACCGTTTTTTACCGGATAAAGCGGTTGACCTTATTGACGAAGCGGCGGCGGCGATACGGCTTGAGTCCGACAGTATGCCGCGCGAGCTTGAAATCACAAGGAAAGATATCTCCCGCCTTGAGATAGAGCGTTCGATGATGGCGCAGGGCGACAAAAAGAAAGGCGCGCCGCGCGCTAAAGAAATAGAAAAAGAACTTGCCGTTTTGAAATCAAAAAGCGAAGAGCTCGAAAAAAAGTGGAAGTTCGAAAAAGAAGAAGTTGCGCGCCTGAACTCCGTACGTAAAAAAATAGAGATGTTGAAGCGCGAGGCGGAAGTCGCCGAGCGCGAGGGCAATTTCGAGCGCGTGGCGAAGATTCTCTACGGCGAACTTCCCGCGGCCGAAAAAGAATACCGCGCCATCGAAAAGAAAGGCGGAAAGGAAGCAAAAAACGCCAATGCAAAAAAATCATCGGCGGATGCCGCCATGCATAAATTTGTCAAAGAAACGGTTGATGAAGAAGATATAGCCGCCGTTGTTTCAAGATGGACAGGGATTCCGATGACTAAGATGCTTGAATCGGAGGCGGGGAAACTTTTACGGCTTGAGTCCGAGCTCGAAAAAAGGGTTGTCGGACAGCGCGAAGCGATAAAATCGATTTCGCGCGCCCTTCGGCGTTCGCGCGCGGGGCTTGCGGACGAAAACCGGCCCGCCGGCTCGTTTATGTTTCTCGGCCCGACCGGAGTCGGGAAAACGGAACTCGCGAAAGCGGTCGCCCAATTTATGTTTAACGATGAAAAAGCTCTGATAAGGGTTGATATGTCCGAATATATGGAGCGGCACGCGGTGGCGCGGCTCATCGGTTCTCCGCCGGGGTATGTTGGCTATGAGGAAGGCGGACAGCTTACTGAAATCGTGCGCCACAGGCCGTATAGTTTGATACTTTTCGATGAAATAGAAAAAGCGCATCCGGAAGTGTTCAATATCCTTCTTCAAATTTTGGATAACGGCCGGCTTACGGACGGCAAGGGCAAAACCGTGAATTTCAAAAACACAGTGATTATTCTCACGTCTAATACAGGCAGCGAACATTTCAATAAAATGTCCTCCATCGGCTTTGAGACCGAAGACGGGGACGGCGAGGCGAAAAAGAGGGAAGAGGAATTCCACTTGAAAGTTATGGAAGCGCTCAAAGAAACATTCAAACCTGAATTTCTGAACCGTTTAGATGACATAGTGATATTCAACGCGCTTTCCCGCGCCGACATAAACGCCATAGTTCTAATACAGCTCCGCGAGGTCGAGCGCAGGGTCGAGGCAAAAGGGATGAAACTTTCCATATCCGATGAGGTGAAAAAATACGTAGCCGAAACCGGTTTCGACCCGAATTACGGCGCGCGGCCACTCAAACGATTGATACAGAAGACGATAATTGACGCGCTCGCGGACTCTATAATAAAAGAAGGGATAAAAGATGGTAGGAAAATTAAAATCGTTTTTAAGAAACCCAATACCGTGGAGGTCGTTGTATAAATCGGCTTTCGGTACGGCGGTTATGCTCGCGGTAGGAGTCGCGGGTTTTCCGTGGTTTTTGTGTTTAATCGGCATAAGCGTATTTTTTTGGCTATACGCTGGCATTTTGGACAAAAAATCGGTCAGAGGGCTATTTTGGGTTCTTGTATTGTTATACGCGGTCGGAATATCGCTTTTTGATTTTACTTTGCCGTTTTTACCCGCGGGTATTTTGTGGTTTTCTTACACCGTATCTTTTTTTGTATTATTCACATGGATTATGGGATTGGGCAACTTTCTATTTGAAAACAGAGATATGGCATATGATATTTTCCACACGGTTTTGTCGTTTATTGTGTTTCTGGTCTTCGGTTCGCTTACGCTCTATGGGTCTTTGTGGTGGGGGATTGCCTTATTTGCCATAACAGCCATCGTTTTCGGAGAATATCTTAATTTTCATAGGATTCCGTTCCGGGTTAAAAATGCCGCCGTAAGCGTCTCCGCCGGCTTTTTCTCGCTGGAACTGCTTGTTATATTGAGTTTTTTGCCTATAGGCCCGATAAGCACAGCCGCTTTTTTAGCGCTTTTCACGCTTATTTTAAGGGATGTGGTTGTGCTTTATTTCTCGGGCACCGTTACCAAAAGAACAGTTTTGAGGGAAATAATGCTGTTTTTAGCCGTTTCTTTGGCTATTTTAGCCGTTTCAAGGTGGACAATATCAGGATAATAAGGCCCGGCAAACAAATGTGTACGACGTACGACGTCATACACATTTTGTGGGAGTGGAATTCGCTAATGAAACATTTTAGCCGCCTTTTCGTTATAATTAACAGAACCCGAAGAAGTTTTATCTGTGGATAATATTTTCGGGGGCTGGATTTCAAAACGGGAATGTGTTATACTTATTCCCGTGTGGAAAATGGGGTTTGTGTGAGCCCTATTTATCCTAAGCCGAAGGTTCGGAGTGAGGCCTGAACCAAAGGCAAAATCTACTCGATTTCTCTGACAAGGAAGGCCGTTTTCGGTCGTTGTCTTTGTCGGGGTGGGGGATTTTGCGCCTTTAAGGTCTCGCTCTAGCGGGATTTTTTATTTATCCCCCAATTATATAGAGATAAACTTCGGCGGTTAAGGTTTAACATTCAAATTCAACTACGCTATCAACCGTTTTTTGCTTCGCTTCCTCTTTTTTGCATAAAGCACTGTAAGGGGGTCGAAGGCGGAAGTAAAAAACGTTCCGGAAGTAAGTAAAGGTCGACGGTTAATCCCCCACTTTTGAAGTTCAAACTTCCGAAATAGGGGAAAAATCGAGAAAAGTCAAAAAACAGCATTAAAAATTAAGAATCGAATAAAAATGAGTAGATTAACGAAAAAATTCGCATCGGTCGGAATCGCTATCGCTACGATAGTGGTAATGTCCGGTGCATCACCAGCAAAAGCGCAGAGTGTTGATATCAATGCTCTGTTAGCTCAAATCGCACAATTACAGGGATTAGTCGCACAGCTTCAAGCGGCTCAAGGGGGCTCTGTGAGCGCGTCATACACATTCACCCGCAACCTCACTGTGGGCTCGAAAGGCGATGACGTGAAAGCCCTCCAGCAGTTTTTGAACGCGAACGGCTACCAATTGTCCGTAGCGGGCGCGGCAGGTTCTTCTGGCATGGAAACAACCACATTCGGACCGGCCACAAAAGCGGCGCTTGCGAAGTTCCAGGCGACTATGGGAATCTCCCCGGCTGTCGGATACTTTGGCCCGATTACCCGCACGAAAGTCGCCTCCATGGGAGGGACGCCGAATAGTCCGATAGTTGTTCCGGCGACCCAGTACCTCAAAGTTGAGGCGGCGGGTCCGGTTGCTAATACCATTCCTGACGGCTCGCTTTACAACAAGGTTTTGATCTTGAAGTTCTCGGCGGGTTCGCAGAATGAACAGGTAACGGGAGTTACCGTTACGCGCGGCGGATATGTTGGCAACACTAAAATAACCGGCGTAAGCGTATGGGATGACATTGGAAATCGTTATGGAAACATAATCTCGGCTTTGACGGCTGACGGAAAAGCCACCATTTCATTCCCGAGCACTCCGTTTTCCGTTCCGGCGGGACAGTCAAAATACTTGACTGTGTCGTTCAACTTGGATGCGGATACGGGTAGCGGCTCGGTAAGCGCTTCGGTCGCGGCGGTCTCCGATATTTCCGCTTCGGTAGCGGTAACGGGAACTTTCCCGGTTGTCGGACAAACCTTCACGATTGTTGACGGCGCAAACTCGCTCGCTGACCTTCGTATAGACGACCAGTCGGTCGCGGGATTGGTATATTCCACAATCTCGTCCGCCGATGGCAACCTCGAAGTGGGTAACATCAACAAAGAGGTGTTCAAACTTCGCTTGACGCAGAATAACTCCAAAGAAGCAGTGAATGTTTCAAGAGTCGTTCTTTACGTCGAGGGCACAGTCCAGGAGGCCAAAGACATAACGAATTGGAAATTGTATTCTCCGGAAGGTAATGTCCTGGCGACGGCTGAAAAGCCGGTTGACCGCTTCGTAACCTTCGTCCTTTCAACTCCGTACGTTTTGGATAAGGGTCTTTCAAAAGACCTATCCGTAAAGGCGGACGTAGCTGATGGTTCGGGGAATTACTTCCGCGTGTCCGTCCAGAACGACTATGACATAGTCGCGACTGGCGCGACGACCGGAGCATCGGTTCAGCCGGTTGACTCGGCTGGAACCACGCTTACAGCTGCCGATACGCAGAATACGAACGGCGGCTTCAAGGTGAAGGCAGGAGCTCTTACGGTTTCAAAGATGGCTGGAAGCCCGAGCGGCAATGTCGCTCCGTCTTCGCAGAACGTCGTTCTTGCCAAGTTCGACCTCAAGGCGGCTGGCGAGAAACTTGAAATCCGCAAGATGGGTCTTCAGATTGAATACGCGGCGGCGGGGCTTGACTTGACCGGAACAGTGTCCGTAAAGGATACTTCGACCGGCGAGACATATCTCTCCGTTTCGGCTGACACATCAAACTTGCAGGCAACTTCGGTAACGGCTCCGTATACGGCGAACCAAATGAGTTTGTCGTCTTACATCACCGTTGAATCGGGACAGACCAAGTCCATCGAAGTTACCGGCACGATTGACTCGAGCGCGACCTCCACATCGAACTATAAAGTTTCATTGGGAGGATTCTACGTGAAGAGATACTCTACGAATGACTACACGGATGTTGCGACCGGAGAATACGAAGCCAATCAGCTTTCCGTCTCCGATGTAACACTTTCCGTTACGAAAGACACGTCATTCGGAAACGCGTATCGCTCCGCGGGCTCGACAAATGTCAAAATCGCGCAGTTCGTCTTGCAGGCGTCTGACGCGGATGATATCCGCATCAATTCCGTGAGCTTCAGCGTCGCGTCAAGCTCGTACATCCAGAATATGAAACTTAAGGATGGCACGACCGAACTTGGCTCGACGATTGGAACTCCGTCGGCGACAGGAAATTCGTACACGACCAACTTCGTGATTACGAAGTCCGCGAGCAAGGTTCTCGCGGTATACGCGGACGTTTTGTCCAACGCGACGACAGACGATGACTTTGTCGTTTCGGTTACGGACAGCGGCGTCTCCGGATACGGCGTTGCCTCTTCAAAGAGCTTGAGTGATACACCGTCTTCCGACACGGCGGGACAAACCGTCTCGGTTAAGACGGCATCCCTCACGATCGCGGCTGACGCGGCAAAACCGCTCTCCAAAATCGTGCTTGCCGGCCAGATTGGCGTTGAGCTCTCCAAGATTAAACTTGAGTCCTCAAACGAAGACCTGACCTTGAAAAAATTCACGCTCTCTATCGGCACGGCGAGCACCACGCAGTGGGCCGCGGCGACCGATGTGGCGAGAAATATCAGCAAGGTATACGTCTATGACGGCACAAAATTGCTTAACACGGGCGGTACGTCCGTCGTGAGCGGCGATGTTGTGTTGTCCGGGCTTGAACTCACACTCGCGCAGAACACACCGAAAGTGCTTACCATAAAAGCTGACATCAGCGGACAGGATACAGTATTTCCGAAAGCCGTTGGACGCGTCACGCTTAAGAGCACTTCAACGACCGATATGGAGGTGTATTCTTCACAAGGCAGAATGGAAACAGGCATCACGGTGAGCGACACAAACGCTCCGTCGAACTACATGCTCTTCACGGTTGCCGCGCCGGTTATTACGAATACGTATTCCGGTTCGACCACAAAGAGCGGACAATCCGGCGACGAAGTCGCGAGATTCACTATCTCAAACCCGGGAACAAGAGATCTTTCTTTGTCTTCAACGACAATAACAATTTCTCTTACTCCGAACGGCGCGACCTCGACAGTTGATACATGGAGGATTTATGAGTCAGGTGATTTGTCGAACGCTTTAGACACTGACGCGACATCGCTCGCGAGCGCTTCGGCGACTTCCACGACCATAACCTTCGATTCCTTCACAACGGCGCAGACCGTCACGGCTGGCGGTTCAAAGACGTATGTAATCAAGGCCAATACGGCTTCGATTAAGACGATAACTTCAACCTACACCGGCGACGTGAAACTCTCCGTGAAGTTAGACGGCTCAACAGGGTATCTTTCAACAGATGTCGCTTCGAGTCCGTCCGGCGAAGAACTCCTCTGGAACGATGGCGTAGTTCTCTACAGCTACTCCACGACCGGCGCGTATGCTGCCACATACAGCAACTTGCTCGGTTCAGATTCCGGCGAAGTGCTTGGTCCGACCCTTACTTACTAGCAACCTTCGTGGTTTTTGGTTAAGAAGGGTGCTACCCCGCCAGTCCATGGACTGGCGGGGTTCTTGTGTAATTAACTTGTGATGTTTTACGTTTATTTTCTAAAGAACAAACACGGCAGGATTTATATCGGGTTCACTTCGGATTTGAAAAATCGCCTGAAAATGCACAATGCCGGATATTGTGCTTTCACGAAACAATACCGGCCATGGAAAATTGTTTACTACGAGGCATTTACTTCCGAAAAAGATGCGCGGAAAAGAGAAATTACGCTAAAAAATTATGGAAGTACGCTCGGACAGTTGAAAAAAAGAATAGAAATAAGTTTGAGGATATAATTTCACACACTTTATTATTAACCATATTTAAACTATAATAGTCGTTATCAGCATCTATCGGCTGAATCGGCATAAATCAGTGTTATAAATCCGTGTCTAATTATTTTAAAATATCAAAGTTTTTTTTATTTATCCCGCTTTTGGGGGTTGCGATTGTTTCAACCTCAACGCTTTTCCCGTTTATAGTGGGGAAGTATGTTATTTTTCGTTCGTCGGTTGCTCTCGCTCTCTTGTTTTTTTGTTTGGGGGTTTTGTTTTCCAAAAACGACAAGGCGGTGTTTGACAGGATTAAGTCCGTTTTGAAAAGCCCGCTTGTGATTTCGGTTATGGCATTCGTTGCCTCTTTTGTTCTCGCCGGATTTTTCGGTGTCGCGCCGTCATTTTCGTTTTGGTCCAATTTTGAGCGCGGTCTGGGGAGTTTGGAATTATTACACTTCCTTGTGTTTTTCTTTCTTATGGTTTTTCACTTCAGGGAAGGTAAGGACTGGAGTAAGTTTTTCGGGTGGGCGATATTCGGGGGAGTGTTGATGGCGCTTTATGGAATTTTGGCGGCTTCGGGATTTAACGGATTTTTAGGCGGCAAGTGGAGCGATGCCGGATTCAGATTTAGCGGTTCGATAGGCAATCCGGCTTACGTTGCCGTTTTCAGCTTGTTTCTGATTTTTTACGTTTTATATCTTTTGTCGGTAAAATACCGCGGGAAAATGAAAGAATCCGGAGCGGTTTTTCTTATGGTTCTCGGCGTTTTCTTCCTTGTGATTTTCGCTTTTGCCGCGACAAGAGGCGCGTTTTTGGGTCTCATCGCCGCCATTCTGGCATTTCTATTTTACGCGGGGATAGCGAGTAAAAGATGGAGAATTAAATTTATCGGCGCGGCTATGGTTGTCGCGGCAATAGTCGTTATTCTTGTCGCTTTTAAAAACGTTCCGTTTATAAAATCTCTTCCGTTTTCGCGTATTTTTGACATCTCGCTTTCAACCAAAACGTTTGAAGACCGTGCCATTATGTGGAAAATGGCGATAGACGGCTTCAAAGAACGTCCGGTTCTCGGATGGGGAGCTGAAAACTTCACTTTTGTATTCGACCAGAATTTTAACACGGCGTACTTCAAACCAGCCGAGGGCTTCGGCGCGTGGTTCGACAGGGCGCATAATGTTTTCTTCGACTATCTCGCGGAAACCGGCGCCGTCGGACTCGCGGCGTATTGCGCGATGTTTGTCGTTTTCTTTCTTTTTCTTTTCAGGAATTCCGGCATAACGTTCCGCAAGAAAACAGGGGAGGATAAAAATGCCGCGATTCAGAAAGAACGGCATCTGGGCGTCGTCGAAGGCGGTTTGCTATTCGCCGTTATAGTTTCGTATCTCGTGCAGGGGATTGCTTTATTCGATGTCGGCATAACATACATCAATCTTTTTATAGTACTGGCTTTCGCGGCGCACAGGTTCAAGAGTGTGGGGGGAAGTGCGGTTGGTGTTAGGGGAGCGTTGGGCGGCAAGGATAATAATTGAAATATGCGCTGAATTTTCAATTTGAAATTTTCAATTTTTAATGAATACAGTCCAAAATAGATTCAAAAGGAGAGAAAACCACAAAAAAAAGACAGCATCTGTATTTTGGTTTCTTTTATCCGTGATTAATTCGCCAGTCGGCGAATTCATTTCAAATTTCAAACTTAAAATTAAAAATTTATAACACACTATGTTTTTCAATCTTAAAAAAACAATCATAGCTGCTATATTAGCTCTCTCTTTGTTATCCCTCTACTTCGGTTCATACATTCCGTGGACGCGCTCGCGCGCCTTTATACGCGGCTTGCGGGGAATGAACAAGATAAAATCCGTTGCCAATTTCAAAAATTTGTTCGAACCGGCTCTGCGCCGCAACGTGATTGGGGACGAGGAAACGTTCAAATATCTCGCGGGGGAAATTTTGAAAATCATTTCGCAGGAAGACACAACCGAAAACGTTTCTCTCGAACTGATAAATTTTATCAAACCATATCACTCGGAAAATAATGTAAGGCACCTGATGTCTATGGGCGATATGCATTACATCCTTTGGAGAAAAAATATGAACCCGGAGTATTTCAATCAGGCGGAGCAGTTTTACTTAAAAGCCAAAGAGGCGGGTCCTAAACTTCCGCCGCCGTTATATATGCTTCTAACGCTTTACCAAAACGGATTTGAAACCGAAAAAGCCAAAGATATTGCCCGATACATTCTGTCATTATGGCCGGACGACCAAAAAGTGCAGGCGTTCATTGATTCTAAATAGTTTTAACTCGCGGGAAAATGATGAAAATCGCGAATATAGTGGGAGCGCGCCCGAATTTCGTGAAAATGGCTGCGCTGTACCGCAAATAATTCGTTTGATATCAATCGCAATGGCAAATTTTTTTAATATCTCCGGTTCAGGGCTTGCGGGGAAAATCCTCCGCGCCGCGTTGCGGCTTATTCCTCGACGGTCTGTCGTTCCCATTCTTCAGGGCCCGTTAAAAGGATGGAGATGGATAAAAGGAGCTGGGGTAAATGGATATTGGATGGGGACATATGAAAAAGAAAAACAGAAATTATTTGCGGAGAACGTAAAGCCCGGTGACGTGGTTTACGACATAGGCGCGCACGTCGGGTTTTATACTTTAGTCGCTTCAAAATTAGTCGGAGAAAACGGTTTTGTTTACGCGTTTGAACCGTTGCCCGGAAACGTCGGTTTTATAATGAAACACGTAAGGATGAATAAATGTAAAAATACTTTTGTGGTAGAAAAAGCCGTAACGGATAATTCGGGAATGGTGCATTTTAAATACGGGGACAGTTCTTCAACAGGGGAAATAAGCGCTGATGGGAAAGGTATTGAAGTTGAGGCGGTAAGAGTTGATGATTTTTCAATAACCAATTATCCGCCGACCGTTATGAAAATAGACGTTGAGGGGGAAGAGGTGAAAGTTTTAACGGGGGCGGAAAAGATATTGGCGGGAAACTCTCCGGTTATTTTTTTGGCGATACATGGAGAAAACCGCCGAGTTGAATGCGTTAAAATACTTAAGAGCGCAGGATACAAAATAACGGAAATAGTGGAAGGCGAGTTATTTGCCGTGAAAGGCGGAGACAGTCAGAAAGAGCATCCTAAACTATGAAAATCGCGGCACTTGTTTCCCGCGCCGGTCCGAATAACTCTCCTCTTTTTTCGATGCTTTCGAAAGAGGTTGACCTCACCGTGTACTACTGTTCCGATGTCGGTGTTGGAAAAAACGATTACGACGCTCAATTCGGCAGAACAGTGAACTGGAGCGATAGTTTTCTATCAAAACATAAGTATAAATTTCTTAAAAATTTTCAATCGTTTTCATTTAGGAAAAATCAAGACGCTTGGTTCAACCCGTCCATAATTTCGGAACTTATTAAAAACAATTACGACGCGCTGATAGTATACGGCTGGAACTCTTTCACCGATTGGCTCGCCTTTTTCGCGTGTTTTTTTACACGCACGAAGATTTTGATTTGGGGTGAAAATCCGATGAATCAGGAAACGGTTGCCGGCCGGAAGAGTTTTTTAAAAAAAGCTCTGCTGAAGCCGCTTTTCAAGCGCGTTTTTGCATTCCTTTATATAGGCGAAGAAAACAGGAAGTTCTACAAATATTACGGTGTGCCGGACGACAAACTATTTTTCGTCCCTTATTCCACAAATAACGCGGTTTTTTCGGCGACGCGCGACAAACTGAAAAGCGAGCGCGAAGAATTGAGAAAAAAGCTTTTGAATATTAAAGACGATAGACGGGTTATTCTTTTTGTAGGCAAATTAACGGAAAAAAAACGCCCTATGGATATTCTCCGAGCTTACCAACTACTTAATGAAAACCACCCTACGCTGATTTCGCTGGTTTTCGTCGGTGATGGCGCATTGCGCGGAAGTTTGGAAAAATATGCGGCGGAATACGCCCTGCCAGACGTATATTTTACCGGGTTCGCCTGTCAGGAGGAAGTGCAAAAATATTACGCGGTCGCGGATGTTTTTATCCTTCCATCGGGAATCGGCGAAACATGGGGGATGGTTGTGAACCAGGCGATGTGTTTCGGATTGCCTGTTATTGTTTCGGATATGGTCGGGTGCGGTCCCGACCTGGTAAAAAAAGGAGTAAACGGTTTTTCTTTCCCGTGCGGCGACGTGCAAGCGCTTGCGGAACGGATTAAAAAAATCATCACTTCAAAGGAAATGCTTGCCGATTTCGGTAGAGAATCGAAAAAAATAATAGAGCGGTATTCCTATGAAGAAGACATACGAGGGATTAAGAAAGCGTTAGGAATTTAATGGAGAGGATTTTGACGCGTTTAATTTGTACAAAGTTACTCCGGCTTCGGTTTCTGACTCGGAAACATCCGCGAAACCGTCATTTGTCATTTTCAGGAAGTGGTCGTTCTCGTCCGGAAACACCAGCACGTAATCCAATTTTTTTCCTGACAGAAATGAAGCATCCGCGCTTGTATAAAACTTTTCATACGAAAGTATTTCGCTTTCCGGTATTTTTCGGAATGCTATGAGATAAGGGGCGTCAATCGACGCAAGAGGTGTTTTTGAATTATTCGCTTCGGACAAAGATTTACGCACATCATCCCACGGAACGCCGAAAAGTTTTTGAACGAATACAAAGCGCTCTACATTTTCTTTAGTCGGCAGATTTGTCGTTCCGGCGAATCCATAAAAGCGGAAACGCCATATTTTTGACGCGATAGCGCTGTTAAAGAACGGATTTTTCACGGCTATCACGTCATCCGGAGAAGTGAAAGCGGACATTAACTTACGCGCGGCTGTTTCCTCGCGACTCACGGCAGAAAATGGGATAGAGTTCGATGAAACAGATACTTGTTTTATTATCGAGGTAACGAGCAAAATCGTAATCACACATAAGGCGATGGCTTTTCGAAAAAGTGAGATATTTTCACATTGACCGGTATTTTGGACGGATGTTTTTATATTGTAGGAGAAGAACAGAAGAGATGCTAAAAGCACCGTAATCCCGAACGCGATTTGCTGTAAAAAATGTTCCGGTTGGATTATCGGGAGCGGCAGGCGCGATGACGCGTACTGCAAAAAAATAGAAACGCCCGCAATTCCGATAAGGGGTATAAGTGAAGAAGAAAAAATGTTTTTGTTTTGTTCTGCTTGCGCGGATGTTTTTCTTAAAATCATGAAAGAAACCGCCAAGAAAACAATTATGAATAAAATTCCTTCAGACGTAACTCCGGCAGGAAACGCGTTCCACTTTCCGTTTATAGACGACGCGAGTTCATACTCCCTGGAGTGTAGTAAAGAAGAAATAAATATCAAATACCACGGCACGGCTACCAAATTAGCCACAATTCCCGTTTTTAATATTGCTATAAGTTTATCTTTCTGACGCATGAGAGCATAGAGAACGGCAAGTAAAATAAGCAGAAACGCGAACGCGATCTGATAGTAATAATAGGTGAAAAACAACGCTCCGCCCAATATCCCGGTCGCGACAATCGCTTTTGCTTTCGGTTTTTGAGAAGTGTGGATTTTTACAAGTCCAGCGAGCGCGAAAAGAAGAAACGGAGCGATCGCGGCTGGAGCATTTATTCTTGAGATAAATATGGGCTGAAAGGCATTTACTCCGTTTATATCAAAAAGCACGCGGGGCCCGAAGCCGATTAATGAGTAAAGAAAAGAAGAAATCAAAGACGGAAACTGTCCCGCTCCCGTACTTTTGCATAGAAAGTACGCGGCCGCGAAACAAAGCGCGGGAAAAAATATTTTGGAGAACATCCAAACGCTTTGTATATTTCCGCCAAAGACCACCAAAAAAAGGCGCTGTATAAAAGTAGGTAGAAGATACCTTGTCGCCGGAGCGTCTTTCAATTCGTAAATCTCGGTTTCAAACGGATACTTATTGTTTTCTTTAAGAAACGAAAGCGGCGGGGCATAAGTTGTGGTTTCGTCGAATGAAATGCTTGAGATAGGGTAAGTGGGGAAAAGTTCATAATCCGCGCCCAACCGCGAAACGCCAGAGAGAACAGGCAAGGCCGATATGACGCCTATTGAAAACGCGGATATGGCGACTATAGTCGCTTCCGAAAAACGGTTTAATGGACAGGTCATCGCTTTGATTTTTCGATACATACATTTTATAATGAAAAAACTTTAAACTCTATGAAAAGGGCGCTCATAACAGGTGTTACGGGACAAGACGGGAGTTATTTGTCGGAACTGCTTTTAAGCAAGAAATATAAAGTTCTCGGTATTATGAGAAGAACGAGCCATTTTAATACCGCAAGAATCAATCACCTCTATAAAAACAAAAATTTTGATACGGAGTATGGAGATCTTGTTGATCCAATCTCAATAGCAAATGTAATAGACAGGTTTAAGCCCGATGAAATCTATAACCTCGGGGCGATGAGCCATGTGCGGATTTCGTTTGATGTGCCGCGTTTCACGCTTGAAACGAATACGCTTGGACCGGTGGGGATACTGGAATACATTCACCAGCATAATCCGAAGATAAAATATTATCAGGCATCAAGTTCTGAAATGTTCGGGGCCACGCGGAGCAAGCCGCCTTTCGGGCTCTCTGCGGAATTTAGACCGCAAAGCCCGTATGGGACATCAAAATTGGCCGCGTTTCACCTTACGAGAATATACCGCGAAGGATACGGACTGTTCGCGGTGAACGGGATTCTCTTCAATCATGAAAGTCCGAGAAGGGGAGAAACTTTTGTTACAAGAAAAATAACGCGCGGCATAGCGCTGATTTTAAAAGGCAAAATGAAAAAATTGCGGCTTGGAAATATAGAATCAAAGCGCGATTGGGGACACTCGAAAGATTATATGCGCGCGATACACCTTATGATGCAGCAAGAAAAACCCGATGACTATATTGTCGCAACGGGAGAAACGCACAGCATAAAAGAAGCGTTGGAGTTTTGTTTCAAGGAAGCCGGGCTTAATTGGAAAAAATACGTGGTCATAGACAAGAAATTTTTCAGGCCGAACGAGGTTCCGTATCTCCAAGGCGACTCGAGTAAAATCAGAAAGCTTGGATGGAGGCCGCGATATAATTGGAAAGAGATTCTTAAAGAGATGCTCGAGAACGATATAAAATACGTGGAAGAGATATTTGAATCATGAGGATAATTTCACGGAACGGGGAAGTTGTCGCCGTTGTTTTTGATGGAATGTTTGAAGAAGGAACGAAACCGCTTACGGATGAAAAGTGGGCGCTACAGATTGTTTCATTGAAACATCCGAAAGGCAAAAAACTTGTTTCTCATACGCACAAACCAACGCAACGGACCACGGAGTACCTCATGGAATTTCTTTTGATTATGTCCGGAGTGGTCAATGTCTATGTGTATCACGGTCTGGAAATGATAGAAAAGATACAATTAACATCCAGAAAAGGAATCTTGATGGTGAAAGGTGGAATTGGCATAGAAATTATAGAAGACGCGGAGATGATGGAATTCAAAAACGGTCCTTTCATAGAAGACAAAGTAATAATAGAATAAACGGAATACATACATGAATGTAATCCTTAGGAAAATAAAAAACATAGCCAAGCGCGTTTTGAACGTAAAATCAATTTTTTTGCTTAATGAATCGTACGTGTACCCCGAAGAATGGATAAAATCCAGGACTTTTTATGGCCAGTATGGGGAAGATATAAAGATTTGGCAGCTTTTCAAAAATACTTCAGTTCCGGGGTTCTTTTTGGAAATCGGCGCTATGGAGGGAATCCGGTTCAGTAATACGTATTTTTTTGAAAAAAAAGGATGGAAAGGAATATGCGTTGAGCCGCATCCATATTATTTTAATCTGCTTCGAAAAAATCGCGGTGGTTCAATAATGATTCAAGCGGCCGTAGGGGCGGCTGACGCGGAAGAGACCGTATTTTATTCAAATTACCGCGGATCTATGTCAACGCTTGATAAAAGTTTGGAAGGATACTTTAAAAAACACTACAAACCATTTTTTGGCGGGTTTAAGGAGATTAAAGTTCCGCTTATGACACTTAACTCAATTCTCTCAAAAGAAAATATATCGTCGCCAATCGACATACTGTCTATAGATGTAGAAGGTACGGAGGCGGATGTATTGAAAGGACTGAATATGAAAAAATATTCCCCGCGCGTGATTGTTGCCGAAATTTCGATACGGAAAGACCCCGTTATGAACTTTTTACGAGATGCCGGGTATTTCTTTTCGTGTTCGAATAATTCAAACGCTATTTTTTGCAAAACAGAGGATGATGCTGAAACAGTGCGATGCGCGAATGTCGTCGGCATGCAAATAGTCAATAGGCACCCATTAGAAAAATAAAGTAGACAAATATGGCAAAAAAACCATTAAATATACATTTAGGTTGCGGAGAGAGAAATATCCCCGGTTTCACGAATGTTGATTTAGGAAAATTTTCGCACATACATTACCGCCACAGCATAGACAATCTTCCAATGTTTAAATCCGGAAGCGCCGACCTTATATATTCATCGCACGCGTTTGAATATTTTGACCGGCTTGAAGCGGAGAAGGTTCTTAAAGAATGGGGCAGGATTCTGAAAAGGGGAGGCGTGTTGCGCCTTGCTGTTCCTGATTTTGAGGCGATGCTGGTTGTGTACAAAAAATACAAGGAGTTGAAAAAAATACTTGGCCCTCTTTTTGGCAGGTGGTCGGTCGTCGGGAGCAAAAAAATCATATATCACAAAACAGTATATGACTTTAAGGATTTAAAAGAACTTTTGGGAAAGAACGGGTTCCGTGATGTGAAAAGATATAACTGGAGAAAAACAATCCATAAGGGTTTTGACGACCACTCGCAGGCGTATGTTCCACATATGGATAAAGACAATGGACTGTTAATCAGCTTGAATGTGGAAGCGAAGAAAAAATAAACAATGTATACCATTTTGCAAATGGAACCGTGGTTCGACGAGAAAGAAGCTCGAGCTGTTTTTGATTATATGGATTCCGGAGGATGGGTTACGGAATTTTCACGCACTAGGGAATTTGAGGAATCAGTGAAAAGATATGTAGGGTCAAGGTATTCCGCGGCAGTGCCGAATGGCGCGTTGGGGTTAACACTGGCTCTCGCGATATCGGGCGTAGGGTATGGAGACGAAGTGCTTGTTCCCGACTTTACGATGGTTGCGACCGCGAATGCGGCTAAGATGCTGGGGGCCAGAGTAACTTTTATTGATATAGACCCGAAAACACTTTGCATGGATTTCGAATTAATGAAAAAGGCCGTTTCGTCGAAGACGAAAGCAGTGATTCTTGTAACCATAAACGGGCGATACCCGGAGGAGATTGAATCATTTGTTTTGTTTTGCCGCGAGAGAAACATTTTACTTCTTGAAGACGCGGCTCAATCGCTCGGCTCATTCAAGGATGGTAAGCATCTCGGGACATTCGGCGATATAGGATTATTTTCATTCAGCGCCCCAAAAATTATTACTACCGGGCAGGGCGGAATACTGGTTACGGACAACGAGGAGATATACGAAAAAATAAAAAAATACAGGGATTTCGGAAAAGAAAAACCGGGCGAGGACCATTACATAACCATGGGGTCTAATTTCAAATTCACAGACATTCAAGCGGTAATAGGACTTGAGCAGATGAAAAAACTTCCCTGGAGAGTGGAAAGAAAAAAACAGATATTTTCATTATACGAAGGAAACCTGAAGAATGTTCAGGAAATTTCATTCTTGCCGACCAATCTCAAAAACACTTCGCCGTGGTTTATTGATGTGATGATTTCCGGCGGAATGAAAGAGCCGCTACGCAAGCATTTGAAGGAAAGAGGAATAGAAACACGGCTTTTCTTCCCGGCGTTGCACTCGGAGCCGGCATACGCAAGGGTAAACGAAACATACCCGGTAGCTGAAAAAGTAGCAGTCGACGGGTTATGGTTGCCGTCGTCAAGTAAGTTGACAGACAAAGAGATTAAATATATATGCAAAGAAATTACCGATTTTTTCGTTAGGTAAATAAAGAGGTTATAACTTGATTAGGCAAGCAACAATGAGTTTTGTCAAAAAAATAGCATTTGACCCGGGCTACTCACAAATGCTCGGAAATCAAATTTTTGATTCCCACTCGAAATTCGCAAAAAGTATGGGGGGATTGCCCGTGGCCGACAGATATGAAGGACTGAAAAACTTTTTGTCGGGAAAAGGAATTGAAATAAATACGTACGACCTGTATAAAAAAGGAGACAAAATAGATTTGTGGATAATGATGGAGCCATCTCCGCAAAAGTATTTCCTGATGCTGAAAAGAGGAATATGCCCGAAGAAAGTCCTGTTTTTCATTCTTGAACCGGACATTGTGAACCCATGGGCGTGGAAATATTTAAAATTATATATGCCTTTTCATAAGGCGTTTCTTTCGTGGTCTAGTGATTTAGTAAAAAGATACCCCGGCAAGTTCGTCGAGCTAAAAGTCCCGATTCCTTTCGATAAGTCAAAATATCCACATTATAAAGAGAAAATTAAAAAGAATCTATGTGTTCTTATGCAGTCCAACAAGTTTTCTAATATCAAAGGTGAACTTTATTCGCTTCGCCGGGAAATTGTTAGATTCTATGAAAAACGCGGAGACGGCCTTCTCGACTTATATGGACTGGGATGGAATACGGAGAATACGCGCCACTTAGGGAAGTCCAAACCGTTATATACCACTCTTTACAAAGGATTTGCCGAGGATAAATGGGAAACATTTTCTGAATACTGGTTTGCGTTTTGCATTCAAAATTCGATTCCGTCGGGTGATTTTGAATACGACCCATTTATGGCAATGGCAACCGGTACGGTGCCGATATACCTTCCTCCGCCGAACGCGGACAAGTATGTTCCGAAAGATACGTATATAAACTATAACGATTTTGAAAATTTGGAAGAACTGACTAAATATCTTATGAGTTTGAAAAAAACGCCGGAATATGAAAAATACAGAGAAAGCGGATGGAAATATATAAACTCGGCTCGATACAGGCCATTTACGGTTGAAGAATTCTCCGAGAAAGTTTATGAAGGTATTATTAAGGCCACGAGTTGATTACCAAAAAACACCGGCGGGGGGAAAAAATCTCCCGCCG
>MFKJ01000025.1 GCA_001779535.1 Candidatus Jorgensenbacteria bacterium RIFCSPHIGHO2_02_FULL_45_20
CACAAACACCTCCCGCCATCAGCATGGAGATGGCCCCTGTCCTAATGAGTTTGAAACAAGCTATAGTCCTGATCGACCGGAGATAGTGTACTGTGAGGCGTGCTATCAGAGTGAAGTTGCTTAATGTTCATAAAGTTCATAAAGTTTGTAAAGTAAAAAGCATTGCGCACAATATAAAATCCTAAATCCTAATATCTAAATCCTAAACAAATCCAAATGTTCAAAATCCAAAATTCAAAACCCACACTGTCTATAACAACAAACGACATACGAAAACTTTATCTCGACTTCTTCAAATCGAAAGGGCACACGATAATTCCATCGGCGTCACTCATTCCGGAAAACGACCCTACGGTGCTTTTCACGACTGCCGGAATGCACCCGCTCGTGCCTTATCTTTTGGGCGAACCGCACCCGGGCGGACACCGGCTCGCGTCAGCACAGAAATGCGTGCGCACCGGGGACATTGATGAGGTGGGCGACAACCGCCATCTCACGTTTTTTGAAATGCTCGGCAACTGGTCACTTGGGGACTATTTCAAAAAAGAAGCGATTGCTTTTAGTTTTGAATTTCTAACTTCGAAAGAGTGGCTGGCTATCGAACCAACACGATTTTTTGTGTCCGTGTTTGAAGGTGATGATGATGCGCCGAAAGACAAAGAATCAATAAGCTACTGGCAGGAAAATTTCAAATCGGCGGGGATAAATGCCGATGTGGGCGACTGGAAAAAAGGAATAAGCGGCGATAGCAGAATATTTACATACCCGAAATCTAAAAACTGGTGGGGACCGGCCGGAGAAACCGGCCCGTGCGGCCCGGACACTGAAATGTTCTACGATACGCTTAACCTGCCGGATAAATCAAAACATACTACCGGCTGGACTGGCGCGGAACCCTGTCACCCGAACTGCGACTGCGGAAGATACGTCGAAATGTGGAACGATGTATTTATGCAGTATAACAAAAACAAAAACGGGACATTCGAGCCGCTTAAACAACAAAATGTGGACACCGGAATGGGGCTCGAAAGGACGGTTGCCGTATTGAACCAAACAAATATATTTGAAGTAGAAGAATTCAAAAAAATCATTAGCTCTATTCTGACCTGTGCGGGCGTCGTACACGAAGAAAAAAACATCCCGACTTCGGTATATCCTCGTGGCTTCCTTGGCCACAATATCAGCGAACAAGAAGCCATTAAAGCTGTTCGGATAATCGCCGATCACATACGTGCCGCCGTGTTTATTCTCGGCGACGAATGCGGCGTTTTGCCATCAAATATAGGCCAAGGATACGTCTTGCGGCGGCTTATACGGCGCGCGGTGCGGTATGGAAAGCTTATGGGAATAACCGGCAAATTCACCCGTATCGTCGCGGAAAAAGTTATCGAACTTTTCGGAGAAACATATCACGAACTTTCGAAAAACAGCGAAAAAATATTAAGCGAAATCGAAAAAGAAGAGGAAAAATTTGCAGCTGCGCTCACAAGAGGGCTTAAAGAATTTGAAAAACTATCCGCGGTAAACGGCAAAACGGCATTCGCTCTTTACCAATCGTATGGCTTTCCTCTTGAACTAACCGAGGAGATGGCAAAAGAAAAGGGCATCGAAATAAACAAAAAAACGTTCGAAGAAGAATTCAAAAAACATCAGGAACTTTCCCGCACGGCTTCCGCCGGCGTATTCAAGGGCGGACTCGCCGATAACTCCGAGATAATAGTAAAATACCACACAGCAACACACCTGCTCCACCAAGCGCTTCGGGACGTGTTAGGAAGCCACATCGAACAAAAAGGAAGCAATATTACTAAAGAGCGTTTGAGATTTGATTTTTCTCATCCGCAGAAAATGACATTCGATGAACTCTCCCGCGCGGAAAGTATAGTAAACGAAAAAATCAAAGAGAATCTGCCGATTGGTTTCGAGATGCTCCCCGTGGAAGAAGCTAAGAAGAGGGGAGCGATAGGACTTTTTGAAGAAAAATATAAAATTGTGGGTGAAAAAGTAAAAATGTATTCAATAGGAAATTATTCCATAGAAATATGCGGCGGTCCGCATGTCAAGGCAACCGGAGAAATCGGCCAGTTCAAAATAATCAAGGAAGAAGCCGTCGCCTCCGGCATCCGCCGAATCAAGGCAATAATTTTGTAATTTTCAGACATTGATTAATTAGACGCAAATCAGTACGGATTTTAGCTGATTTATGCGAACAAGTTTACTTTCAAGCTCTAAATCCTAATCTCTAAACTCTAAACAATACCTAATCTCAAAATTCAAAATATAAAACATTTTGCCTGCCACACCGTATCTTCAGTGTGGGTTTTGAATTTTGGATTTTGAACATTTGGATTTGTTTAGGATTTAGATATTAGGATTTAGGTATTAGGATTTATATATTAGGGTTTAGGGTTTTAAGCTTTGATATTCGAGTTTATTGAAGATTTTGCGTTATAATCATATTATGCGAAAAGCGCTTGATTTTATTAGAGTCATTCCGTCGCACTTCAGGCGCGGGAAACACTGTGTGGTTATAGAAGAAACTGGCTGTCCGCCTAGGCAGACAGGCCTGCCCGCGCAGGCAGGAGGCATAAACGTCACGGAAACATACATAGCGGACTCCGACGGGTCGGTGAAATTCATAAACGTCCTTCACGGAGACACGGTGGGCGACTTCAAGAGACCGCTTTTCAAAGCGGATTTTCTCGTCCTCGCTATGAATGGGAAAAACGCCACAACCGTTCAAAACACGGCGCGCGTTTCCCGCGCCGACAAAACTCGCCCTATAAATACCGAAGAATACGAGGAAATACTCTTCCGTGCGCTTTCGGAATTTTTCAATACATACCGCGCGTTTTCTGCCAAAAAAATGTCCATTCCGGAATCGCGCACCGTTTTATTCGACGCGTCCGTATCGGAGATGGCTGTTGACGGCCGCAAGGTTGTAGACCTGACGGACATATCCGGCAAAGAAATATCAGTGCGCTTGAGAGGCACTTTTATGTCTGAAGAAAAAGCGCGTGAAGCCAATCGTCTCGCGAGCTGGGCGAATAAAGTGTTCCCGGTCGAAGCGAACGGAGCGCTCGCCGTTTTTATCAGTGGTAAAAAAGACACCGCACTTTTCTGCGAAGAATCCTCAACCTCGGCATTTAACGCCACATCCGACAGAGTCGTCTACGAAGGGGAAGCGGACTGGAAAATATCAAGCGTAACGGAAGGTATAAAAAAGGCGCTCGCGATAAGCGACAACGATGCCATCGCCGTTTTGAACCGTTTTGCAAACGCTGAAATGTCAAAACAAATGTCCAACTTCATAGATGGCATATTCGAAAAATATATGGCGCCGTTTGTAAAATCGGTGGGGGACTCCATAAAAAAACATGGGCGGATGAACGCGCCTGTTATGCATCTCGTATTTTCCATTCCTGTCCGCGAAGGACTCGGCTGGCTTAAACATTCAAACTATTTTAGAATTAACTCGCTGGAAGAAAAATTAAACGCTTCCGGATTCCGGATTGTGATACCAGAGAAACAAGCCAAAAATATAAAGAGCAAAAACATCTCCGTAAGAACCGCCGCCCTGGCTGTTTATCCGTTCGCGTTTCCGCGTAATGAGAATGCCGACAAGATTCTTTATAAGAGAGCGAAGTGGTTTATGTGACGCGGACAAGCAAAAACAAAAATAAAATATGAAAACCGAAAAAAAGTTTTTTCTTGAGCCGGAAGACGGGCCCGAAACCGCGCGGCAATGTATTCTTGAATCGGAAGGTTCCGCGGTTATTATAAACATTCCTAAAAAATCGGTTATCGGCAAAAAGGCGCAGAATTTCCGCGAACTGAAGGATTTATGCGACGAGGCGGGCAAGGAACTCGCGATTGAATCAACAGACGACCATATTCTGGAACTCGCGGCGGAAACAGGCATACGGGCGGTAAACCCGGTGTGGAGAGTAAGGGAACGCGCTGTTTCAGATATAATTCCCGTTTCATCCGCGGTACCAAAAAAACCGGCGGCGGGCGATGAAACCGAAGCGGTGCTGATTCCGGGAAAATACGAAGCCGCGGCAAAGCCGGATGTATCCGTCATATTCGCCTCAAAAGCAAGGGCGGAAGAAAATAAAAACAAAATCAAATCAAAAAAAGAAAAGGCGCGTGAAACGTTTTTTACCGAATCCGCCGATGAGGAGGAAAACGCGCCTGAAAAAAACAACCGCCGCGAAAAAACGCGCAAGTTCAAAAAAAATGCGGGCAAGAAAATCATTTTCGCGTCTTCCGCGCTCATCATCGTCCTCGCCGCCGTTTTTATCGTATTCTTTGCTCTTCCGAAAGCGAACATAACCATAGTTCTCAAAAAAATACCTGTCTCGTTTAATGAATCAGTCGAAATTTCTTCAGTGGTAACCGCGGCTGACATATCTACGCCGGGCAAAACGCGCGTCCCGGGCGAGTTCTTTGATGCCAAAAAAAACACGTTTGCGGAACTGTCTTCCGATGAAAAAAAATACACCGAAGAAAAAGCGCGCGGCTTTCTGACTGTCTATAATTCATGGAGCTCCGCTCCGCAAGCGCTCGTTGAGACCACGCGTTTCGAATCGCCCGGTGGTATCATATTCCGCCTCGACAAAGCGGTTACGGTCCCTGGAGCGAAAACAGAAAACGGTAAACTGGCGCCTTCGCAAATTGACGTCGCCGTTACAGCCGACAAGGCGGGGCCATCATCAAACCTGTCTCCACAGAAAAACTGGACCGTACCCGGCTTCAAAGACACGTCGCGCTTCAATGGATTTTCCGCTGAAAATAAAAACGCTATGTCCGGAGGATTTGCGGGCGATGCCCCGGTGGTTTCAAACGATTCTAAACAAGCATCCCTGAAACAAGCCGAAGAAATGCTAAAAGGGCTCCTCTCCGGCGAGATGTCGGTTCTTATGTCGGACGACCTCAAAATCATCAAAGGAACGGATTCATTCCAGATAACAAAGAATGAACTCCAGCCGTCGAAAAGCAATCCGGGCGGCTTTGGCATTTTTGTCGAGGGCGAAATGAAAAGAATGGTGTTCAAAGAAAGTACGCTTGAAAACGCGATTTTTGAAAAATACGGCGCTCCTTATTTTGACGAAGGATACGACTCTCCGTTCTCCTTCTCTCTTTTGTACGGAACTTCCACTGTTGATTTCGAAAATAAAAAAATAACCGTACCTGTGAGCGGCTTGATTGAATATGCCATCCGCCTCGACAAAGATATTCTCATAGAAAATTTGAAAGGTAAAAGCGAAAGCGAGCTGCGACAAATTATTTTTTCGCTCCAGGGAGTTGAAAACGCGACGATATCTCTCTGGCCGTTCTGGGTAAAAACCGTTCCGTCATCGTCTTCAAAAATCAAAATTGAAATCAAATAGGGAATATACTAAAATACCGGTAACTATCTTATGAAAAATCATTTTCGCGGGAAAATATCGGTGAAATTGGCATTCGCGGGCGTCGGGTCCGTTATTGCTCTCTCGTTTTGTTTTGGGGTTTGGTTCGGAAAAACCGGCAAGACGGTTGAAACCCTGCCTGTCGCTAATGCCCAAAGCGAAGCGGCATTCAATGCCGATTTCTCGCTTTTTTGGGATTCGGTAAAACTCATAAAAAACAAGTATTTTGACGCAAACAAGGTTACCGACGAACAGATTCTTTATGGTGCGATAAGAGGAGCGTTTCAGTCGCTAAACGACCCCTATTCGACGTTTTTTGAGCCAAGCGACGCTAAGAAGTTCCATGAGGACCTGGAAGGCGTTTTTGGGGGTATAGGGGCTGAAATAGGCCTTAAAAACGGGCAAATAGTGATTGTAGCGCCCCTCAAAGGAAACCCGGCGGAAAAGGCGGGATTTAAGGCGGGAGATAGAATTCTTGAGGTAAACGGCACCTCGACTGCCGGACTGGCCGTTGAAGATGCGGTTAAAATAATTCGCGGCCAGCCGGACACCGTCGTCAAACTGCTTATTATGCGCGACGGCTGGAGCGATGCTAAAGAGTTCGAAATAACACGCGCGATAATCAACGTACCGACGCTCGAATGGGAAACGAAAGAGGGGAATATAGTTTATTTGAAACTCCACAACTTCAACTCGAATCTGCCGGATCTTATGTACCTATCCGCGATATCAATGCTTATGCAAAGACCGAACGGAATCGTGCTTGATTTGAGAAACAACCCCGGAGGTTTTTTGGATGTATCAATAGACACGGCAAGCTGGTTTCTGCAAAGAGGGAAAACAGTGGTACGCGAAAGGTTTAATGCCAACTCCGAAGACAGGTATATAGCGAACGGGAACGCGTCTCTGTCGCAAATTCCGATTGTTGTGCTCATAAACGGCGGTTCGGCTTCCGCCTCGGAAATTTTAGCCGGAGCGCTCCGCGACGCGCGCGGCGCGAAGCTTGTAGGCGAAAAAACATTCGGAAAAGGAACCGTGCAGGAAGTGCGTGATTTAAGAAACGGCTCATCGGTGAAAATTTCGATAGCTGAATGGCTCACCCCGAACGGCGACTCGATTAACAACAAAGGATTAAATCCCGACTATGAAGTGAAACTCACGGAAGACGATACGAATAACGGGGTGGACCCCCAGCTCGACAAAGCGCTGGAAGTTTTGAAAGAAGAACTAAAAACCTTTGCGCGATGAAAATAATTTTGCTGAAAGACATGAAAAATATCGGGAAGCGCGATGAAGTGCGCGAAGTTCCGGATGGATACGCGCGCAATTTTTTGATTCCGAACGGGTTGGCGAAACAAGCGTCCGCCTCGGCGTTAAACGCCCTTGGAACAAAAAAGGCGGATGAGGCGGCGCATAAACGTTTAGCGAAACAAAAAGCCGAGGCGGCGGCACAGAAACTCTCCGGAAAGACATTCGTGTTTCGTTTGAAAACAGGGGACAAGGGAGAGCTTTTCGGTTCCGTTTCCTCGCGTAACATAGAAGAAAAAATCCTCAAAGAAGAACACGAAACAATCGCGGCGACTCTGCCAAAACATATAAAAGAACTGGGAGAAAACAAAGTCCGCGTCAACTGCGGAGAGGGAGCAGAAACCGAAGTAACTATCAGGATTGTTGCGGATTAAAGATTATTGTACTGTTACCACCTTCACCATCCTTGAGTGTCCGTCATAGCGGATTTTTTTGCGCGTAAGAAACTTGACAACGCCATCTTTCATCGAGTAAAGAGTGTCATCACTCCCGCGCTTAACGTTTATTCCGGGGTAATATTCCGTGCCGCGCTGGCGGATTATTATCTCGCCCGGACGCACGGCCTGTCCGTCAGAACGTTTCACGCCGAGGCGTTTCGCCTCTGATTCTCTTCCTAATTTAGTTGAGCCCTTGGCTTTGGTATGCGCCATATAAACGTTTTATTTGTTTTGTACTTTGGATATTGTTATAATAATAAAAAAACATGTTTTAAATGTCAATTTTATTGCGGGTAGTGGGAAAAATCAGGGCGCAAAAAGAACCGATGATTTTTTGGTTTGTCTTATGCCTTCTTCTTATGGCTTTTTTTCTGACCGGATACTTCTTCGGTAAAAACGAAACCCGCGCGCCCATAATCATCGAAAAATGCAGCGATTGTTCAAGTAATGAGTAGTGTAAAGTCCATAAAGTTTGTAAAGTAGAAAGTAATGCACACAAGATAAAATCCTAAACCCTAATATCTAAACCCTAAACAATTACCGAATATCGAATATCAAAATCCAAAACAAAGCATAAAGAAATTTGTTTGGAGATTGATCCGCCAGTCGGGCGGATCAGGATTTAGAACTTCCAAGAAAGACAAATAACCCATGACTCCACAAACAGAAACCTGTCAGAATTGTAAACAAGTGTTTGAAATTACTTCTGACGATGAAGCTTTCTATAAGAAGATAGACGTTCCGGCTCCCACATGGTGCCCGGAGTGCAGACTGCGGAGAAGACAAGCGTTTCGAAGTGAGCGCGCGCTTTATAAACGGGAGTGTGGTTTGTGTCATAAAATAATTATCACAGGATATCCTCCAGAAATGTTAACTCCCGTATATTGCGAAAAATGTTGGTGGTCCGACCGTTGGGGAGGTGAAGATTTTGCCATGGAATATAACACAAATGTTTCTTTTTGGGATCAACTAAAAGAGTTAAGAGCGAAAACCCCGAGATTATCTCTTAATACTTCAAGAAACGACAACTGTCCATACGCGAACTATACGTGGTTATCGAAGAATTGTTATCTTACCGGGTCAACTCTTCATTCTGAAAGCGTTATGTATTCAGGAAACGTCGATCGATCATCCTTTTGTCTTGATTCTATTGCCATAGGGGATTCACAGTTTTGTTATGAAAACGTGGAGAGTGAAAAGAACTACAAATCAACATTTTTATTCAGATCGCAAAGTTGTATAGATTCCCATTTTCTTGTGGATTGCAGAAATTGCAAAGATTGTTTCATGAGTTCAAATTTGCGTAATAAAGAATATATTTTCGAGAATAAACAGCTTACAAAAACAGAATATAAAAATTTAATCGCACAATATCGGTTGGAAAAATATTCTGTACAAGATGAACTCCGGAAAAAATTTGAGTCTATTAAAAAGGCATCGGTATGGAAATTTACAAATCTCATTAAGACGACAGATTCAATTGGAGATAATATTGTTGCAAGCAAGAACATTTATAGATCTTTTGATGTTAGGGATAGCGAAAATATACGATATAGCGCAAGAGTACTCATCACAAAAGATTCGATGGATATAAATAATGTCGGACCAGGATGTGAACTTTTTTATGAATGCATGAATGCGGGGCTTAATGACGGTAGATATAAATTTTGTGTTGATTGCTGGGATGGATGTTTTGATATAGAATACTGCGATCTTTGTATGGGGTGTCAGAACACGTTTGGTTGTGTGGGGTTAAAAAAGAAGCGATATTACATTCTGAATAAGCAGTACACGAAAGAGGAATATGAATCTCTTATCCCAAAAATTGTTGAAAGTATGAGTGTAGTGCCATACATAGATTCGGAAAAGAGAGAATATCGTTATGGTGAGTTCTTCCCTATGAAATTTTCTCCATATCCGCATAATACATCTCTAAGCCAAGAACACTTTCCGATGTCAAAAAATGAAACGATTGAAAAAGGTTATTTCTGGAAAGATCAGGAAACAAGAAACTATGTAATCTCATTGGACACCATTGATATACCGGATAACATAAAAGACGTTTCTGATTCTATTTTAAAAGAGGTTATTGGATGTGCCCATGTAGGAAAATGCAATGAGCAATGTACAACCGCATTCAAAATAGTTGAGGAGGAACTTGCCTTCTACAGAAGGATGAATCTCCCCTTACCACGGCTCTGTCCCAACTGCCGCCATTATGAACGCCTCAAACAGAGGAATCCTCTCAAATTGTGGCATAGGAAATGCCAGTGCGTAGGCAAGACATCGGAGAATGGAGTATACGCTAACACCTCCCGCCATCAGCATGGAGATAGCCCCTGTCCTAATGAGTTTGAAACAAGCTATAGTCCTGATCGACCAGAGATAGTGTACTGTGAACAATGTTACCAGGCAGAAGTTATCTGATAACAATTTTCATCCTGCAAAGACAGTTTACAGCGCAAGGTATACGCGCCCCAGCCAGCCGCAAGGCCCACCGGGATTTGATTTCTAAAAGCATTTTGTTATAATATCTTCAATATGCTCACTGCCCCTGCCGCGAGGCAAGGGCAGTTTCGTTTTACCGCGAGTGTTTTATAATATAAAGAATATGAGCGTAGCACCCGACTGTCCTAATTCAAAAAAGAATGTAGGTCTCCTGCTTGTGTTCTATCGAAAATATTTTTTCCAAGCAAAAACCCGCTTACTATGATAAACTCACGGCCGTGAGTTTATCATAGTAACTACATTTCAGAACGCGTTATTCTATTCAACGCATCAAATACACGCTTGGGACGGCTATCCTGATATAATTGTATAGTTGTCCCAAGCGAAAAAAAAATCACCACCCCGGTAGAACTATTGTGATAAAATAAGATAAATGAACTCTGAGTCAAAACAGTGTCTGAATTGCAAGCAAAACTTCACGATAGAAAGCGAGGACTTTTCCGCCAAAGGCGGATCCGCCTCTGGCGGAGATTTCTATAAAAAAACAATATGAAAACAGAAACCTGTCAGAATTGTAAACAAGTGTTTGAAATTACTTCTGACGATGAAGCTTTCTATAAGAAGATGGAAGTGCCCGCGCCGGGGATTTGCCCGGATTGTCGGTTTAGGCATAAGGCGCTCTTCCGGAATGAAAGCACTTTATACAACAGAAAATGTGATTTTTGTAAAAAGCCGATTATTACTTCCTATCATCCGGACTCCAGATATGTGGTTTTTTGCAATTCATGCTGGCATTCGGATAAGTGGGACTCGCGTTCGTACGCGATTGAGTACAATCCGAAAAAAAGATTTATTGAGCAATTGGGAGAACTTTTGGCGAAAACGCCTAAATCGGCCACGTATACCAGTAATTTCTCAAAGAGTATAAACAGCGAATATATAAACTTTTCCGGAGGAAAAGGAGGAACAAAAAATTGTTTTCTTTATTTCAACAGCGGGGAGGGAGAGGATTCTATGTATTGCCGCGGAGTGCGCTCTGTTCGTAAAGTGGGGGACGCATACTATGGAGGGGATTTGGACATTTGCTACGAGGTTATTAACGCAGAGAAATCTTCTTCGGTGTCTTTTTCTCAGAACGTGAACGGATGTTTGGATTCGTCTTTTTTGCGCGATTCTTCCGGATGTAGCGATTGCTTCGGATGTGTGAACATTCGGCATGGAAAATATAAGTTTATGAACGAGCAACTATCCAAAGATTCGTACGCGGCGCGCATTTCGGAAATTAAGGGTAGTTATGCCGCGACAGAAAAATTCAGAGAAGAGTTTGAAAAGTTTTCATTGTCATTCCCTCGTCGGGAAAACGTAAACTTGAAAGCGATTACATCTTCGGGGGATTTTCTTTTTGAAACCAAAAACGTTCGTGATTCCTTTGAAACCGTCGGTGCGGAAAATTCGCGTTTTTTGTATTTTGCGAAGACGGCGAAAGATTCGTACGACGTCATCGGTTTCGGTTACGATTCCGAGCTTTTGTTGGAAACAGTCGGTGTTGGGTACACAAGCCGTGCTGTCGGGTGTGTGTCGTCTGACAATTCTCGCGATATTGAATATTGTTTCGCGACAAAGCAGTCGGAAAATTGTTTCGGATGTGACGGATTGAAAAACGGCAAATGGTGTATTTTGAACAGTCCGTACGCGGAAGAAGAATATAAAAAACTGCGCGGGGGAATTATCGATGAAATGAAAAAAGAAGGCACATACGGGCTTGCCTTTCCGCAAGAAATAGCCCCATACGCGTATAACGAAACTATCGGCCAAGACAATTTGCCCCTAACCAAGGAAGAGGCCATAGCAAGAGGATTTGGATGGCAAGAAAACATTCAAATCACAAGAGGCAAAGAAACTCTGGAACCGTCTGATATACCGGATCACATACGCGATGTTCCATCCAATATTTGCAGTGAAATTCTTAAATGCCTAAATTGTGAACGTAATTACAGGATTATTCCGCAAGAATTACAGCTATACAAAGAGCTTGTCGTGCCTTTGCCGAGGAAGTGTTTCTTTTGCCGACACAAAGACCGCATACATCGCCGCGGGCCGTTCAAATTGTTTTCTCGCAAATGTGATAAATGCGGAAAGGATATTCGAACAACATTTTCCACCGACCGACCCGAAATCGTGTACTGTGAGGCGTGCTATCAGAGTGAAGTTGCTTAATGTTCATAAAGTCCATAAAGTTTGTAAAGTATGGCAAACAACCGAATCAGGAATAATGAATTATGAATCAGGGTTTAAGAAATTCAAATGTTCAAAATCCAAAATTCAAAATTGTATTCGCTCATAGGTATCCCGCCTCCATAAGTTCATTCTCGTGTTCCCATTCCCAGAGCCGCTTCGCGCCTAAAAACGCGAAATAATCCTTGTGCCATTCGGGAAACTCCTTGAGTTCAACGATTCCTTCCATTTCACCCCAATCGTGCGAGCAGTTTCTCGAATATGGCGTCCAGTTTTGCTGGCGTATTTTCTGCCGTCCGCCCTTTTTGCGAAGCACCGCGCCGCAAGCGGCGCATTTCTGCGCCTGGTCTATTCTTAAAATCCATCTCGTTTCAAGAGAGGGGATTTTTCCGTCCATCGCCGACATATAAGCCGCCGTCTGGAGGTTATAGTCGCGGTATATTTCCTGCGACGTCTTAATGTCAAGTATTCCCACTTTGCCATCTATTTTCGCTATCGCGTCAAGCGTGCCGGCATATCTTTCGTTTTCATTCACGAGCCGCAGTTCCACGAATTCCGGGTTTATCTTTATTTTATTTTTCTCACGGAACTTCAAAAACGCGTCAACGGACGCCATTATACTTTTCTCAACCTGCGGGTTTTTACCGACTAAAAACGCCTCTACGGTTTCATGCACAAGTGTACCTTCCTTCGCCGACTGTTCTTTGATTTGTTCGCCAACGGCAAAATTCTCCATACTCGCGTAAAACCGGTAAAGCGCCGGCTTGGCTTTAATTTCGACAATTTTGGTAACTCGCGGGTACCACACACCGTTAATTTCATACCCGGATGATTCTTTGAATTCGTTTACATTTATGTCTTTCATCGGTTTTTATAAGCCGTTTCTACCCCGCGCGGGCCCCAAAAAGGGGACTGGCACTTTCTTTCCGGTAATTCTGATATTTTATAAATCGTTTATTCCTGATTCGGTTGTCTATTCTGTTTTCTACTTTAGTAACTTTACAAACTTTATGGATTTTATAACTTTATGAACATCATCGGCTGTCTGTTGGTATATTGTTGGTTAATTTATGTGGGGGATAAAGCCAAATCCCATGTCTTATCTGTCGCACAATATACCTTTTGCGACAGCACATTATATTATCCTTACATAAGCTCGCCGAGATCACCTACGAACAACTCTCCTATAAGGCGTATCACGCGGGCGATAAAATTCTTCGCGACCCAAAAGAGCCAGCTTAATTTCGGAGCAAGCGAATCCAAAAACCATTCCCTCAATTCTTCCCAAACATCATTTAATCCCGAGGACACAAACTTTTCCCGCATAATTGACTGTCCCGTATCATAGTCCGGGATGTTTTCCCCCACTTCCTTAATATCCACATTTTTGAGTGCCTCGAGAAAATTCTCCGCCGGTTCCGGCAACGGCACATTTGTGCCATTTACCTGAACCGCCACAACAGCCGGCACGAAATGAACAAAAGAAAATAAAACGATAAAAATGAAAATAGATTTGTTTTTCATGTATTCGTGAAGTTTTGCTTGCAATTTTGACACTGTTTGGTCTCTGGGCTCATGATAATTGAAAAACTACGAGTAGCCTCAGTGTGGGTTTTGGATTTTGGATTTTGGAATTTGGATTTGTTTAGGATTTAGATATTAGGGTTTAGGATTTTATCTTGTGTGCAATGCTTTCTACTTTACAAACTTTATGGACTTATCTTCTCCAGTTCCTCCCGCGCGACCGTTCTGTCGTCCCACGGGATTCTTCCGTCTTTCGTCTCCATAGATTGCTCCGAACCTTTGCCCGTAATTATAACGACATCTCCCCTTCCCGCAAATTTGAAAGCTCGGCGTATCGCTTCGCGGCGGTCCAATTCCAAGAAAAGATTTTTGTCTCTTTCTTTCCCCGCTGATTCGGCGCCGCGCGCCACCTCTTCTATTATAAGCATCGGGTCGTCGTGGTATGAATCCACGTTTGTCACTATGACAATGTCCGCGTACTTGGCGGCAATACCCCCCATTACAGGACGCTTTTCCCTATCGCGTCCTCCTCCCTCCGCGCCTATTATGACAATCAGTTTGACGCCGGCCGATTTTTTTAATTTGCCGCTCGAACCAAGCATCGCTTCGAAACTTACCGCGTCATGAGCGTAATCCACAAACACGCTGAAATCCCGCTCCCAGTCGGTTATCTCTTCCATACGCCCGGGCACCAATTTCAATTTTTCTATCCCCTCTTTTATATGCTGGTTTTGAATCCCCAGAGCGGAGGCGCACGCTATCGCCGCGAGCGCGTTTTGAACGTTAAAAATTCCCCTAATACCAAGGGAATATCTTACGGAACCCACCGAAAAAATAGGTCTGTCGTTCTCGTCTTCCGATATGTTTTCCGCAGACACTTGCGTGCCCCCGGCGCCGTATGTCACGCGCACGTCAGCGCGGTTTTTCAAAAACAAATCCCTTTCAGCAATGTCGTTATTCACCACTATTATTTTCGGCACTTTTTTACCGTTCAAAACTTTTCCCGGTTGTTTATAAAGCGCGCGAAATGGCTTGATGTGCATTTCCTTGCACCGCTCGAAACTCCGTCCGTGCGTTTCCAAATATTCCGGATAAAGCGACGCCATAATAAGCGCGTCATACGCGATTCCTATATGTCGGGATTGTTCCACTCCTTCCGACGGCGTTTCAACGATGGCGAATCGGCACCCGCCTTTCCTCATCTCGGCAAGCATTTTCTGCATCGTGAAACGTCCCGGCATCGTCATATGAAATTTGTTCAGCCGCTCGAGAAGGCCTATGCGTATGTTCGCTGTGCCGGTGAGCCCCGTTTTATATCCCGCTGAAGTAAGAACCGACCACAAAAGATTCGCGATTGTCGTCTTCCCGCGCGTTCCGAGAACGCCCACAACAATCATTCCTCTCGAAGGAAATCCGTACATAAACGCGCCTAAATACGCGAACGCGAGATGATATAGATGAAACACAAACTTCGGTATTAATTTCGTGGCTATACGCTTCATAATATTTTTTTTGCCAAAAGGTATGTCTGATACTTGATGTTATTGAAAATTATATCCCAAGTTCCCGCGCGGCGCACGCTCCTGCCTCCGAACCCCTTTTTGAACGCCGTTACGCCTGACCACTTTTTGTTTGTTGAACTCACGCCCCACAAATCGAAAGAAACGCACCCGTTTTCCTTCGCGTCAAGCAGGGCGTTCCATATCAAAAGAGTGGGAGCGTTGTATTTTCCGAAACCGTCCATAGAGGCGGCGTATAAATAAGCCGCCTGGTTTCCGAAAAACACCGTGGTCGCGCACGCGATCGGCTCCCCGTCAAGATAAGCGAAAAACGTTTTTGATGAAGCGTCTCCGTCCAAAAAAAACACCCGCCTGTAATACTCCTTGCCGTAGGATGAAAGATTATGCCGCTCATTTGTTTTTTCAAACATTTTCCAAAAAATTTCAAATTTATCCGCTCGGCTGTTCCCTTCCGTTTTTTCTATAACAACCCCGCGTTTCTCCGCGGCGCGGATGGAATACCTCGTATCGTGTTCCGTTCCGCTTAAAATTTCTTCCTTATGTTTTGTTAAATCAATAATAAACGTCTCCTCCGGTTGATTGGCGCGCGCTTTGATAAATCCCGCGCGCTTTAATGTATCCGACAATTCTTCGCTATCCTTGACAAACGGTTCCACGCGCAAAAAAAACGGCTTTGCGTCCCCGGCCGCCTCACGCGTTTTTTCGACAAATTCATTGATGTTTTCGGCGCTCCACACGCCGGAAGGACCATGCGGAAAATAGGCGTAGTGGTTCCCAAACCGGGCGTTGACCAAAATTCCGAAGCCAGACAACCCTGGCGTCTGACACCGGATTGTTTTTCTGCCAAGCCGCCGTTGAAGCTCCTCCCACGCGCCCGATTGCAAAAAAGAAACGCTTGAATTTGTAATGTTCGTGTTTTCTTTCATACGCGCTTCAGCTCGGTATTTCAATGTATTTCATCGGGTCAATGTCTCCGCCAACCGGCATCGGCCCGCAAGAGCGCGACGCCTGTGTCCCTTCGGGAAACCCCGCGCGCGCCGGCGAAAGCGTCTGCGAAGCGAATACGGTGAAATGAAGATGCGCGCCGGTAGCCCACCCGGTGCGCCCCATATATCCTATCACTTCTCCCCTCTTCACGCGCTCTCCGACTGTAACCAGATACCTTGACATATGTCCATAAAGCGTGGTCAAACCATTGTCGTGCTTTATCACGGCAAATTTTCCATACGCTCCGCCCCTGCAATAATTATCCTGATTGCCTGAATTGATTACCACCCCGTCTTCGGCGGCCACTATCTCCGCGCCCAAAAAGCGGCCTATATCAATGCCGTTATGATACTGGCTCTTGTAATTTTTAATGGCAAACGTCGTTCTCCCGTACGCTTGTGTAAGCCGCCCTTCCGGAACCGGCCACAACAAAACGCCGGCGCGGGGAATCGGCAAAAGATTCGGGTCTATTGTTTTTCGGAGCTCGTTTTCAATCGTCTCTATTTCGGTGGATATTTCGTCTTGCAGTTTTTTGAGCTCGTCTATCTGGCGTTCATAAACTTTTTCCTGGTTCTTCGTCTCCGCTAAAATCGCTTGTTTAACTTTTTTTTGGTCCTGCAATATCCCTTGGCGATTTTTCAGGTTGGCGCTTTCAACTTCCTTACTTTGCCTTTTGCTTTCCTGCTCCATCACCTTGCCGGAAAGTTCGTTCTGAAAAGCGGCGAGTTCTGTTATATTCACAAACAGGTTGTTGTTCAGGTTTGAAAGCGTTTGTATTTCATTCACCGCTTCCGCCAAACTTTGATTTTTCAGAAAAACAACAAGCAGGTTTTCGTTGTCGCGCTGTTGCATCTCCGTGAATAATTTTCCGATTGTCTGCTTTTTGTTAGCGATGCTTTCTTCGGTCGCGTCTATATCAGAACGCAATGAATCCATCTCCAATTCCAATTTTTCGACAGTAAGCTCATTCGAGCGGACAGTGATATTAAGCTGATTTATGGTGTTATCAACATACTTTATCTCGCCGGAAAGCTTATTGTTAGACGCGCTTATCCCGTCAAGCGTCTTCTCCAATTCTTTTCTCTGTTCTTCAAGCTCTTTGAGCGCGGCGGCCTTCTCGTCTATCGCTCGGCGCATATCATCCGAATAGTCCGCCCGCGCGTAATGTAAAGGAACGGCAACATAAGCGTAAAAAATCACAGGTAACAGTACGTATAAAAATCGCAGTTTCATGTTTGTGGTGAGCTTGCTAACCCTGAACTTGTTGAACGGACCGAACCAGCTAAAATTCTAAGCGCGAGAGAAATGCGGCGGAGCGTTTCCTCCTTGCCAAGCATCTCCGCGAGTTCAAAAGGACCGGGAGAGGACTCTTTTCCCGAAAGCGCGACTCGGAGCGGCCACAGCACTTCCCCGTTCCCGCGCATCTTCGCGATAAGCATCATTTTTGATTCAATGGTTTCTTTTTTGAAATCGCTCTCCGGCATACTATTAAATATGGGTAATATTTCTTCAAGGTTTATGGCTGCGGATTCTTTGGTGGATTTTCTCCACGCGAGGAGCCCTGGTTCGTAATCACCGAGCTCAAACACAAACCCCGCGAGCGTCTTGAAATCGGATAATTTTTTCAAACGTTCTTTGAAAGCGTCCGCGGTCCGCAAAAATCTGTCCTTGTCCGCCGTCCACGCTTTCGGAACGAACGGTTCAAGATGCTCCGCAAGTTTTTCTGCGGAAAGTTTTTTTATGTAATGCCTGCCAAGCCAGTCGAGCTTCGTCGGGTTAAACACGCCGCCTGACTTCTGCACGCGTGAAAAAGAAAATTCCTCCATCATGTCGGAAACAGAAAAAACTTCCCTGTCCTCTTCCGGATGCCACCCCAAAAGAGCGATAAAATTCAGAATTGCCTGAACAAGGTACCCCTCGTTCCGATAGTCAATTACCGACTTCGCCAAATCGCGTTTTGATAATTTTTTTTTGTCGGGACCTAAAATGAGCGGAAGGTGCGCGTACTCGAGCGGCGGAAACCCGAGCGCTTCCTGTATCACAAGCTGGCGCGGCGTATTCGATATGTGGTCCTCTCCGCGCACCACGTGGGTTATATTCATTTCGTAATCATCAACGACGTTTGAAAAATTGAAAAGCGGGTTACCCGCTCCTTTGGCGATTATAAAGTCGCCCATTAGAGCAATGTCGAAAGAAACCTTGCCGCGTACGGCATCATGGAAGCTCGCTTCTTTCTCGGGTGTTTTGATGCGTATTACATGTCTCTCTGTTTTGGAACGCCTCTCGGCTTCGTTAATAGGAATCATACGGCATTTGCCTCCGTACTTCGGAGACAGCCCTTGGCTCAACCGCGCCTCCTCCTCGCTCTCAAGTTCCTCGGGAGAACAAAAGCAATAATACGCGAAATTCTCTTTGATAAGCTTTGAAAGATAGCGTTCATAAAGTTCCAGCCGGTCGCTCTGCCTGTAAAACTCGTCCCACTCCAAACCGAGCCATATCAATCCTTCTTTTATGTTCTCCTCGTACTCCGGACTCGAACGCGCAAAATCGGTATCTTCTATTCTTAGTATAAACGCTCCGCTGTTCTGCTTCGCGAAAAGCCAGCAAAAAAAAGCCGTTCTCGCTCCGCCTATATTAAGCGGACCCGTAGGCGATGGGGCGAATCTAACGCGAACGTTTTTTTTGTGTTCGGGCGTCATAAGTAAACAGCGAGTTTTATAATTTCGTCTGCTATAATTTTCGCCGAGCCGGCTATCGAAAAAGATTTCGCCGCGGAAGACATTTTCTCGTTCAACGCTCTGTTTTCCACAATTTCCTTTATCTTGAGCGCGACGACATGGTAAGTGAAATTTGTTCTCTCGAAAATTATCGCGGCTCCGGAAGCGGCGTAACTAATGGCGTTAGCCATCTGGTGGCCGTTCGCGGAATTTTCAAGCGGAACAAGAATTGACGGCTTCCCGAACGCCGCTATTTCGGCTATCGCCGAGCTCCCAGCGCGCGACACCACGACATCCGCGGCCAAGAGCGCGTCTTTCATCGCCTGCGGCGCGAAAAAATCAACAGCGCGGTATTTTCTGGAAGTCGCGGGTTCTGTGCCGCTTGTTACAAGCGCGGCCGCTTCCGACACATCTTTAAAATTCTTCGCTCCCGTCTGATGAAGAACCTGTGAAAATTTCAGAAATGAAACGATATTATTTACAACAAAATCGTTCAGTTGTTCCGCGCCCTGCGAGCCGCCCAAAACGAGCGCGAGCGGAATGTCCGCGCGGAAACCGAGTTTCGCTTTCGCTTCTTCGCGCGGAATATGATTCTGGAGCATCTCGGCGCGGATAGGGCTTCCGGTAACGGCGACTTTGTTTTTCGGAAAAAATTTCGCGGCTTCCGGAAACGAAACCGCTATCCTGTTCGCTAATTTACCTGAAACTTTATTATTTATCCCGGGTACCGCGTCCGACTCGTGAAGTATAACCGGTATGAAATAAAATTTGGCGGCAACGACGACAGCGAGCGAGCCAGGACCTCCCTTTGAAAAAACTACGTCCGGCATTATCCTGTAAACGCGATACAACGCCTGTAAAACACTCCAAAAAAACTTCGGAACGTCCACAAAATTGAGCACGGAGAAATATCTGCGGATTTTACTCGAAGCTATCTGGAACACCCGAATGTCTCTGTCGGAGAGTTCGCCGTCAAACTGGCTCCGCGGACCTATGTAAGAAAGCTGCGCGGAAACACCCTTCATCGCCGCGAACTCGTCCGCGACCGCTACAAGAGGATAAATATGCCCGCCGCTCCCGCCGCCGGTGAATAGTATACGCAACATATTTTTGGCTTTTACTGCCTGTTCCTTGAAATATTAACAAGAATGCCGGACATCGTCAAAAAAACGGCCAAAGCTGTCCCTCCGTAGCTTATAAATGGCAATGGAACGCCCGTAAAAGGAATAACGCCCGATACGGCAGCCACATTCACAAACGCCTGAATTCCTATTAGCGATGTGAATCCGAAAGCGAGCGAACGGGAAAAGCCATCCCTTGTTTTCTTCGCTATAAGAAGTCCGCGCCATACAAACACTCCAAAAAGCGTCACGATACCCATCGCGCCGATAAATCCGAACTCCTCCGCCGCTACCGCGAAAATTGAATCGCCCATCGGTTCGGGAAGATACTTGAGTTTAGTGGTTGAATTGCCGAATCCGACGCCGGAAAACCCTCCAGACCCTATCGCCATAAGCGACTGATTTATCTGGTATGTTTTATCGCGCGGGTCTGATTCCGGATTAAAATACCCGATTATCCTTGTTATTCTGTAAGGAGTCGTGAACACAAAAATGGCTATTGCCGCGATTCCCAAAAATGCCGATATTAAAAGAAATCGCGCTTTCGCTCCCGCGGCAAAATATTCCGTCAGCGCGGCACATGCTAAAATCACGGCTATCGTCATCGCGGGCTGCAGGAACAACAAAAGCGCCGGAATGCCAAGGAGGCAAAGAAAAGGAACAAACCCGCGCGCGAAGTTTTGCGTCCTTTCCTTTTTCTTCGCGACCCACGCCGCTATGAAAAGAAGTATGGATAATTTCATAAACTCCCCCGGCTGAAAACTGAAAAACCCCAAGTTAAGCCACCTCTCCGCGCCCGTAACGCTCCTCACGCCCGTATTGAGTTGCGGAATAAAAACCATAATCGCTAAAACAATACCCAAAATAAAAAGCGGAAGCGCGATCTTTTCCAAAAACCTCATTGAAATATAAGCGCCTATGATAAACCCTGCGATTCCGAACGCTAACCCGTTCATCATCTGGTGTTTCAAATAGTGATAACTGTCGCCAAACCGCGCGCGGGCTATGTCCGATGACGCGCTCGAAAGCATAACAAGGCCGAAAATGGTAAGGATGGCCACAACGGCTATAAGAATGAAATCAGGTGAAGAGTTTTTCAGTTTGCTTTTTGCCATAAATTTTAATTGTTTTTTCTCTTCAAAATATGTCCGGAGCGGGTGCGCGTAATTTCGCCGTTTTTCATCGCTCTTGCGCCGTTCACAAAAACATCGCGCGCGGCAAAATTATCAAGTATGGCTATATCCGCGTAGTAACCTTCGCGTATCAGTCCCCTCTTGCCAATTCTGTATTTTTTTGCCGGAACGGACGTCATCTTGGCTATCATCTTTTCAAGAGCGAATTCCTCTTCATGAAACGTCTCTTTAAGTATTTTGGAAAATTGTCTTTTCTCTGATGAATGAATATACTCGTTGAATCCGGTTCCGGCGGTGTTTGACGCTATAATGGAACGCGGTGAACGTATGAATTTTTTAAGCAACTTTCCGTTTTCGGTTTCGACCAGGCACAAGGCGGACAGGCCTGTCATCATCATAATTCTCACAAATGCCTCCGGCTGGTCGGTGCCAAACAGCGCGGCAATGTCCGCTATTTTTTTGCCGGCGAGAAATTCGACAGGAGACGAAACTCTGCCCACTCTTACCTTATCAAAATGATTTTTTCTAAGATGCGCTAAAATATGCTCTCGCGCGCTTTTGTTTTTTAACGCCTCAATAACATCGTTCCTCGCGCTTCTTTTGTAGAATTCCGGCAAAAACATCCGTACGGAAACCGCGCTCCATCCCATGGGCGAAACGTCAAAATGAACGTCCGACTCGGCGGAGACGGCTTCAAGTTCATAGAGCGCGTCTTCGTATTCGCGCTCAAACGCTTCAGGCGGGTTAAAATGGCTTATCTCAAGCCGCGCGCCTGTTTCCAAAGACACTTTAACCGCCTCACGCGCCGCCCGCCCCACATCTTTTCCGGTGTCGCGAAGATGCGCGGCATACACTCCGCCGTACTCCGCGGCTATTTTCACGTATTCCGCGATCTCAAAATTCGGAATGTTTTTTTGGTCCGCGTGTTCCGTGCCGCTTGAAAAACCGAGAGCCCCGGCCGAGAGCGAATCGGAAAGCAACTTCTTAGTCATCCCGAATTGGGAATCGGTAAGGTCGCGCGCCGTTCCGTTAAGCACAAAATTTCGAATCGTCCCAAGTCCTATAAGGGTTCCGAAATTCACTCCCAGCCCTTTTTTGAAAAGCGCGCTAAAGAATTCGGCGGCGGTAGTCCAGTTCGCGGAAAACGACGTTTCGTGATTCTCCCAATCCGCGAGAGTAGCAAACGAACGGGCGTTGAAAGGCACTGTTGATTTGCCGCAGTTCCCGCCGATTATCGTAGTAATCCCCTCCTCTATGAAATGTTCCTGGGCGGGGTCTGAAAAAATACTCAAGTTGTGGTCTGAATGCGCCTGCACGTCTATAAATCCCGGAGTTACTATGGCGCCCGAAGCGTCAATCGTCTCCCCGGTGATTTTGCGCTTTTTTGCGTTACCCACGAAGACGATTCTCTTCCGCTCTATCAGTATGTCTCTTTTCTGCGGCTCGGCCTCCGTCCCATCATACACCAACCCGTTTTTTATAAGCGTAGGCATAACAAAACCAAATTATATGACTTTAAGTATACAGCATTAAGAAAACAGATGAATCAAGAATTATAGGTTATGGTTTAAAAAATTATATCATTCGAGCTTGATTCGAAATTCAAAATTCATAATTCGGAATTTCTGCTCTATTTCTGCCATACGTAATATTTGATACTTTTCGGTTGTTTTATGCGATTTTTTACAATCCCCTGTTTCTCGCTACGAACTCATCCACGCGCTCGCGAAAAACAGCCATCAAGCGCTTCGTGTTTTCCCCGACCTTCCCATTCCCTATTTTGAGCGAATCAATTTTCACAACGGGCATTATTTCCCTCTTGGTGGATGTGAGAAACGCTTCGTCGGCGGTTTTCAGTTCACGAATCAGCGCTTCCCTTTCTTCCACTTTGAACATCTCCCGCGCGAAAGACAATGTAAAGTTTCTTGTCTCTCCTTTGAATACACCGTCTCTCGGCGTTATAAGTTTATTCCCTTTGAATATGAAAAAATTAAACGTGCTTCCCTCGAGAACCCTCCCGCGCGAAAAATAAATGATTTCAAACGCGTTTTTCTCTCTCTTCAGTTTTTGTAGCGAAAACATAAGTATGTAGTCGGTTGTCTTCGCGTTCGGTATGCGCCTCTCATTCTCCACGCTTATGATTTTCACGCCTTTTTTATAAACCTCCGGTGGATACGTCTGAATTTTTTCAACAGTAACAAAAAAGGTGGGCGTTTCGATATTATAGGTTACGGTATCATCGCTTTCCCCTCCTGTGAGTACCATCCTCACGGCGGCGTCTGGATTCCCGTTTTTTTTAACGAGATTTTTTATTATTCCGGCTATTTCGTCTTTGCCAACCGGTGGCTTCAGGCCTATGAGCCGCGCCGATTCGTGAAAATGCGATATGTGCGCATCAAGCAAAAAAGGTACTCCATCGTAGCTCCGCAACGAATCGAAAACGCCGAAGCCGCGCATAACCCCGAGGTCATGTATGCTTATTTTCGCCTTCTCGGTCAAAACCACTTTCCCGTTAAGATAAGAATATTTTTTTGTCATTGCGTTCAATTCTAAATCGTTTCAAATATGCGGGCAAGCGGATACATAGCGGATATATCAAGACACGGACTAAAAATAAAACCCGTCTTTCACCGAAAATTCCCGTTTTTCGAAAGACACCACCATATACCACCCCCACGAAACGATTTTGTTTTCACGACCGACAAAATCGAACCATATTTTATTAAACTTTTCTCTATCGAGCCAGCGCTCTGGTTCGTTCGTCGCGGGGTCAACGATGATGATATTCTTCTCCGTAATGTTCACCACGACGCTGTAGTGGTCTTCGTCACTGTCAAACCATCCGATAATCACCGGCAATTTTTCTTTCTTCACAAAATATTCAAGTTCATCAAGCGTGCCTTCTTCCTTCGCGAAACAATATCCGCCCGTGCTCTTTATTGCCGCCACAAGGCCGTTGTGTTCTGTGCCGTTATCTAAAGTCGCTTGCGCGAGCTGGGCAAGTTTTTCCTCCGAATACAGTTTACCGAAGTAAGAAAGGAGGATTTTGAGCGAAGCGGGACCGCAAAGTCCGGCCGACTGCAAAAAGTGCTGGACCTTAATGCTTTGCTCTTTATTATTTTGTTCGTTTAAATTTTGTTCATTCATAGTAATATTCGCGGATAATTTCGGCTATTGTAAGTTTGCGCCACGGGTATTCGTCATCAAGCGGGTAGCGGCATTTGAGCTTGTTCCTCCGCATTTCTTTTTCCGCGACGGTCGAGTAATCGTGAGCGTTGTCATACGATTTTCCATGAAACATAAGGTCGCGCTCGACAACTTCATGAAGGAGAATAAATGGGACTTCTTTCGGGTCTATCGCGCTGTCAAGCCAAATTTCATTATGCGGGATATATGAGTAAGCCAAGTCGTGTCCGCCTAAAACGAATTCAGGGTCTATGTACTGGCGGACTATAGCGCCGTTAATCATCACGATAATATTCCTGCCGCGGCGCCTACGTGATACGACAAACTCCGGAATCGGTGGAGGCAAACAGACAGCTTCTTTAATGTGCTCGCGCCAGCTTGTGTATGTCTTTCTTCTCTTCGGCGGCTTGACTTTATCCGCGCGCATCAAAAAATCCAACTCGTCTTTATAGCGGTAGTCCAGCCAGTATTCGTTCGGCGGAATGTAAAACCTCTTGAATGGTCTATTTATTGCCGTGCCGCCTCTGTGCAAAACGCAAAACTCCGGGTCAAGCGTGTTGCGGATTTTGAAGCCATCCACCAATCTAACTTTTTTATTGTGTTCCATTGGATTATTAATTGATCCTCATTATTAAAGCAAAACTATGCGCGAAAAACGCGATAATTGCCGTTTTTTTACCGCGCAAACCGAAGTTTGATGCGATAAACCCTATTTTAGCTTATTTTTCAGCCAATATCAATCTCTTTTTAAGGGGTGGTACTACGCCGAAGAAAGGCTTTTCATCTCCCACATGATAGCCGCAAAAAGTTCTTTTCTGCCTTCGTTCAACGCCTGTATTCTGGCGGCATCAAAATTGTCAAACGCCTCGTCCATACATCCCGCTTCAAAATATAAGCGCGCCCGCTTAAGGTTGAACTGAATTTGTTCAAGAGGATAATCGTCCGATTGTTCCACTAATCTTTCCTGTTTGATTGTCCAATCCATCAAAAGTCCCATCGTTTCGGGGTCCTCGACTCCTTTTCCCTTGAGTAATCGGACTAACTTCTGTTCTGGATTCTCCGTATTTTCAAATTTTTTTTCTTGTTCCATATCCCGTTACATTCACCCGCAAAAGTGGTTATTTCTAAAGTTTGATAATTATATTTGAACTAATTCCTCCGGTGAAATTAATCTAACCAACTTTAATATTCTATCTACCATATCGGGTATGGTTGGTATCTTCGGCTCAAATGTTTTTAGGTCTTTTACCGCGACCCATTGAAAATCTGAATATTCCTCGTTTAGTTTAATTTCCCCTCCGAGATGTCTCGCGTAATAATGCGGCAGAATCATTAACTCCAAGCTTTTCTTTTTAAAGATGGCATTTGTCGTAAAAAACGGATAAATTTCAATTTTAAATTCTTCTCCGACTTCTTCGTTTTTTTCTCTTTGCAAACCATGGATGAACGACCCATCGTTATTCTCCATTTTCCCGCCTATAAAAGAGTAAACTCCATCGTAATCGTTTTCGCCTTTTCTTTTACACAACAAAACGCTGTTAGCGTCTTTTGAAAAAACCACTATTTTTTGGCAATATTGAAAATCGAATTTGCTCATGGATTTTATAATAGCTAAATCTTTTGAGGTTGGGATTCTCTTGATTTATCGCGGTAAATCGTGATTCCTTTTAGATTTGATTCCATTGATAATAACAGTATTCTTTTTATTTCGCCAACGGAAGCGTCTTGAGATACGTTGATTGTTTTTGATATGGACTCGTCAGTAAATTTTTGTATGGATGAAATCATCTTTATTTGATTTTCGGGCGATACTTTTAGAATATCACTGAAATAAGGTTCAATCGATGGTGAAGCTCCAATAACGCGACTCGATCTGCCTGTTGGAGGAACTGCGACTGTCGAACAATTTCTGATTCCGCATTTCTTGACCTCTCTTTCTAGGGCAAGCCACATTATTCCGGAGACCGTTTCTGTTTGTCGTCTGGAATAGGCGGTAATTATATTCTCATCGGACATATATTTTGATTCCGGAAATCCCCCGAAAGAACCACGCGTTTTTGCTAATTCAACTGATTCTCTTTTTGAAACAAAGTTTATAAAACTAAAAATATCTTCAGCTTGCTTTCTCGCCCCTTCGCTTGAGTAACCCATTTGAAGTATTTTGAGTAAATCCGCGAATCCGCAAATCCCTAATCCTATTCTCCTTTTTTGTTCCGCTACTTTTTTATTCAAATCATTGTCATAACGGTCTATATTATAATCAACCGCATTATCTAAAAATTTAACCGCGACTTTTACAGTTTTTTCAAGTTCGGGGTAGTTTATTATTCCATCGCTAACAAATTTTCCAATGTTGATATAAGAAAACTGGCATGTTTCTCCCTCAACCAATCCGACTTCTCCACATGGAGCAAGCGACTTATATTCACCTGAACCGACAACCTGATTGTCTTTATTTAATCTATCAATGAAAACCAATCCGGGCTCGGCGCTTATATAAATCGACCTTGCCATAGCGTCTATTATTTCTTCCGATGGAATTTCACTGCCATCTTTTAAGATTATTAATTCCTTATTTCTTATCTTATCGAGATATATATCGTTTATTAATACGGAAAAATTAAAAACCCATTGTTGATTTGGATCCTTGTTTTTGACATTAATAAAGTCGAATAAACTCGGATGGTCAATCGACAATACTCCCATATTTCCAACGGGTCTAAGTTGTTTTTTGTTTTGCTGTCCTTCAATGCCGATTTTATTAAGATATTTGATTATTTCGATGGGATTTTGAACATCATCAAAATTAAATCCGGTCCCCATTCCGTTAAAATGGAATTGGTCAATGGTCTTTTTAATCTTTGTTAAGTCCTGTTTCAAATCAACCTGCGGGACTGCGCAAGCGGAAAGAGGCGCGCTATTTATTCTTCCTGCATTCATCAAAATAGTCGTACTCGGGATGAACTTCCTGTCCTTCATAATTTCAAGCAAATAATTTCTGAATCTTTCTGCAAATTCAGAATTTTCATAACGAAGTTCAATTTCAGTCAAAGAATCCACAACGCGTTCGAATACATTTATAATGTTTTCTCCTTTTTCCGCGATGCCGAGATTAAACAATTCATCGCTGTCAGCAAAGTATTGATATTCGCTTACGTGTTTTTTTGTAGAGTTTTCGGAATCCATAAAAATATAAAAACAGAATAAAATTCACCTCTTCTGTTATCTAAAAAAACAGAAAAATGCCCTTTTATACTTAAATTACGAAACTATAGAATCAAATCCGTACGATTATTACAATACAATAACTAAAGTTTTAGTGCAACATTCGAAGGCTTCAGCGAGCGGCGGCGGGGTGAGACAATCCGCCCTAGGCGGACCCAAAATCCGAATTCCGAATTTTGGCGGTGTTTGTTGGACAAAGTTCGAAACTATTTCGAGCAAAATCCAAATGATTAAAACTACTAATGCGGACGAGGCAGGGCGAAACAATTTGTCTGGGGGAATGGATTCGCCCTGCCTCGGCTGATTTCCCGCCCGCAGGAGGGGTCTGGGGAGGAATGCGGGCGGGTTTCGGATTCGCCAAAAAAATTTTTGAATCGACAATACCTAGTTAACAACATCAACGTTGTTATAAGCACCTGTCTTGTACCCACGAACTATATATAAATATAGCGGAAAAAGTATCACAAGGAAAATAATTCCTGAATATAAAAATCCGTATTGATACGAGACCCGCTCGATTATGAAGCCGACTCCAAAACTTGAAACTGCCGAAACAGCCCGATCAATTTGTGAACCCGTTGACAACAATGTGGCTTTGAATTTACTTGATTTAATAATATCAAGTTGATAACCCTCATCAATTTTGCTTAACCCCCACTGAAATGCGTTTATAACAATAAAGGCGGTCACGACAACCCACCAACTTGATATTATTCCCAAAACAAGAATCAAAAGAGTATAAATAATAAGTTGGAATCCATAAAAGGAAGGTAACGTAATATATTTTTTAATTCTTCCGCTATAGGCAAGCATGAGCGAGGCGAATGCTCTACCTATACCAAAAAATACTCCGTACCAAATTACAGGTATTTCGAGAAAGGACTGGTATGGAGCGCGAAACCCGCCAACACTAAACAATGTTCCACTAATAATTCCTGAAAACAAAGCGATGCTAAAAAAGTTAAGGCGATAACCTTCTTGCAATACTTGTTTAAAATTTGTCGCCCCAATTTCTTCAATGTGTTCTTGTGGTACAGGAGGCACTACTAAAGAAATTGCTGCTAATAATCCAATTACATCAATAACAAGAGCGATTAGAAATGGTGTTTTATAACTTACACTTACTAAAAATGGTACCAGCACCATAAATATAATCGGTACAGCAAATCCTATAGAACTAATTTTCCCCATCACTCTTGCATAGTCTTGTTCTCTTTTAAGACCTTGTAAGGTTTCGTGCATAAAAGCACTGCCTGTACCACTTTGAAAAGCGGCACTTGCACTCAAGAAAATTGCGCCGAGTATTAAGAAGGCGATATTATTTGCAAGAAGAAAAAAGATTGTTGATACCAACATCAATACCCGAGAAATAACCAGTGTTAGTTTGTGTCCTATTTTATCAGACATATATCCGCTAGGAATTTCAAAAAGAAAACCCGAAAGACTTCCTGCTAGCAAAATAGTTCCAATTATTTTTGGTGTTACATCGGGTATGGTTAGATAGTAAGCTCCCAAAACTGCAACAAAAATTCTTTTGTTAGCGATTAATAATAAGGCGTATTTCCAAATATTATTTTGTAGATTTTTCTCCATATTTATTTCAATAATTCGCTAACTGATACTCCAAGCGCACTAGCCAATTTTTCTAATGTCGCAAGAGTAGGGTTGCGCTTGCCTGTTTCTATACCACTTACATACGCCCTATGCACCTCTAGGGCGCGCGCAATATCTCCTTGCGACATTTTTTTCTTGGTTCTAATGCGCTTGAGATTTTGACCTAGTTTTGGCGATATTTCTGTCATATTGATTATCCACATT
>MFKJ01000026.1 GCA_001779535.1 Candidatus Jorgensenbacteria bacterium RIFCSPHIGHO2_02_FULL_45_20
TTGATTACCAAAAAACACCGGCGGGGGGAAAAAATCTCCCGCCGCTTTTTGTTATTCAAAATAGCTGGTATATTAGGATTATATGGATAAACGCTATAATATCCACGGTTTGGTCGGGGTGAGGGTTAACTCCGTCTCAAAACACATAAGCGATGGGTGCGCTCATTATCTGCGCCATTTTGAGAATGGTTTGCAAGAGATTTCCGACCTCGAAATTGAGGATTTCGAAAAATTCCCGCCGCCGAAACACAATCCATATCAAGAGGATTTTACAAAAACAGAACGCGGTATATGTTTTACAAAAGAAAAATACGCGATTTCGATGGAAAAGGGACGGATGCGCGAATACACAACATACGCGAATCATGCAACGAATTTCTGGATTCAAACCATTCTCATTAAAAAAGGATTTAGTTTCGTGCATGGCGCTGGCGTTGAACTTAATGGTAGGGGTATAATTTTTCCGGCACTCGGCGGGACCGGAAAAACAACCCTTATATCAGCGCTCCGCGATAAGAGCGATTTCAAATTTTTCGGCGACGATTATGTTATTGTTGGAACCGGCGGAGAAATGTATTCGTATCCGAGTGATTTCTCGATTTATCCGTTTCACATACCGCTTTTCAATGAATTAGAAAATTCCCAAGCCGCGGGATATCTACGGAGAAGGACTATATTTGCGTGGTATTACAAAGCGAAGCGGATTATGAACTTTATAGCCAAACGCATTTTCCGTTCGTACGGGCCGGTGTTCAAGGGATGGAACGCGGCATACGCAAAAGTTCCAGTAAAAGAGCTTATCCCGAGTGAAAAAATCGGGCAAAAAACTACGCTTGCCGCAAGCGTATTTCTCGAAAGATACGAAGGAAAAGAAATGGTTTTTGAACGCATGGAAGCGGGAATTTTAGTGGACAAAATTATGGGAATTTTGAATCTTGAGAGCGGAGACGGAATAAGGTATATTTCCGCGATTGCTTCAACCGGCGGTTTTGATATCGCGGATTTTTTTTCGCTGCAAAAGAAAATTCTTCTTGGCGCGTTTTCCAAACTCGCGCTTTATCGTCTGCGGATACCGGTAGATATTTCAAACGATGAATATCGCGCGTACTTAAAAGAAAACATCGCAAATGCAATCGCATAGTCCTAAAATATCCGTGCTTCTCGCGGTATATAACGGTGAGCGGTATGTAAAAGACGCCACATCAAGCGTTCTTCTTCAGACGTTCGGCGATTTTGAGTTAATCATTATAGACGACGGCTCTTCTGACGGAACGCCGAAAATCCTCAACTCTTTTACTGACCCGCGGATTGTGATTGTTTCGAATGAAAAAAATGAGGGGCTTATAAAATCACTCAACAAGGGAATTAAAATGGCAAGAGGTGAATATTTAGCGAGAATGGATGCCGACGACATAAGCCATCCGCAAAGGTTTGAAAAACAAATAAATTACATGGAAGCTAATCACGGCATAGGAGTTCTCGGGACAGCCGTGAATCACGTTGATGAAAAAAACAAAATTATTTCCACGCTGATACAACCGCAAGCGCACGAAAGTATTTTGTGGAAAATGTTTTTTGAATGCGCCATCATTCATCCGACCGTAATAGCGAGAAAAGAAGTTATAGAAATGGCGGGTGGATACGATGTCCGTTTCCCTCACATTGAAGATACCGAATTATGGATGCGCGTAGCGGACAAGACGCGTTTCTCGAACATCCCCGACGTCTTGCATTCCCACAGATTACATAAAAAATCAATCGGGAGCACAAAGTCGTCTGTTCAATATGAATCAGGTCTTCTATTACGCAAGCGGTTTATAGCATCGACTATCGGAGTGAATATGCCGCCAAACGTAAACAAGTGGTTTTCCGAAAACGAAACCATCCTTTCTGGTGATGATATCGCCGCGGGAATGGGTATATTGCTTGATATATATGAATATATTCTGGATTTGGGTTTTGAGAATGAAGAATCACGCCTGTTTGTGCGGAATGACTTTCTAAAAAAGGCCGCCGCCTTGATGAGCGCGCGTAAAAGAAGAGTTTCTAAAACAGCTGTTTCTTTACTTAAAAAAATACTGCCATCTCCGTTGCGTCATAAGCTGAAAACAAGGTTTATGAAACTCGCGGCGAAATAACTGCGATTCTATGAAAATAGCAATAGCGGTACCGGGAAGATTTCATTTGTTTTATCTTGCGCAACAATTGTTGAAGCGCGGCTATCTTTCGCAACTCATTACTTCATACCCGAAGTTCGAAGTAAGAAAATACGGGATTCCAGACGATAAAATGAGCACGGTTGTGGCGAAAGAATTGATTCAAAGAGGGTGGGCATTTCTCCCGCGTTTTTTACAGAATTTGTACAACCCACAATACGCGATTCATGGGTTATTTGATACTATTTCATCGTTAAAACTGGAGCCATCAGATTTGTTTATTGGTATGCTCGCCGCTTACCCGAAGACAATGAAGAAGGCCAAAAAAATGGGGGCACGCGTGATTATAGAAAACGGAAGCTCGCACACGCTTTACGCGGTGAACATATTAAAAGAAGAGTACGACAAATTCGGCGCGAAGTACGAACCGTTCCAGATTTCACATGAAAAACTCATAAAACATAATGTATCAGCTTACGAGGACGCTGATTACATAAGTGTTCCTTCTTTATTCGCGAAAAGAACGTTTTTGGAATATGGAGTTCCGGAAGATAAAATTATTCACGTTCCTTATGGAGTCGAGCTTTCACAATTCCGCCAAATCCCGAAAAAAGATAATATATTTCGCGTTATATTCGTGGGAGGAATGACTCTTCAAAAAGGAGTCCATTATTTAATTAGGGCATTTGCCGAACTTAATCTTCCGGACTCGGAGCTTGTGCTTGTGGGAACTATGAGCGCTGAAATGGAACCATTTTTCAAAAAATATGACGGCAAATTCAGATATGCGGGGCATGTTCCCCAGGGAGAACTTTTTAGATATTATTCGCGAAGTTCCGTCTTCGCTATAATGTCTATCCAAGAAGGGTTAGCGCTTGTAACCCCTCAAGCGATGGCGTGCGGGCTTCCCGTCGTAGCGACAACAAACACAGGAGCAGAGGACATTGTTCGTGACGGGAAAGATGGGTTTATTATTCCGATTCGCGATTGTAACGCCCTGAAGGAGAAATTGCTTTATTTTTATATGAATCCGGAAGCGCGTGACTTTATGGGCAAGTCGGCCAAAGAACGGGTCTCACAAGGATTCACATGGGACGATTACGGAGAACATATTATTGCCGAGTACGAAAGAATATATAAAAAATAGTATGAAAATACTCCACATAATTCCAAGTTATCTGCCGGCGGTTGTGGCAAGCGGCCCGATACTCCCGACCCATTTTCTGAACGAGGAACTGGTGAAAATGGGTCATTCCGTAGCCGTGTGCGCGACGAATCTGGACGGAGGCAAAGTTTTGGATGTGCCGCTCAAAAATCCGGTTTTGATTGACGGAGTGAAAGTAAATTATTTTCCGTCAAAATTTTTAAAGAGGTGGTACTTTTCAGCCGAAATGGCTGCGTTTCTGCGCGAAGAGATGAACAGTTTTGATATTACGCACATAACGTCGGTATTTCTGTTTCAGTCGTTTATCGGCGCGCGCTACGCGAAGCGATTCAGGAAGCCGTATATCATTTCACCGCATGGTAATTTTATGAAAGAGCCGCTTGAGATGAAAAGCCGGCTTAGAAAAAAGATATACATTTCTTTGGTTGAAAAGAAAATCTTGGCAGGAGCCGCGGCGGTACATTTTACGGCAGAGAAGGAAAAGGAGGAATATATCGCCGCCGATATGCCGGCAAGGAAAGCGATTGTGATTCCGAACTCATATAAAGCGGAAACATACACAGAGAAAAAAGATATACGTAGGAAATTCGGGATTCCGGCTGATAAAAAAATAATCATTCAAATTGGCAGAATAGGATGGAAGAAAGGATTTGACACGCTTATTCCGGCATTCGCGGAAGTTTTGTTCAAAGAACCGAAAGCGGCGCTTGTTATCGCCGGCGGAGATGATGGGGGATATAAAAAAGAAGTTTTAAACTTGATTGAAAAATACGGGTTACGGGCTGGGGAAAACGTTTTTTTTGTCGGAATGGTTCTTGAGGCCGATAAATACTCTCTTTTGAAAGAAAGCGCGGTCTTCACACTGCCTTCTTATTCGGAAAACTTCGGAATGGTAGTTGTGGAATCACTCGCGCACGGCGTCCCGGTTGTGATAAGCACGGGCGTGGGAATATCTTCGCGGATAGAGAAAGAAGGAGCAGGGATTGTTGTCCCGAAAGATGCGCGCGCACTTGCAGAGGCTATTTTGCGTGTTCTTGGCAACCGCGTTCTCGCAACAGAACTTTCGCGGAAAGGAATAGAATTCGTGAATAAGTATTACAGGCCGCGGGAAGTCGCGAAAAACTTTTCACTGGTTTACGAAGAACTTGCCGCCGCGCCCAGAAAACCGGAAAACGGAGTGTGATTTTTTTTGTAGTAAGAAACCCACGTGTCAGGTATAATACTTTCGTATTTATATGTCTCACACAGACCAAAATCAACAAATTTTTGAAGAATTCACAGTGCCAGACGCTGTCAGGATACGTAAGTCATTGGAACTCGTAAAAGATTATTTCCATGGTGAAATATCGAAATTGTGTCTGCTTGAATGCGGGGCGGCTCGCGGCGGAGTTGCTAACGCGCTTTGCGGAAAAATCGCGCGCTGTTGCGGCGTTGATATACATCCGCGGAATATGGAAGGCGTTGAAATGAGGCAAATGGATTTGAATGACGGATTGCCTGACTTTGGCGTTTATTTCGATGTTATATTCGCCGGAGAAGTGATGGAACACCTTTTCGACGATGTTAAATTTATTAAGAATTGCCGCGAGCGCCTTACGGACGGCGGACTGCTCGTTATCACCGTTCCGAATCTCTTGTTTATTTTGAACAGAATTCGGATGTTGTTCGGCGGGATGCCGGTGTTTTTCGCTTATGCCCCGTATCATTACAGATTTTACGGCAAAAAAACACTTCGAAAAATTTTGGAGGACAATGGATTTGAGGTGATTAAAACACGCTCGTCTCATATTTTATTTTCAACGCGCCGGAGCAAAATCGGGAAGATTTTTGAGCTCCTCGGAGATGTTTTTCCGTCCATCGGGGCGCATCTTATAATTTCAGCCAAGAAAACGACGGATTAAAAAGTATTGTAAAAAACCGGGGACGTGAACCAAAATCGCGGGCGCAAATAACAATGGCCTTATCAAAACGGGAAGTTATATTTTTTGCGATTATAGCGCTTGTATTTTTTGCAACGCGTTTTTGGGGCATACTTGATTTTCCGATTTTCAACGATGAATCGCTTTATTTGCAGTATTCCGAACTCATCCACGATGATTTTAGCGGGTATAAATACATTTCGGTTGGAAATGTCTATAACGATTGGAAGCCACCACTCCAATACTGGCTTGGCGCGCTTGCTATAGACATATCAGAGAACCCGCTGTTTTCGGGAAGAATCGTCTCCGTGCTGTTTTCTTTCGTGGGTCTTTTGGGTGTTTATCTTTTGGCGAGGAATTTATACGGCAAGAAAGAGGCGGTAATCGCCGCGGGACTTTTTACGGTTTCTTCGCTTACCCTTTTTTATAATACGCAATTTGTCGCCGAAACGTTCGTATTTTCATCCGGAGCGCTGTTTTTCGCGCTGACGCTCGCGGCGATAAAGCAAGAAGATGCTCGCGGCAAAACTTGTTTTGCCGCCGGAGCGATTATAACAGGAGCCGCATTATTACTTCTTAAACAGTCCGGAGCGCTTTATTTGTTTCTCTCGGCGGCGCTTCCGCTTATTGCGCTTCAAAAAAATTCTGAAGGAGACGAAGTTGGGGGAATAAGCCGTAAGAACAAAAAACCTTTTTTAAAAAATATCGCGGCGGTGGCGATAATCATCATCTTCTCGTTTGTGATTTATAAACTTGCCATCCCCGGAGAATTTTGGGCAAGCAAACAAGAATTTACTTCGCGTTGGGCGATGACCGCAACCGAAATTTTTTCTTTTCCTCTCGAAACGTGGCGGCAAAACGCGGTTCAGGTCTCGGATATTTTCTCCCATTATTATTCGTGGGCGGCATTGGTTATTGTGCTGATATTTACTATCCGCGGTGTAGCGAAGCGCGATATGCGCGACACGATTGTTTCGCTTTTATGGCTTGGAGGAACAGTTGCCGTACTTTTTCTTCTTAAAGGGTTTAATGAATATGTTTATCACACAGCCACGATTCCGTTTCTTATTATTATCATGGCCCGTGTCGCCGCGCATGTTTTGGAGTATGTAAAAAAAAGAACGGGTATTATTTGGAAAACGGCAACTATCGTTTTGGGTATTTTGTGCCTGTACACCACCGCGTTTTGGATTTACCAGACGGCACTCATAAAGATTAGCCCTATAAAATATCTCGAACAGTCAACGGATTGGGCAAAGTCGGCGTATCTTACGGGCTGGTCGTCCGGTTTTGGCGTTCCGGAAGTCGTGGATTTTTTGAAAAAAACTGAAGGAGACGGGATAATAATAACGGATTCACAGTGGGGAAATCCCGGAACGGCAATACAGGTTTTCCACAGGTATTGGTATCAAAATATCGCGGTTTCCCCTTTGTTAGTGGATTTTTTTGATGAGAGATTCCGTGCTCGGCTGAAAACGTTGGATGTGAAGAGCCGTTTTTTTATTTTTTCCGATTGGGTATCCGAAGACAGCGAAAGAAGCGAATGGTATCATATTGTTAAGAACGAATTTTGCCTTGAAGAGAAAGAATTCGCTCCATACGATGGTCAGATACCCATAGCTGTCTGCTCGTTTTAGCGCAAATTTATGGATAAAAAATCGCTTGCGGTAATAGTGCTTACACTCGATGAAGAAAGACATATAAGAAGGTGTCTTGAAAGCGTGAAAGATATAACGTCTCAAATTATTATCGTGGACTGTGGGAGCGCGGACGGTACGCTTGAAATTGCGCGCACGTTCGGCGCGGAAATATATTCACACCCGTTCATAAACCAGGCGGAACAATTCAACTGGGCGCTCGACAATATAGACATAAAAAGCGAATGGATTTTGCGCCTCGACGCGGACGAATATCTTACCCCGGAACTGGCAAAAGAAATAAAAAGCGCGCTTCACGGTGCCGATGATGGCGTTTGCGGTTTCTATATGAAACGCAGGGTATATTTTATGGGGCGTTGGATTCGCCACGGCGGATGTTATCCGATTTGGCTCCTGCGCCTTTTCAGAAACGGCGCAGGGAGAAGCGAAGAAAGAGAAATGGATGAGCATATAGTTTTGGGAAGAGGAAAAACAGCGCGTCTCCGAAACGATTTTATAGACGAAAACTTGAGTGACTTGCGATGGTGGACGGATAAGCACAACGGGTATTCATCGAGAGAGGCGGAAGAACGAACGCGGAACGAAAAGGCGAGTAGAAACACAGTAGTGAAAGGACAGGCAGGACGGAAACGATTTATAAAAAACAGGTTTTATGCGAAATTGCCGCTTTTTTTACGCTCATTCGCGTATTTCATTTTCCGCTATGTTTTTTTTGGCGGTTTTTTGGACGGCAAAGAAGGGCTGATATTCCACTTTCTTCAGGGGTGTTGGCACCAGTTTTTGATAGATGCCAAGATATTTGAGAATAGGACGAAAAAAGATTAGAATACGAAATATGTTTAAAGTTTTTCAAAGTCCAAAATCAGGGAAACTGCGTGTTGAAGACGTTCCCGCCCCAAGGGCGAGGCGCGGCGGAGTCGTTGTTCATAATAAATTTTCCGTGATAAGCGCCGGCACGGAAAAGATGATTATCGAACTTTCCAAAAAAGGTGTAATCCAGAAAGCTAAAGAAAGACCGGATTACGTGCAGAAATTCATAACAGTAATAAAAACGAAAGGAATTTTCGCGGCGTGGAATATGGTGAAACAAAAACTCGACACGGACATAGCCCTGGGGTACTCGTCTTCCGGTATTGTTTTGGAAGCGGGTGCCGACTCCGGAGAATTCCGCGCCGGCGACCGTGTGGCGTGTGCCGGACAAAATTACGCTTCGCACGCTGATTTCGTGTTTGTGCCGAAAAATCTTTGTGTCAAAGCTCCGGCGAATGTTTCACTCGAAGACGCGTCGTTTACGACGCTCGGAGCTATAGCGCTTCAGGGTATACGCCGGGCGGAGTTATCGCAAGGGGAAACAGTTGCTGTTATAGGGTTGGGGCTTTTGGGTCAGCTCGCCGTGAGAATGCTTAAATCGTACGGGCATCCAGTCGTCGGAATAGACATAAATAAAAAACAAGTTGAGTTTGCTCTTCACGGAGGCATGGATGAAGGATTCGCGCCCGGGGATGAGAATGGAAACAAACGGATAATGCGGATGACCGGCGGTAGAGGTATTGACGCGGTTTTGATATACGCGAGCTCTAAAGATGATTCTCCTCTCCGTTTCGCTGTGGATATATCAAGGGAGAGAGGAAGAATAGTCCAAATAGGGAGCGTTCTCGCCGCGATCCCGTGGGTTGAGTTTTATAAAAAAGAGCTCACTTTCGTCTCTTCGCGGTCTTATGGTCCCGGCAGATACGACCATGAATACGAAGAGGAAGGACACGATTATCCGTTCGGGTTTGTCCGTTGGACGGAAAAGCGCAATATGGAGGAATTTTTGCGGCTTATTTCCGGGAAAAGCATTTCTTTGGACAATCTAAAGACAAAAACATTTCCGGTTGAAAAAGGCGAAGAAGCGTACAAGTTTGTTTTTAATCCGGAAAATCTTGTCCATGGCGTGATTTTGTCTTATGCCGAAAAAGAAAAACAAGATACGTTTATTTTGTCGGAACAGGCGGCGAAAAAACGGCAGACAGACATATCCATAGCTTTGGTTGGTGCCGGCTCGTTTATGAAAAGCGTGATTATCCCTGAACTTATAAAGAGAAAGGATGTTTCCGTGCGTGCGGTTTGCGACTCGGACGGAATGGAATCGAAGAAAATTGCCGGTAAATTTGGCGCCGAGTACGCGACGTCGGAATACGAAAAAATATTAAAGGATGAAAACGTCAATTTTATAATATGTGCCACAAGACATTCGAGCCATGCTGAAGTGGTGATTGCCGCGCTTCGCGCGGGAAAGCATATATACGTTGAAAAACCAGCCGCTATTACGGGAGAGGAGCTCAAAAAAGTCCTTGAAGCCGCGAGCAAATCGGAGGGCAAGTTGTTTGTCGGATTCAACCGTAGATTTTCTCCGCACGCGAAAATTATGAAAGAGGAATTTTCCGGCATTGGAACGCCTCTTCAAATTATCTACAGGGTTAACGCCGGTTGTGTTCCGTTTGATCACTGGACACAAAACGAATGTGAAGGCGGGAGAATGATAGGGGAGGGATGCCACTTTACAGACCTGTTTCGGTTTATAATCGGAAAAAAACCGCTTCGTGTTTCCGCGATAGGCGTTCCCATCGATGGCTCCATAAGAACGAATGATAATTTTTCGATATCCATAGAATATGCCGATGGATCCACGGGGACGCTTTTTTATTCATCTATCGGCAACTTCAAAGTTCCGAAAGAATACATAGAAATATACGGAGGCGGAAAAATCGGAAAATTCGACGACTTCAAAAATGGTGAAATTATCGGTGAAAAAACGAGAAAAAGCGCGGGGTTATGGAAACAAAACAAAGGGTATGCCGAAGAACTTGATGCTTTTATACGAGCCATTCGCGGCGAAGGTGAGCCGTTTTCGCTGGACGATATTTATTCCGCGCACATAGCCGTAATAGCGGCCGCTGAATCGCTCAAAACGGGGAAAACGGTTTATCTCGCATGAGTAAACTGCGTTATTGGAAAAGAATTTTAAGGGCATATCTTACAAAAACACCGAGCTATCTTGATTTTTGGCACGAACGGCCCGAGGAAGGAAATTTTTCAGCATACAACTTATCCGGAGAATATTATATGACGTTTTCTGACAAGGCGGATTACGCCGGTCCGCGCGATTCACATGGGGTTATTCTCTTCGACTATCTTGGCGACATAGGAGTGCGGTACAATCCATTGGCTATCGCGCAGTATGGAATAGCGCGGTTGAACTCGTATGTAAAAACTAAAAACGAAACCCATTTGAAAGAAGCGCGTATTCACGCGGATTGGCTTGTAAATAACTTGTTCGACAATTCAAAAGGCATTCCGGTCTGGAAACACAATTTTTCGTGGCGGTATAAAGAAGTTTTGAAACCCGGCTGGTATTCGGCGCTTTCCCAGGGAGCGGGCATATCTCTTCTCGCGCGTCTTGGGGTTATGTCGGGGGATAAAGAATATGTGAGTGCCGCGAAAAAAGCGTTTGTCGCGCTTGACACCGATATCGAAAATGGAGGAGTGAAATGCGTTGATTCCAACGGTTTTGTGTGGCTCGAAGAATATATCGTTTCGGCCCCGACTCACATATTAAACGGATTCATTTGGGCCCTTTGGGGTGTAAAGGATTATTGGATTCTCACGAACGAACCGCGCGCAGGCGCGCTTTTCGGAGAGTGTATTGAAACATTAAAAAAACATTTACATCTTTACGATGCGGGTTTTTGGTCGCTTTACGATTTATCGAAACAATCAATGCTTATGGTTGCGAGCCCTTTTTATCACCGTCTTCACATAGTTCAGATGAACATTATGGAACATCTGACAGGCGAAAATATTTTCGGCGAGTATGGGGTTAGATTTGAAAAATACGGAAAAAATTTATGGAAACGCATACTCGCGTTTTCATACAAAGCCGTTTTTAAGTTGTTATACTTTTAATATGCGCCTGCTTATTATTTCACAATTTTTTCCGCCGGAAACCAACGCCGCCGCGCACAGAATCGGCTTTTTGGCGGAAAAGCTTTCAGAAAATAAAGACAATGACGTTACCGTGATATGCGAGCCGCCGAACTATCCTAAAGGCGTGCTGTTTGATGGATACAAAAATTCTCTATTTTCCGCGGAGAAAAAGGGGAACATAACTATTATTCGTTCTTGGGTTCGCATTACCGCACGGAGGGATTTCATAAACCGTATAGTAACTTATTTTTCTTTCTTTTTTTCAGGATTGCTGGCCGGGACGCGCGTTCCGAAGCCGGATGTTGTTTTCGCTTCCGCGCCGCCGCTTCCGGTTCTTTTTTCCGGATTTATAATTTCAAAATTGCGAGGCGTATCTCTCGTATCGGAAGTGCGTGATATCTGGCCGGATTCAGTCGTAGCGGTTGGAATGATGAAAAAGGGGGTATTGTTCAAAATACTTGAGAGCTGTGAAAAAACTGTATATCGCGGAAGTTCGGCTGTCATAGTGAACGCGGATGGAATACGCCGTCGGCTTATAAAAGATAAGGGTGTATCGCCGGAGAAAACAGTTGTCATAAGAAACGGCGCTGATCTCGATTTATTTTCCGGCGCGCCGAATCCAAACATAATTGACGAACAATACGGCACGAAAAATAAGTTCGTGGTTTTGTTCTCTGGTCTTATCGGTCTTGCGCAGTCGCCGGAGGTAGTGATACGCGCGGCTGAACTTCTCCGCGGCGAAGAAGACGTGGTGTTTATGCTTGTGGGCGAAGGCGTGTTAAAAAAACAATCCGAAGAAACAGCAAAACAATTTGGTCTTAAAAACGTCATTTTCGCGGGCGAGCGTCCTCGGAGCGATATGCCGATGTTTTGCGCCCGCGCCGGCGTAGGACTCGCCACTTATAAAAAATCAGACCTGTTCCGCGACGTTATCCCTTCGAAAATCTATGATTATATGGGCGCCGGCATTCCGGTAATTATCAATCTTGAAGGGGAGGGCTCGCGGCTTGTAAAAGAAGCAGAGTGCGGACTGGTTGCCGAAGAAGAAAATCCCGAATCACTCGCGGAAAAAATTATGGAAATAAAAAATAATTCCGCTCGCGCAAGAGATATGGGGGCAAGAGGAAGAAAATACGCCGAAAAACACCTCAATAAAGCAAAACTCGCCGCCAAACTCGAAAAAATTCTTGAGTCCAAAGCCCGTGGCGCTTAAAACCAGGCATCATACCACAAGGAAAGCGTTACAAGATTCCATATTCTGAAATTCTGGTTCACGCCATTCCTTTGGTGCGAGTTTATTATCCAGCGGACGTAATCATAGTTTATGATATTTCTTTCGCGCAACCCCGAATTTTCTATTATCGATACAAGTTTCGATACGGTGGGGGAATCGGGACGTAGCCATTCACTTAGTGGCGCCGCGAAGCCCTGTTTTTTTCTCCAGATGATATTTTCTGGTATCACTCCGTGAACGGCTTTTTTAAGAATATACTTCGGTATGCCGTTTTTTATTTTCAATCCGCTCGGAATTTGAAATGCGAACTCGACGAGCCGGCGGTCCAAGAAAGGCACTCTTCCCTCTATAGAATTTGCCATAGTCATCTTGTCCGCGCGCGTAAGAAGGAGTTCGGGCAGGCGGTGTTTGAGTTCAACAAAAAGCAGTCGGCGCAAAAAATCGCTGTTTGAATCGCGTTTCTTCATTTCGTTATGAAGACGCTCAATTATTCCGTAGCTGTTACTCCCGTGTTTTTCCTTGAACTCCGCCGTGAGAAGTTTTTCTTTTTGATAAGTACTCCAGGCGACGGCGTTTCCCCAGTACGGCTCTTCGTTTTCCGCGAGCCGCCGCAGGTATTCTTTATAAAATTCGAACTTCGGATGTTTCAAAAATGTTTCACCCGTGCTGCAAAGAATTTGCTTGCCTGCGGCAGGCAGCCGTTCTAAAAACCTCCACAGGCGGTTATAAAGTTTGAACGCCTTTATGTAAGTGTCGTAGCCGAAGAAAATCTCATCGGAGCCCTCGCCGATTTGCACCATCTTAACACCGGAGTCGCGCGTCAGCTTCGACAGCCAGTAAAGGGGAATGCAAACCTGGTCTCCGTTCGGGTCATCGGCGATTTTTCCGAATTTTTCCATAAATTCGAAAAGGTGGCTTTCATCAATTAAAATTTCATGGCTGTTTGCTCCCAATTGTTTCGCCATAACGCGCGAGTAATCGAATTCATTGTATTTGGAAAAATGTTTCGCTCCGACCGAAAATGTTTCGACAGGTTTGCCCAAAGCGCGGCTCATAAGGGAAGCGTTTGTGGAAGAGTCAATGCCTCCGGAGAGGAAACATCCGAACGGAACGTCCGAAACCATCTGCAAATGTATTGACGCCTCAAGAAGTTCCCGCACGCGTCGCGCGGCCTCGTTTTCCCCGATTGTTTTATCTTCGGGGCAAACAGGATTCCAATATTCGCTTATCTCCGGTTCGCCTCCTTGTTTTATAGCCAGTACGCTCGCTGGCGGCAGTTTGTAAATGTTTCTAAAAAGCGTTCCCGGAGCGGGAGAAGTTGAAAATGTCAGGTAATGGGACACCCCTGCTTCGTCAAGTTCTTTTTTGAAATCGCGGAATTCGAGAATCGCCTTTAGCTCGGAGCCAAAGTAAAAAACCCCGTTTTGCATAGCATAGTAAAACGGCTTTATTCCCATGTGGTCCCGAGCGGCAAAAAGTATTTTTTTGGTTTCGTCCCAGATTGCGAACGCGAACATGCCGTTTAATCGTTTCACAAAGTCGAAACCAAACTCCTCATACCCGTGTACTATCACTTCGGTGTCGGTCAAGGAGCGGAAAATGTGCCCCTTGTTTTCGAGTTCCGCCTTTAACTCTTTGAAGTTATATATCTCGCCGTTGAAAGTTATCCATACCGAACCGCGCTCGTTAGTCATCGGCTGTTTCCCGGCTTCGGACAAATCTATTATTGATAGCCGCCTGTGGCCGAAGCCGAGTTTTTTATTTTTTGAGACGTACAAGCCGGCTCCGTCGGGTCCGCGGTGGGCGAGCGTGTCCCTCGCTCTCTCGAGTTCCCTTGCGTCCACTTCTTTTCCGGATTTGTAAAAAAATATGCCGTTGATTCCGCACATGGTTAGTTGATTATTGATTTTGCACCGTCCCGCGGAATTTTTTAAAAAGCACGTCGGCAAGATTTTTCAGGAGAGATTCTTTCATAGCGAACAGCAATCCGAAATAAACGATGCCGGCTACCGCGATAGAGATAAGAACGTGTATGCCGAGAAAAGAAAGCAAAGATCCGACGCATCCTAAAGCCGCGGATGCGATTATTATACGCGGCATGAATTGCGATATATTAGACGGGTTTATCTTGCGGGCCAATCTTAGAAACGAACTGTTATAAAATCCCTGTACGACTATTGTTGCAACTGCCGCGCCAACTATTCCGAATCGCGGTATAAGGAGAGAGTTGAGAATGATATTTAGGCACGACGAAATGGCGGTGTATTTGGCTATGCCGGCTTGTTTGTCATGCGCAAGTATAAAATTTCCGAGAAGCGTTCCGGGGAAAATAAAAAGAACGGTTGCTATAAGAATCTGAAAAACCGGAACCGCCGGAATGTATTCCGCTCCATAAAGAAACTGGATAATCGGCTTGGCAAGGGTTATCCCGCCGACCGCGAGCGGAACGGCTATCATAAGAACCATACCCATTGTTTTTTCGTGCAATGCTCGGACTTTTTCGCGATTTTTTTCTCCTACAAAGCGGGAAATAGCGGGGAATACGCCGATTGCGAAAATAGCGGGAATGGTATAAAGCACCTGGACTATTTTTTGAGCGGCGGAATAAAAACCTATCTCCGCTTCCGTCCGCCACCATCCCAGCATGACAGTGTCTATATTCAGCATAAAAGAACCGAAAAGAGCTATGAGAGCGACAGGAAGAGCTGACTTTATAAGCGGACGCACAAGAGTTTTAGCGAAGTTTTTTATTGCGCCTGCGTATTCCCTTCTTAAAATTAAGACAGTAGCAAGCATTCCTATTCCGGCGCTACCGACGTAAGCGGCTGTGAGCGCCCTGGCGGTCGGTATTCCGGATATGACGATAAATCCGATAACCGTTATGGCGACATTCATTCCGATAAGAACCATTGCCTCGATTTGCATCCTCTCTTTCGCGCGGAAATAGGAAAATGAAAATTCCCGCAGATTGTCAAAAAACATAAGCAACGCGACGAACGGAAGGAGTGGAGTCGCTGACTCGACCCTTGAGAAAAACGGAGCGGCGAAAAGCACGAGAAGGGAAGTTATGGAAAGAAGCGCTATTTTTATCCAGAATGCGGTCGCGAAATATTTTTTTCCTTCTTCCGGTCTTCGTGCCACTTCGCGCGTAAGTATGGATGTAATCCCGATGTCCGCGAACACGGTGAAAAATCCCGAAAGTCCCAATGCGTATGAAAAAATGCCGTACTCCGCAGCCCCCAAAACGCGCGCGGAATAAACGATAATAAACGCGCGTATCAGCCGGCTCGCTATTTGTCCGAAAGACAGCCAGAAAAAATTTTTCATTATTGTCTGGCGCAAAGTGCGGTTTTGGAAAAGAAGCCCGCTTAATTTCCGTATCATAACTATTTGTATTGTATGCCGAAAATATGCCTTACCGTCCGGATTAAAATCATGAGGTCGAGAACAAGCGACCGGTTTTTGACGTAATAAACGTCGTATTTTAATTTTTCAAACGCTTCTTCAAGCGACGCGCTTGAGCGGAAATTTATTTGCGCCCAGCCGGTGAGTCCGGGCTTTACGATGTGGCGCGAATGATAAAACGGGAACTTTTCATACTGCTTCGCGAGCTCTACGCGTTCCGGCCGCGGGCCGGTGAAAGACACGTCTCCTTTCAATATATTCCAGAGCTGGGGGATTTCGTCGAGATGCGTTTTGCGTAGCGCTTTCCCGACAGGCGTGATTCGCGAATCGCGCGCGGTTGTCCAAAGCGGCCCGTTTTCATTGCTTTTCATAGTCCTGAATTTGTGAAGCGTGAATTCGTTGCCGTTTTGTCCTGTTCGCTTTTGAGAAAAAAGAACGGGCCCGCGCGAGGTTGTTTTTATCAAACAGGAAATGATAATGAACGGAATGAAAAAAGCCACGGTTAAAATGCACGACAATAAAATGTCAAGCGACCGTTTCGCCGCGTCGTAAAACGGCCGGCGTGTTAGCACGTTGTCCACAAACCATTCAGCGTTTATGTCTTCAAGCGGCTCTTTCTCGCAGATATTTTCATAAAATTCCGTTGAATTAAGCACGCGTATTCCGGAACGGAGAATCTCATACGCCGCCGCCGCGTTGTTTTTATCCTTCAGAAGCGCGGAGTCCACAAGAAGCACCTCGATTTTATTTTTCTTGATTATTTCGAAAAGGAGCGAAGTGTCGCCCGGGAATTCGCGCTCCGTGCCGATAATCCTGTATCCGGCGTAAGGGATAGTTCCGACACGCGCCGATATTTCACGAGTCGTTTGTGAACCGCCCAAAACAAACAAGCGCACTCCGCCAATTTTGAACAATCTAAGCCACTCGATACGGGATAAATACGATAGAATTAAAAACATAACGCCTACAAGAAGCAGGTTTGTTTTTGGCGTAAGCCGGAAAAACGAGGGGAAAAGATAGAGAATCACGATCGAGAGGAGTCCGGAAACGAAAACGCCGCGCGCGAGCGACTTGATTATTTCGCTTTGAGACGCGAATTCCGGCCGGCGGTAAAAATCGGATATATAAAAAACAAGAATCCACAGGGAAAAAATAGCGGAAAAAGGCAGAAAATTAGCCGAGAAATAACTTCCTATATTGAGTGTTTGGTATCTGACGGCAAGCGCCCCCGCCAAAGACGCGTAAAGAAGCGCCGCGTCGCTCCCTAAAAGCAGTATTTTCTTGGCTTTATTCATTTGAGTACCATTAAGCTTGAGTTTCATTCTACCAGCATTTTATGTGGGTTTCCATATTTTGTATAACAGAAATTTCGAATTTTGAATTTCGAATTTTAAACAAAACTCGAATGAAAGTTCGTTTGTATTGTATTCCTTCGTCGTTTTTGTTAAATTGTTTGTATGGAAAACAACTCATTTGGCGATGAAAGCGCGGGTAAGAAAAGGCGCGACCTTCTGCTTCCGGCAAGTATTCTTGTCGCCGCCGTTTTAATCGCGGGTTCGCTTGTTTACAGCGCGGGTAAAAGATCATCGGAAAAAAATCTCGCTCAGATTTCTTCCGGAAATGAAGAACAAACCGCCGGAATAGAAAATTTGGTTACCGTGAATTCGGACGACCACATCCGTGGTGATATGGATGCTCCGGTGCAGGTGGTTGAGTTTTCAGACATGGAGTGCCCGTTTTGTAAAACATTCCACGACACAATGCAAAAGGTGATGTTAAAATATGGCGACAAAGTCGCGTGGATTTATCGGCACGCGCCGATTGATTCCCTTCACCCGAAATCGCGCAAAGAAGCCGAAGCGACGGAATGTGCCGCGTCTCTTGGCGGCAATATAAAATTTTGGGCTTATCTTGACCGGCTTATGGAAATTACGCCGTCAAACAACGGTCTTGACCCAGCTGAACTGCCGCGTATAGCCGAGTACGTCGGGCTTGATAAAGCAAAATTCGAATCCTGTTTATCGTCCGGCAAGTACGCGGATAAAATCCAGGCGGACCTTGAAAATGCCGTGCGGTCGGGGATGATTGGCACGCCGTATTCGATTATATTGATAAACGGAAAAGTGAGGTATTCCATTCCCGGGGGTTTGAATTTTGAAGAATCAAGACCCGGTGAACCATATATGGATCAGATAATATCTGAACTTATCGAAGAATCTGGCCAATGAATAACCGCGCCGCAAGCGGCGGGGTATCAGAGCGGGGATTTAATAAATTATTTACCCTTTTTGTGTTATAATAAAAGAAGTGTTAAACCTTCCGTATGAATTTGCGCCGTTTTGAAGGTTCGCGCGTTCTCTGAAACTATATTATTTATGAAGTGGAATCATTGGGCGTTAACCGTTATCGGGGTGTGGCTCATCGTCTCGCCGTGGGTTCTCGGGTTTTACGAGCTGAATCTCGCCGTGTGGAGCGCCATAGTTTCAGGGTTCGCGGTCGCGCTCTTAGGTTTTTGGAGCGTGCTTCCGGAAGATTAAATAAGTGTATAAAGAAGGTCACACGAACAACAAGGTCGCATCCAGAGCCATAAAAAACTATGTATAAATGCGCTGAATGCGGGTATACATCCGAAGAAGAAGGAACGTGTCCGATGTGTAATGTTGAAATGAGCTTGGTTGAAGAAGGGAAAGAATAGCAAAACCGTTCACGAAAACTCTGTTTAGCCCCGCCGGTCCATAAACCGGCAGGGCAGGATTTTTGTCAAAAACAAAGAGACGGAATATAATGTCAAATTATGAAAGAGCTTTTAATCATAGGCGGGGGACCGGCGGGCATCGCGGCCGGAGTATACGCGGCGCGGAAAAAAATAAACGCGGCGATTGTAACCGACGTTTTTGGCGGCCAATCGGTTGTTTCCGCCGACGTCCGGAATTTTATAGGATTTACATCCATTTCGGGGCTCGAACTCGCGGAAAATATGGAGCGCCAGCTTCGCGCGCAGGACGAAATTGAAATAATAGACGGCGACCGCGTTATCTCGGTTGAAGAAAAAGAAATCGCTTTTTTTGCGAAAACGGAAAACGGAAAAATAATTGAAGCGAAAACTTTGCTTATAACAACCGGGAGCAAACGCAGAAAACTTGGGGTTCCGGGCGAAGAAAAATACGATGGCAAGGGAGTAGCATACTGCTCGACGTGTGACGCGCCGCTTTTCAAGGATAAACGCGCGGCGGTTGTTGGCGGCGGCAACTCCGGTTTGGAAAGTGCCGTTGATCTTTTGCCGTATGCTTCGGAAATATTCATTTTTGAATCAAGCGACAAAATCAAAGGAGACGCGATAACGCTTGAACGCCTGTCAAAGGAAAATAAAGTTTCGTTTCTCACACGCTCGGAAATACTTGAAATACGAGGGAACGGATTTGTAAGCGGCATAAAATACAAAGATTTGAAAACCGGCGAGGAAAAAGAAAAAGAACTGGAAGGCGTTTTTGTAGAAATCGGCTGGATTCCAAACTCCGACATCGTAAAAAATATTGTTGAAACGAACAAGTACGGGGAAATAATTGTTGACCACAAAACACAGCGCTCGTCGCACAGCCGTGTCTGGGCGGCGGGGGACGTGGCGGACGTGCTTTACAAACAGAACAATATATCAATGGGCGACGCCGTGAAAGCGGTTTTGAACATCAACGAATATCTGAACTCGCGGAAGAGATAAGAACAACAGAAAAAATAACCCAAAAAATCGTAAAAATAACACATTACATTTTTTAACCGATCGGTTAAAAAATGTAATGATGAAAAAATGGAGAAAAACGAAAAGAAAAAGAAATCAAGGTTCAGAAAAGAAGCGGTGTTGTTTCAACTCGCGCGTGCGGGGGAAGTAACGCTTGAAACACTATTTGACCTCGTTGTGGGCTTTGGAGAAATGATGATTGCGATGGGAGGAGCGACCTCTACAAGGGAATCGTTGCGCCGTATGAATGCGGTTGTGACACGAGACAGGGATTCGCGCGCCGACCCCCAGTCAAAAGCGGCGTTCTCCACTATGTTGTCCCGATTGGCGAAAGATGGTTTGATTGAGCGTAGTAAAGATAGGATTTCAATCACAAAAAGCGGAAGTAAAACACTTGAATCATCAAGAATTGTTTCTCTTAAACCACTTCCGGATGAAAAAAATATACTCGTGATATTCGACATTCCGGAAAAATTTTCAAAAAAGAGACAATGGATTCGATATGAATTGAGAGGAATGGGGTTTGAAATGGTGCAAAAAAGCGTATGGAGCGGTAATGTACTGATTCCGGAAAGTTTTTTGAAAGATGTGAGCGATATGAATTTACAGGATTGTGTGCATATCTTTGAGGTGACAAAACACGGAACGCTGAAAGAGTAGGTGAGTTCCATAAAGTTGATGAATAACCGTACCGCAAGCGGCGGGGTATCAGAGCGGGGATTTAATAAAAACTTTTTGTCCGATGCGGTTGTGGGATTTGTGTGGTGTAAATTTGATGTAAAAAGTAAATCTTTTCTCATTACATTTTTTAACCGATCGGTTAAAAAATGTAATGAGGGAGTTATGCACATACAAACGGGGGTTGGTTTTGTTATAATGCACTCACGTGTGAGATGACTCATTTTCCCCCAACACAGGAGGAGGGTGTTTTTTTTAATCCGCCCTCCGAAAATAAGAAACAAACGCCGTCGCGCAAGCGCGTTTTTAAGTTTGTGCTGATTGCCGCGGGCGCCGTGATTTTGATGTTTGCTGTTGCCGTAGTTTGGGAAGCGTTCTTCAGCGCGCGAGCGGTTAGCGAGCGCGAGTCGAAGAAAAACTATGAGATAGCGATGAATGGCCTTAAGGAATTTGAGGACAAAATGAGAGCCGACACTTATGGCGGTAAAACGCCGCAGGAGACGCTTGATATGTTTATAACGGTGCTTGAGACAGGAGACGTGGAGCTGGCGAGTAAGTATTTTTCTTTCGATACAGGAGGACTAAATGCATTTAGTAGAGAAAAATGGACGCAGGCGTTGATCGAAAAACAACAAAAAGGAGAAATTACAAAAATAATATTGTTTTTAAAAAACGCAAAGCAAATAGGGTACATTAAAAGTTATTCGTGGTATAAAAAGGGATTTAATTTTGAAACAAAAGACGAAAATAACCAAACTATAAACGTAACTCTCGTTTTTAATCATCTTTCTGGCGTTTGGAAAATAGAAAGTATGTAGATGTAGTAATGAACAGAAAATCAGATAAAACCACTTTTTTCGTTATCTTTTCGTTAATTTTAAGCGCATTGCCTTTTGTTGCGTCAGCTTATCAAATAGACACGCACGCGCTTTTAACGGATGAAACAATCAGCTTTTATAACGCGCACTCCGATAACGACCTACCCTCCGATGCGCGCGCCTTCTTGATTGACGGCACACGCAGGGAAGATGACGCACCGCGCTGGATGAATCACTTTTACGACCCCATACACGAACGAGGACTTTCTTACGACCCAAAAATCAATCCCGAAATACCCACAGGGGACTGGCAAAAGTCAAAAGAATGGGCGGAAGACGGCGACAACCAAAACAAGCTGACATATAAAGTTCCTGCAACAATCGCCTCGATTCTTACGGCGGTTGAGCGCTGGAAAATAAGCGAAATCACAAGTAAAACCGACTTCACCTGGCGGGAGGCGATACGCCACTATGTGAACGGAGATACCGAACAAGCATTTTTCACGCTTGGTCATATTTTGCATCTTATTCAAGACACAAGCGTGCCGGACCATACAAGAAACGACCCACACCCCGGCGATAGTCCGTATGAGAATTTTGCTGGAAAATATAATTTATCGAATGTAGATAAAAATCTCACAGACAAACTAAAGACCAAATCATTGATAGAGCTTAAGAAATTAGATGAATATTTTAACGGATTAGCTAAATATTCAAGCAACAATTTTTATAGTAAAGACACGATAGGAATACAAACCGGATTTAGTATTCCAGAGCAAGAATATGTTTCGGAAAGTAACAATTATTTCTATGGAATAAAAAGAGATGAAAATGGCGTAGAATACAAACTTTTGGCTTACAAAATATCGCCAAGCAGTATTCTTTTATCAAACAACACGGATATAGGACTTGCGTTTACAGGAGAAGACGGGGAAGTCCTTCAGGACTACTGGTCCCTACTCTCCGTAAAATCCGTGGAATACGGGGCGGGAGTAATTGATTTGTTTTTTAGAGAAGCGGAGAAAGCGAAAAATGACCCCAACTTTGACCGCAGTGAATCGAAGTCATTTTTGAGCAAAGTAGGGGATATGATTCGTTTCGGAGTTCAGGAAACCGGCTCGGTGCTTAGAAATCTTTTCGGCAACGGCGCGGGAGATTATACCGGAGTCGGCGGGGAGCAAACAAACGGGACTTACGACGAATACGAGAGCGGCGAAGACGATGAAGGTAGTGGGGATATTGAGGTTGCGGTAAACACACCAAAACCGAAATCGGTTTTTGAAACACTTATCGAGCCGACCGATAATGCCACAGTCGCGGTTTTGGAAAACGCGACAAACGGCAGTGGCGGTGTCGTGGACGAAGAACTGATTTTTGACGAAGACGATAGCGAGTCAGAAAACGACGAAAGCGAATTAACGCCAGAACATCAGAACGAAAATGAGGACTTCGAAGAAGGGAGCGAAGCCGCTTCAAACAATGCTTCAAATAATGAAAGCGCCGACATATGCGAATTTAACGCAAGCAAAATAGTATCCGACAAAAAGGTTATCTTGAATGAAATAGCATGGATGGGAACGCCGGAAAGTTTTTCAAAAGAATGGTTTGAACTGAAAAACACCTCAACAAGCAAAGTTGATATGAGCGGCTGGCAAGTCACCGACTTGGAAAAGGATATAAAAATATCTCTGCCGAGCGGTGTGGTGTTGGAGCCCGCGGCGTTTCTCCTCTTTGAAAGGACTAGCGACGAAAGCGTCAAAAATATAAAAGCGGATTTTATTTATACCGGCAATCTTTCAAACGATGGCACGAATAAGACCGAAGGCCTGCGGCTTTTCAATTCCGAATGCGCTCTTGCCGATGAAGCTCTCGCCTCGCCGTGGTGGCCGGCTGGGGACAATAAAGACAAGCGCACAATGGAACGCGACTCAAACAGCGCCGCTTGGCACACCTCGAGCGCCATCGGTGGAACGCCCAAAGCCGAAAATTCCGCTTCGTATGTACCGCCATCCAGTAGTGGTTCATCGTCCGGCTCGTCTGGAACAACAGACAATGATTCAAATCAAACAGACGAACCGCAGCCGCAATTTTTCAGCGTAAAAATAAATGAGATTTTTTATGACGCGCCGGGCGCGGACGACGGTAAAGAATGGCTCGAACTTTTGAATGAAGACCAAACAGCCGTTGATTTGAGCGACTGGAAAATTTATGAGTCGGATGTAAACCATTCACTCTCACTTATCCGCGGCTCAAGCACGACACTCTCCGGCGGCTATACGATTGTAGCCGAGAACGCGGATGAATTTATGCTTCAATATCCGAATTTCACGGGGAATTTATTTCAAAGTTCGTTTGCCCTTTCAAATGGCGGCGAAACCATTACGCTTAACAATCAAGAATTAGAAATAGGTGTTGTTTCGTATTCGACTTCAACTGGCGCAAACGGCGACGGCGATTCACTGCAAAAAATAGAAGGCGTATGGCGCGCGGCGCCACCGACTCCGGGAAGCGTGAATATAATTCCAAACCAGCCGCCTCAAACAAGTTTTTCGTTCACTCCTTCCGAGCCGCTCGCGGGGCAGTTCGTAAATTTTGAAGCGTCGTCAACCGACCCAGACGGGGTTATAACCGACTACTATTGGACTTTCGGCGACGGGATGAACCAGTCCGGCGCGTCAACGACCGCCTCGCATATGTATTCATCTGAAGGAAATTTTGAGGTAACGCTTGTCGCGTTTGATAACGATGGCGCCACCGCGTCATCGTCGCAAGTTATTTATATTTCGTCGTCGTCAACGCAGGTCGAAGCCGTTTCGCATATAGTGATAAGCGAGGTGTTTTTCAGCGCTGAAGGAACGGATAAAGGGAAAGAGTTTGTTGAATTGTATAACCCGACAGCGAATGACGAAAATTTGGATGGCTGGTCGCTTTCGTATTCGCGGGAAAATTCCACGTCTTCCGGTCCGCTCGCCTCATTTAGCGCCGCAAGGGGAGACAAAACCATCATACCCGCGAAAGGATTTTTGCTTGTAGGGCTCAATTCATACAACTCGTCGATTAACGGGGTCGCGGCGGATGTAACGCGTTCGGCAAGTTTACCGAACGGCAGTGAAAGGATTTCAGTGGAACTTTCAAACGCGCAAGGCGATGTGATAGACGTGGCCGACTATACGGAAAGTTCCGCCGCCGAAGGACAAAGCATTGAACGGAAAACTATTTTTCAAAACGCCTGCACGTCGGCTGCCGGAGAGGGGGAATACGAAGGACATCTGTGCGACAGAAACAGTATAGGCGATTTTGAAGCGCGCGGAGTTCCACGCCCGCAAAACTCCGCCAATCTTCCCGAGCCGAGAGAGCGCCCGGCCGCCCCCGCAAACGCGACCTTATCAATATCAGAAAACGACAAATTAACTCTCAAGCTCGCGTGGGAAGCAAATGAATCGGCCAGCCAGAGTACTACGGGAACAATCACTTATTTCATATCCGATACAAGCGCCGCTGAAAATAAGTTCGCGAACACGGAAACAAATAGCACATCAACGTCATTTTCCATAATGGAAATCGGAAGGGAATATAAATTTGAAATGTACGCGGCGGACAAAGACGGATACCAATCCGAAAAAATTGAGCGCTCGCTTAATGTTCCGAGTTTTCTGAAAACATTGAATTTGTATCGCGACCCGCGTGAGACAAATGAAAATTATTATGTAGCGGATTTAGAATGGAGTGAATTTCCGTTTATACCTAAAAAATTCGGCGGGTATGGGTATCAGGCGGTTATTTTTTATACAAACCGCCTTCCTAATATAGAAAACACCGAGCTGTCGTGGAACGAAAATTACGCGCCGAGAGATGGAAGCGGTATAGCGTGGGTTAAATATCCGACATGCGTAGCCGACAATATAAACACCGCCACAAACAATAATTTCTTGATTATTCCATTGTCGAGCGACAGGTGCCGAACCGATGTGGGGTACCTCAACTCCTCGTACTCGTTCCCGCGTTTTGAAGACAGTCGCGCTTCAGTGAGAATTTCTTTGTCGGGCGCGCCGTCTTCAAGCGACTTCATTACCGTCGCTTATTACGATATGAACGGATGGGGGCATTTTGAACTTGTGGCGTTAGACCAGACGAAAACATTTTTTGCCGAACCGCCTTCCTCCGCAGCGCCGATAATTTCAGGCGAACCAGCGGTTTCATTCGACGAGATAGCGTCCAAAATAAGAATCGCGGCGCCGCGAGTGTCTGACACCGACACATTCGACAACGACCTCGCGGTTGAAATGAACTTCACATCGAGTTCGGCGGACGGATACGCTCCTTTTGATGAGTCGTTATGGGTTTCAGCGTCATCTTTAAGTTCCGGTAAGACGGTCGCGCCAGGGGACGATTTACTCATCGGAGTGAGAGCGAAAGACGACTTTGGAAACATATCGGAAATCGCGACAACAACGTGGGCATACCCGCCGGTGCGTTTTTTCATATCGCAGACGGTATCCAACGACTGGAGCGATTTACTCGGGGAAGTTAAACATTCGCGTTTTGAGCCGGACACAGCGAGTTTTCAGAGCATTGTTCCGCAGGAGGACTTTTCTTTTGATGTTGTTTCCGTGAGGGTAAGGCAGGAAATGGTGAATGATTATGTGTGGCTCCGGCTCTCGGTGCTCGCGGATAGCGGCGGCGCGCCGGACTTCGCGAATGAAATCGCGCACGCGAATTCTTCGAGTATTTTCAGACCGCCGCCGGATATGGATTTAACCTTTACATTCAACTCGCCCGTGGCGCTTGAAAAAGACAGAGTTTATTGGCTCGCGCTTGATGCCGGTAACGGCCACGACAGAAATTCATGGCGCGCCGCCACCGCCTCCGGCGGAGAAGTATACCCGTATGGAATAGGCGGGACTGGCAGGTTTCGCGGCGAGAATGCCTCGTGCGCAGTTACATCCGAGCCGTGTGACTTCCGCGCGGGCAATATCGGCGACGCGGCATTTGATTGGTATATGAGGATAGGGGAGAGAGCGGAATGAAAGCGAACAACCTAATTTTGAATTTGAAATTTTCAATTTTCAATTTTCAATCAATCCACCACCAAAATGAATACAAAAGGAGAAAAAACATACAATCTCGAAGATAGAACAATTAAGTTTGCGAAAGATATAGTTGTTTTCGTCCAAGGTTTCAAACGAGACCCTCTTTTAATGCCCATACTTACGCAGTTGGTAAGAGCGGGTACAAGTATAGGAGCTAATTATTGCGAGGCAAACGGAGCTAGTTCCAAAAAGGACTTTACGAACAAAATATTCATTTGTAAGAAAGAGGCCAAGGAAACCAAATATTGGCTTAAAATCTTAGAGAGTACCGTAATGGATGAAAATGAGAAATGCGATGTTTTTTGGAAAGAGGCGCAAGAACTCACTCTGATATTTTCGAAAATAGCCGCCAGTTCGAAATAAAATACGCCTTACATAGTTTTTTCTCTTTTTGTCCGTAATTAAATATTCATTTCAAATTGAAAATTTCAAAAATCAAAAACCCCGATGCAGAGCATCGAGGTATGATCTCTTCGTTTAGAGTAAATCGAATAGAGTAGGGTTTTGTGTGTGTAATTGAGT
>MFKJ01000027.1 GCA_001779535.1 Candidatus Jorgensenbacteria bacterium RIFCSPHIGHO2_02_FULL_45_20
AAACGAAGAGATCATACCTCGATGCTCTGCATCGGGGTTTTTGATTCAAATTTCAAATTTATGCTATCCTCCCACCATTACCCTATACACCCACTCTATCGCCGGGTAAAGCAGATTGATGCCGAAAAAAATGAAGGCGAGAAGAATTATGTATCCATAGCGCTCAAGAACAAACCCGAGCTTCGCGGCACGCGGCGGCAAAAAGAAAAAGAGAATTTTTGAGCCGTCAAGCGGCGAGAGCGGAATCAGATTAAAAATAGCAAGCACTATGTTTATAACCACGATGAATTTCAGGAAAATCAGCACAGGGAACAAATAAAAAATGCCAAATCCCAAAATCACTCTTATGGCAACCGCAAATACGAGAGCTAAAACCAGGTTGCTCGCCGGTCCCGCGAGAGCTATGAGAGCGCTACTACTTTTCGGATTTTTTGTTTTAAACGGATTGAACGGCACGGGCTTAGCCCAACCGAAAACGACACCGCCGGGCACAAGCGATAACAGTAAAGGCAATATCACGGAACCGAAAGGGTCAATATGTTTAAGCGGATTGAGAGTAATGCGTCCCGCCCTCCGAGCCGTATCATCACCTAATTCTTCGGCCACTACGCCATGCGCCACTTCGTGTATGACAACCGAAAACATAAGAACAATGATTTGAAACGCGATTGAGACACTCTGTTCCATAGATTGTAATCATAACATACTGAAGCGTGTGGTATAATTATCATTAATGGAAAATAAAGGCGCGTACTTCGCTATTTTAATTTTAACGCTCTTCGTGCTCGGCGGTTTTTTCGCGACATGGAGTTATATAAGCTCGCTTCGGACCGACGTTAAAAATATGGAGCTTTCGTTTGAATTTCAGAAACAAAACACAGGCGGGATTGCTTCTTCAACCGATAAAATCACGGTCGCGGAGCAGGCGGACAAGGAATCGCCTTCCGGCTCTCAAAATCCCGCGGAAAAAGAAGATGCCGGAATAAAAATTCCCACAGGAGTGATATTCAGCGAACTCTCAAGCGTCGCGCTTCTTCCGCAAACACAACTCAAAGTAACAATAGACAGCGTGATTCGATATAAGGACGGACAGATAACGGTAAATTTTAAGGCATTCACGGACACAGCATCAAGCTACGCCGCGTTTGAACCGAAATACGTATTCGGACTTATAAACCCTGAAAACGGCGACGAGCAAAAAGCGTTCAAGCTTGACGGAAAATTCGACTCCATTCCGCCGAAAAGCGCTTCGTCCGGAACACTCACATTTCAAGGATTCCCCGAAAGGCAGACCATAATACTCCAGATCGGCTCCGGGGAAGATATAAAATTCTACGAATTCAACTTTACGGACAAAACCTACAAAAAGACGGAAATAGGATAAAACAAATAAATTTTGAATCTCGAATTTTGAATGAAACTCGAATAAAAGAAAGCTGGTTCGACTTCGCTCACCAGCAAGATGAAACAAAAAAGTATAGTTTATTCAGAAAAGGTTATTCTGTGTTTAGGTAATTCATTACTTCAATCCGCCCGACTGGCGGACGAAATTCAAAATTCATAATTCGAAATTGTTATTCTGCTTCGGTTGACTCTTCTCATACTTCCTGGTAGCTTGAAATAAAAACAGAGATATGCGCCAGTGCAAACGATGTAAAAAATCATATCAGAAAGGCGGAACGCGGAAACTTCTCCGCGGCCACTATAACGTTACGAAAGTCGGGCGCAAAAAAGCCAATCTCCAGCTCTCGATGCTTTACACCCCCGGCAAGCGCGTTCTCCTCTGCACTCGCTGCATAAAAACCCTTTCAAAGACAAAAAAGTAGTCAAGTTAGTCAGTTAGCGGCATCACCCTGATATTTCACAAATTTTCCCGATTCGCTGAAACATCGAGAATCCTCAATATTGCGTGTATTTTTGTCGGGACGTGGAGAGTCGAACTCCAACTACATGCACCCCATGCATGCGTACTACCGCTATACTACGCCCCGTTTAAATCATTCTGAATCAAAAGAGAATGAAAAGGCAAGGTTTTTTCACATTTTCGTCACAAAGAATGTTTTTTGTGAAATTTAGCGGTTATTCATTTATGCAAATACCTGCGTATTGCTACTACGCTCGAAAGCGTTCCAAGGACGGTTCCGAAAATCAACTGGTAAAGGAAAATTCGTATGGCGTTATCGCCGAAATAAACCCGCATGTCAATTTCCGGAATAAACTTTGTGATGTACGGAGAAACGAATCCTATAACCGGAATGAGTACAAAAAAACTTATAATAGCGGCTATGATGCCGTAAATTATTCCTTCGATAACGAATGGCCCGCGAATAAAATTATTCGACGCCCCGACCAAACGCATTATGCCTATCTGTTCGCTGTTTGAAAATATGGCAAGGCGTATCGTGTTGAATGTTATCGTAACGGCGAGAAAGGAAAGAAAAATAGTAAGAATCGCGCCGGAGTTTTTTATCGTGTCCACAAGCGATATAAGCCGGTCTATCACCGTGTGGTTTTGCGCGTAAGTTACCTTTTCTATCAAATCCTTGAAAACCGGTTTGTCGAGATATTCTGCTATCGTACTGTAATGTCTCGGATCTTGGGCTTTTATGTTGATTGACGCCAAAAGCGGATTTTCATCAAGTTGTTCAAGCGTTTGAACGATTACCGCGTCGGCCGAGTGCGCTTCCTTGAAATTAACGAGCGCCTCGTCGCGCGAAACATATTGCACAGATTTGACTTCGATAAGCGACTCAAGTGATTTTTTTATGTTCAAAATCGAGTCCTCTGATATATTGCTCTTGAAATACACGCTTATATCGATTTTTTCCTGGAGCGATGTCACCGCGCCTTTCGCAACCACATTGAAAAGAATAAGCCCCTCGAACACGACGAGCGCGAGAATCATAATGCTTATGGTCGAGGCCGACAACCAGCCGTTTCTCAAAAAACTGCTGAATCCGTATTTTATAATCCGCGAAAGTTTTACAATCATATATTTATATTACCCTATTATGAAACGCCCGTTTGCCTCGTCCTTTATAACCCTGCCGTCTTCGAGCGTGATGACGCGTTCCCCGAGCGCGTTTACTATTTCCTTGTCGTGCGTCGCAAGAAGAACAGTGCTTCCAAGCTCATTGATTTTCGTGAGGATTTTTATAACCTCCCATGTGTTGAACGGGTCGAGATTGCCGGTCGGCTCGTCCGCTATTAAAACGTCGGGACGGTTTATCATCGCGCGGGCTATCGCCACGCGCTGTTTTTCACCGCCGGAGAGTTCCGCCGGAAAATTATGCGCTTTGTCTTTAAGTCCTACCATTTCAAGAACCTGCGGGACAAGCTCGTTTATTTCCCTCTGCGCCCTGCCCTCCACCTCAAGCGCGAACGCCACGTTTTCAAACGCCGTCTTCTTCAAAAGCAGGCGGAAATCCTGGAATATCACGCCTATGTGCCGGCGAAATTCCGGCATTTCATTGGATTTCAATTTATTAACCTCATACGAGCCAAAAAAAATTTGCCCCTTTGTCGGCTGTTCCTCGCCTATTAAAAGTTTTATTATCGTTGATTTTCCCGCGCCGGAGCGCCCCACAAAAGACACGAATTCGTTCGGCTGTATTTTGAAACTTACCTTGTCGAGGGCAACCATTCCCTTGCTGTACGTCTTGGTTACGTTTTGAAAAATAATCATAAAAATTGATGCGAATATACGAGTTTATGCGAACGATATGAATATATTACACCGTATATCAACTTACGCTCCTATTCGCGTAATCCGTTCTCATTCGTATATTTGCATCGTGTTTATTATTTTATACTATAAGCGACCCAGTATCAAATCTAAATTGCCGTCCAACACCTCTTCCACGCGTGAGTTTTTCTCGCCTGTACGGTGGTCCTTCACCTGCTTATACGGGTGCAGTACATAAGAGCGTATCTCGTGTCCCCATTCCGGTTCTACTTTCGCTTTCAGGTTTTCAATCGCGGTTTCGTTTCTTTGACGCATAAGTTCCAAAAGTTTCGTCTTCAAAACCGCGAGCGCGCGTTCGCGGTTCGCGCTCTGCGAACGCTCTACCTGCGAGACGGCAACCGCGCCCGTAGGAATATGGATTACCCGCACCGCTGTTTCAACTTTATTTACGTTCTGTCCGCCGGGGCCGGATGAACGGAAAAATTCAACTCTTATGTCATTCGCCGGAACTCTAACGGACGACAATTCAACGGGGGCGATGGCCGGAAGGACTTCAACGAGAGCGAACGATGTATGTCTCAACTTTTTGGCATCAAAAGGAGAAATCCGCACAAGCCGGTGCACTCCCGTTTCTGACTTGAACGCTTCAAAAACACCGCGCCCTTTTATCTCTATCGCGCGATCGTGCAGTATGTTTGTTTTCCATCCCTTCTTCGCGGCATACTTTAAGTACATCCGGAGAAGCATGTCCGCCCAATCTTTCGCGTCCGCGCCTCCGGCGCCCGGCAAAATAGAAAGGTAAACCCCCATTATGTTGTTTTCGTTAAACATGAATTGATTTCAAACTCTAAATCATAATCCGCCGGCTGGCGGACTAAACTCCCGACTAAACGACTTCAGTTGTTCGGGCGGGAATTTGGGGTTTAGGACTTATAGCTTTTCTGTATGCTACTTGAGCCGGAGAGAGGAATTGAACCTCCAACCTCTGCTTTACGAAAGCATTGCTCTGCCGTTGAGCTACTCCGGCTAAATTAAAAATTCGAGATTATAGCCCCAAAAGCGATTTTATTTTCGGTTTGTCAAAACCTATGACAATCGTCCCGTCAATGTCTATAACCGGGACACCAAGTTGGCCAGATTTATTGACCATCTCGTTTTGCAAAGCCGCGTCAAACATCACGTTTTTTTCCTCATACGCGACCTTTTTCTCGGCAAAATAGGATTTCGCCATTTTGCAATATACGCACGAAGGCGTCGTATAAATTACAACTTTCGCCATAAAATTATAGTTAATTATTTAAAGCCGAACCGACCTGTCCGACCACAGGGGGAATATATCATAAGAATCATTATCCGTCTATAACACCTTCATTGTTATGGCGTCCGATGCCATTGTACCGGCATCGGACGCCACGCGGACGTTAAACGCTTTTTTGAGGAGAGCTTTCCGTGCTTCGAGGGAAAAGATAAAAACGGTAAATAAGAAGCCGCGCGATAAATACGGCCGCGAGAGCCACGAACATTCCTCCGATTATATCCGCGGGAAAATGAACTCCGACAAAAATTCTCCCTACTCCGTTCAAAAGCGCGCCGGCAGAGAGCCATATCCCCCATTTTTTATTGAAAAACCATACGGCGAAAGCGAGCGCGAAAAGAATTGAAGCGTGTCCGGAAGGAAAGGAATTGCCGAACGAATAAACGAGTGGTGTAAAATTAAACGTTTCAAACGGACGCGGGTGATAATAAAAAAATTTTACTACGGCCGCTAATATGCCGCGCGAAATAAGCGCCGAGAGGAATATAAAACACAAAACGAATAACTTCTCTTTCAAACTGTTGCGCCTAAAAATAAAAAACAAAACAAAAACAGCGATAACGACTGGAAAATATCTGGCCATAAACACGGATACCATATCCACGACCGGAGAAACTCCGGCGAACACATGGATACCCTCGAAAAGCATGGCGTTTAAGGACATATAAATTACGCGCTAAATTACTGGCGCGTGAACGGCAAAAGTCCGGAGATTCTCGCGCGTTTTATGGCGTTCGCGAGCCGCCTCTGGTGCTTGGCACATACACCGGTGTGGCGCGGGTCTATAATTTTCGCCTGACTTGAAACAAACCGTCTCAACAATTCGGCGTTTTTATAATCTATTTCCTGCGCGTTTTGCGAACAAAAAAAACATTGCCTCATATTTTGGCGATTATTATTTAGAAAGGTATATCTTCGCTTTTTATCTCCTCCTCGACATTTATCTCGCGCGCCGGCGCCTCATCATCCTTCGGCTCAAAATCCGTGCCTTCGCCAGGCATACTGCGCTCCTGTGAAAACCCTCCATCTCCCGAAGAAGACGCGCCGCGCGGTCCGAGTTGCAAACGTTCGCATACAATTTCAGTGGTTTTACGGGCCTGCCCCTGGTTGTCCTGCCATGTTCTTGTCTGTATGCGGCCTTCAATAAAAACTACTCCGCCCTTTTTCAAAAAACGGCTTGCCACTTCCGCTTGTTTTCCCCATGTAACAATATTGTGAAATTCGGCTTTTTGCTGGCGTTGTCCCGACTTGTCCGTAAAAAAAGAATTTGTGGCAACTCCGAAAGTGCAAACGGACTGGCCAGTCGCTGTCTGGCGCAATTCCGGGTCGCGGGTAAGATTACCGAGGATAAATGCTTTGTTGAAATTCATCTTATTACTTATTATTGTAGTATCTCTTCTATCTTTTTTTCAAGTTCCTCATTTGAGAGTGCCGGCGCTTCATGCTCAATACTTCTTTTTTCCGTTCTGTTGAATCTCACGCGCCTCATGTCTCTATCAAACGTTCTGCGCTCCCTCCCGCCGGTATTTTCATTGGCCGCAAACTTCGATACGGAATACCTGATAAACTCACCGTTCATACGAAGTTCTTTGTCAACAGAAGCAATGCCGGACGGATATGAATAAAAACGAATCAACCCGAAAAAACCCTGGGTTTGTTTATTTATGGGGTATGCGAGCCGTATCTTTACAAGCGGACGTTCGTCTTTTATCTCTCCGCCATTGGTTGTAATCGCGGTTTTCGCGGCGTCATTTGTTTCGGATTCCTGTACAAACGACAATTCGTAGAGTTTCTTAATGTTTTCGGCATTCAATTCTTCCATAATCGTCATTGAAATGTATCAATTATCCGGCGCGCGGTCAATCGCCGGCGCGGGTGCGTTTTCGACGATTCTTTCTACGGGGCGGTATATAACGAGCTCTTCCTCCGGAATCTTTACCATTCCGGTGCCCGCCGGTATAAGCTTGCCGATAATGACATTTTCTTTAAGACCGCACAATTTATCAACCTTGCCCTCAACCGCGGCATTCACAAGCACCCTGCTCGTTTCTTGAAACGATGCCGCGGAAAGAAAACTCTCGGAAGTCAAAGCGACTTTCGTTATTCCGAAAACGCGTATGACTGCTTTAGCGGGATTCTTCTTGAGCCGCGCCATTTCTTTGTTCACGCGAAGAAATTTCTGTTTGTCAACTATTTCATCTACCATAAAATCCGTGTCTCCAGGGTCCTTGATTGTAACACGGGAGAACATTTGGCGGACTATCATTTCAATATATTTGTCGTTTATAGTGGCGCCTTCCGGAATGTAAATCTTCTGGACCTCATTTATAATATAGTGTTCTGTGGCCTCAAGACCCCTATACGCAAGCAGTTCCCTTAAATCAAGCGAGCCCTCGGATAACTGCTGTCCTTTCAGCACTTTATCCCCTTCCTTGATGAATAGATTCGCATTGAGCGGCGCTATGTATTCAAGAGAATTATTCTTTGCTTTCTTTGAAAGCGATTTCTTCACGCCGACAACTTCAATTATTTGCGTGGTTCCTTTTTCCTTTATCAACTTTACGACACCGTCTTCTTTCGCGATAACCGCTTTGCCTTTCGGGGAACGCGATTCGAAAATTTCGCCCACGCGCGGCAAACCGTACGTAATGTCGAAACCGGCGACTCCTCCTATATGAAAAGTTCTAAGAGTAAGTTGAACGCCCGGCTCTCCTATGGATTGCGCGGCTATGATTCCAACGGCCTCTCCGATGCGCACTCTGCTATTCCGGCTCAAATCCTGTCCGAAACAGGCGGCGCATAATCCATTAAGCGCCCTGCACGTAATCGGGGAACGGAGATACACGTTTTGGATATCCGAATCGTGTATGGCTTGCGCCACATCTTTGGATATTATCTCGCCCGCGCGCACGATAAGTTTTTTGTCTATTCTTATATTCTCGGCGCTTGTGCGTCCAAGCATGCGGTCGGCAAATTTATATCCGAATTCTTCACCCTCCGCGCGTGAAACGACGATTCCATCTTCAGTCCCACAGTCCTCTTCGTGAATAATCAGGTCCTGCGCCACATCCACAAGCCGCCGCGTAAGGTATCCGGCCGAAGCTGTTTTAAGGGCGGTATCAGTCAATCCTTTTCTCGCGCCATGCGTTGATATGAAATATTCAAGAACACCCAAACCCTCCTTATAAGACGACTTTACGGGAAGTTCTATGGTCTCGCCGCTCGCGTCCATAACCGGTCCTTTCATTCCCATCATCTGAATCGGCTGGGCCCAGCTTCCGCGCGAACCGGAATCAAAAATGGAATAAATCGAGTTTGTTTCCGGAAGCGTATGCGGAATAACGCTCGCTATTTTTTCTCTCGCCTCCGTCCACGTTTCAATAATCCTCTCTTTCTTTTCCGAATCCGTAAGCAGACCTTCCTCGAACTGCGACTCCACGACTCTCACTTTCGCAGTGGCCTCACTCATAATTCCGTGTTTTTCTTTCGGTATCATCGTGTCGCCCATCGCCCACGTAACTCCCGAGAACATGGCGTATTTGAAGCCCAAATCCTTGATGGCATCGAGATATTTTTGCGCTTCATCAATTCCGTATTTGTCTATTATTATCCCGACAAGTTTTGAAAGCGCTTTTTTGTTCAAAACCCGATTGACGTACGGAAAATTATCCGGGAAAATACTGTTAAATATAAGGCGCCCGCAGGTCGTTTCAAGCATCTCACCGCCGCGCGCGACTTTTATTTTTGAATGAATTTCTATGACCTTGCTCTCAAACGCGAGCATTGCTTCCGAAAATCCGGAAAACACCCTCCCTTCTCCTTTCATTCCAATCCTATCGCGCGTAAGGAAATAAACGCCAAGCACCACATCTTGCGTCGGCCGCACTATCGGTTCTCCATTTGCTGGTTTCAGAAGATTTCTTCCGGCATTCATAAGCGTATGCGCTTCATATTGCGCCTCCGCCGTAAGCGGGAGGTGCACGGCCATTTGGTCGCCATCAAAATCGGCGTTAAACGCCTCGCAGACAAGCGGCGGAATCCGTATGCAAAGGTCCTCGATGAGAAGCGGAGTAAATGCCTGAATGCCGAGGCGATGCAGTGTCGGGGCGCGGTTCAAAAGAACTTTTTTATTTTTTATAATCTCTTCAAGAATAGCCCATACATCCGGCGACCTCTGTTCTATAAACCTGTTCGCCTGCCTTATGTTATAAGCAAGACCGCGTTCGATTATTTTATTTATGACAAAATGTTTGAAGAGCTCAAGGGCCAGGTTTTTCGGCAATCCGCACTCGTTCAATTTAAGCTCCGGACCGACAACAATAACGGAGCGACCGGAATAATCAACGCGTTTGCCTAAAAGATTCTGGCGGAAACGGCCTTGTTTTCCCTTCAAAAGATCGGCAAGCGAGCGGAGCGGTCTTCTGCGGGTGGAAAGAAGTTGGGTACCTCCGCGGGCGGCATTGTCTATCAGCGCATCAACGGCTTCTTGAAGCATTCTTTTTTCATTAGTGATGATAACCTCCGGCGATTTGAGGTCTATGAGTTTCTTCAACCGGTTGTTGCGATTTATAACTCGCCTGTATAAATCATTCAGGTCGGCTGTCGCGTATCGCCCGCCCTCAAGCGGCACCATCGGACGCAAATCCGGAGGAAGAACCGGAATAACGGTAAATACCATCCATTCCGGACGTATATTCGCGCGAATCATAGACCTTACGAGATGTAATCTGCGAATCATTCTCTTCTGCCTGTTCGCGTCTTTTACAATATTCAGTTCTTTTTTAATCTCCGATGACATTTCCTTCAAATTTATCTGCTCAAGTATTTTTCTTATGGCTCCGGCTCCGCGGTCCGCTTCAAAAACATCGCCAAAACGCTCTGCGAGAGAATAATATTCCGCCTCCGTAAGAATAAGGCCTTTTTGGAGCACGGAAAGGATGTCTTTCGTGTTTTCCATTGTCTGCTTAAGCTCTTCCTTATTCAGGGTCTTGTCGGTCTTTAGTGTTTTAAACTCCTTCTCGAGCGAGGTGAGCGCGCGTTTCCTGCTTTCTTCGTCAACCGCGGTTACGATAAACGCCGCGTAGTATATGACCTTCTCAAGTTTCGGGACGGATATGTTCAAAATCAAACTTAATTTCGATGGAACATTTCTCAAAAACCATATATGCGAAACGGGCGTAGCGAGGGCTATATGTCCCATGCGTTCGCGGCGGACGACCGCGCGCGTAACTTCCACTCCGCACTTTTCGCAAACGATTCCTTTGTAGCGTATTTTTTTATATTTGCCGCAGTAACATTCGTAGTCCTTGGTAGGACCGAATATTTTCTCCGAAAATAATCCGTCTTTCTCCGGACGCTGGGTGCGATAGTTAAGTGTCTCCGGCTTCACGACTTCTCCGTGCGACCACCCCATAATTTTATCCGGACTCGCCACACATATCAGAATGGATTTTAAGTTGGTATTTTTGTTCATGGTATTTTTTCCTATCCGTCGGTACGGCCGCGGAAATCATCGGTCGTTTCCTCATAATCGTACGAAATATCAAGCCCGAGCGACTTCAGCTCGGCAAGAAGCACGTTGAAAGACGCCGGCAAGTTCGGTTTCCTTATTTCCTGCCCCCTTATAATGGATTCAAATGCCGCCGATCTTCCCATAACGTCGTCGGACTTTATAGTCAGCATTTCCTGCAATGTATGCGAAGCCCCATAACCCTCGAGCGCCCACACTTCCATTTCTCCAAAACGCTGGCCTCCAAGCTGGGCTTTGCCGCCAAGCGGTTGCTGGGTGATAAGCGAATAAGGGCCTGTGGAACGCATATGTATTTTATCCTCCACGAGATGGTTCAACTTCATTATGTAAATGTATCCGATTGCCACAGGACTTTCGAACATTTCGCCCGTTAGTCCGTTATAAAGATTCAATTTTCCTGTTTCTGGCAAACCAGCATCGATAAGTTCTTTGCGTATGTCGTCTTCCGTTCCCCCGACAAAACTCGGGACTATGGCTCGGTATCCAAGTGTTTTTGCGGCCAGACCGAGATGTATTTCGAGAACCTGCCCCAAATTCATGCGGCTCGCGACTCCGAGAGGATTCAAAATCACATCAACGGGAGTTCCATCTTCAAGATGGGGCATATCTTCAATCGGACGTATCATTGATATGACTCCCTTGTTACCATACCGTCCCGCGAGTTTGTCCCCTGCTCTGATTTTTCTAAGCTGGGCAACCTCGACTTGTATTTTCTTTATGATGCCCGGCTCAAGACGGTCCCCTCTGTCACGCGAAGATACCTTGACCCCTATAACGCGTCCCTGCTTTCCGTGAGGAAGCACGAGAGACGTATCTTTAACGTCGCGCGCTTTCTCACCGAAAATAGCCCTAAGAAGTTTTTCTTCCGATGTCAGTTCGGATTCCCCCTTCGGAGAAATTTTACCGACAAGTATGTCGTTTTCCTTTACTTCCGCGCCTATTCTCACGATTCCTTCTTCATCAAGATTTCTAAGTTTGTCCTCTGAAACGTTTGGGATGTCAGGCGTTGTTATTTCAGGTCCGAGCTTTGTATCTCTCACCGAACAAATCCACGTTTCTATGTGTATTGACGTAAACAAATCGGCGCGGGCCACGCGCTCCGAAAGCACAATGGCGTCTTCAAAATTACCCCCCTGCCACGGTATGGACGCTACAAGCAAATTTTTACCTAAACTTAAAACACCGTTCGATATGGCCGGCCCGTCCGCGAGTATGGTCCCCTTTTTCACCTTGTCCCCCACGCACACCACCGGACGCTGCGAAATGCAGGTGGACTGGTTGGAGCGTTTGAATTTTATAAGCGGAAACACCCGGTTACCCGAATCGGTTTTAACGGTTATCGCGCGCCCGTCAACTTCGGTAACCACCCCATTTCCATCCGCTATGATAACTTGGGAAGAATCGCGCGCGGCTCTTTCTTCCTGGCCTGTCCCGACAAGCGGCGCTTCGGTTTCCACGGGCGGAACGGCCTGCCTCTGCATGTTTGAAGCCATAAGAGCCCTGTTTGCGTCATTGTGTTCAAGAAACGGCACAAGAGACGCGGAAACGCTTATTGTTTGGTTCGGCGATATGTCTATAAAGTCAACTTCTTCGCGCTCGCACATTCCGGCAACCCCTTTCACGCGGGCGGGAATTCTTTCGTCGAGTATTCGGCGGTTTTCATCAATTCTCGCGTCGGACTGAATAATGTTATATTTTGATTCGTTAAACGCATCAAAAAACACCGTCTTGTCTGTAACTTTACCTTTTTCAACCTTGAAATAAGGCGTCTCGATAAACCCATATTCATTCAGGCGGGCATAGCTCGCGAGATAGCTCACAAGTCCTATACTTGAACCTTCAGGCGTTTGTATTGGACAAATCCGGCCGTAATATGATGGGTGCACATCGCGCACCTCAAAACCAGCGCGCTCCCTCGTAAGTCCGCCGGGGCCCATGGTGGAAAGCCGTCTTTTATGTTCAAGCTCGGCAAGCGGATTAACCTGGTCCATAAACTGTGATAATTGTGAAGACGAAAAGAAATCCCTCACGACCGCCGTAAGCAGTTTGTAATTCACAAGTTGAACCGGCTGAAGATTTACCCTGTCGAGAGTGGACATTCTGTCCTGCACCCCGCGGCGCAAACGAGCGAACCCTATCCGCAACTTCGACTGTACAAGTTCACCTACGGCTCTCACTCTCCTGTTGCCAAGATGGTCTATGTCATCCGGAATGGATTTCGGGTCATTATTCAAGCGTATAAGTTCCTTGATTATGCGTACCACGTCTTCTTTGTCGAGTAATCCCGTCTTCTTTCCCTCAAGACCGAGCCGCTGATTGATTTTATACCTGCCGACGTTGCTTAAATCGTAGCGGTCGAAACGGAAAAACATCGGCTCGACAATCGAGTGGGCGCTTTCGGACGTAACAAGGTCACCGGGCCTAAGACGGCGATAAATTTCCAAGTAAGAATCTTCGGCGTTCTTCGAACTGTCTTTTTTGAGAGTTGCTTCGATGAATTTAAGCTTGCCGGTATCGGTATCCGCGAACGTGCTTAAAATTTCATCATTGGTTTCTATGCCAAAAATTCTCAATAAATCGGTCGCCGGAACTTTTCTTTTCCTGTCTATTTTTACGCCGATAAATCCATCCGGGTCCGTTTCGAACTCAAGCCATACGCCGCGGTTCGGAATCGTTTTGGCGGTAAAAAGTTTTCTCCCCCTGAAAACGTTCATCATAAAATAAACGCCAGCCGAACGTATGAGTTGCGATATAACGACTCTTTCTACTCCGTTTATTATAAACGTCCCGCGATCTGTCATAATCGGAAAATCGCCGAGATAAACCTCCTGCGTTTTCGTTTCTTTGGTTTCCTTATTGATAAGTTTCAGATTCGCGCGAAGCGCGGCTTCGTAAGTAAGGTCTTTTTCTCTTGCCTGCGGTTCCGTGTATTTCGGCTGGTCAAATTTATAATCCAAAAAATGAAGCTCCATTTCTTCCCCTGTGTGGTCCTGTATCGGAGATATTTCACCAAACAGTTCGCGCAGACCTTTTTTCACGAACCAGTCAAAAGAGTCAAGCTGCATCTTGACAAGGTTCTCCGGCTCGCTTATCGGTCCATTATAAGAAGAGAATATTTTTGTTTTTTGTGGAATCATGATTATTTTTATAAGTATTTCGCGCGGTTTGCGTTGTGTTCTTCGAGCGTTCTTGAAAAAACCGTCTCGCCCGTATCCGGCTTCGACAGATAATAAAGATATGGGCTTGGCGCCGGAGATATGGCTGCTTTTATAGCGGATTCACCTGGATTGGATATCGGGGTTGGAGTCCACCCAGCGTGCTTATATGTATTGTATGGCGAAGAATAATCCAGGTCGGCGCGGTAAACTTTTATATTCTGGCAATTGATTGTTTTTCCGCCGCATTTCGCGTAGCTTATGGTCGCGTCAACCTGAAGCGGCATACCTCTCGCGATTCGCTTGACGAGAATACCGGCAACGGTTTGCCTGTCCTCAAACCCCTTGACTTCCCTTTCCAAAAAAGACGCTAAAATCAGACGGTCCCCCCAGTCGGCGGCGGCGGAAAGAATCGGCCATGCCTTTTTGGAAAAGTTGTCGATTATCCTGCGCACCACCGCGTCAGAAGACGAGTTAAGGTCAAAGAAATATGAATCGGGGAACAGAAACCCTTCAAGCGAGGACGCGGAACTTAAAAACGGATAATCCGACTTCAGTTTCTGGATGTCATAGTTTACAAGCGCTCCTTCCGCCAGAACGCCGTTCTCACTTAAAACGCTCTCGATGTCTTTCGTGGTCAGGCCTTCGGGTATTGTAACTAAAACATCGCGCCTTACGCGCGATGTTAAAACATCAACCACCTGCGGTATGCTCATGGCATTCGAAACGGAATATACGCCCGGCTGGAATTTTTTTACCTTACCGGCAAGAAGCGAATAAAAATTAAAAATGGCTTTTGATTTTATAATTCCATTGTCCGCCAGTTCCGCCCCTATGTTTTTGAAACTCTCCCCTTTTTCGATTGAAAATTGGCGCTCGACGACTCCCCCGCGAACGTTCGGCTGCAATCCGTAAAAAAAATAAGCTATTACGAAAACCAAAACCGCGACCGCGCCCAAAGGCGCCATGACGCTGATACCTGCAGCGCCTTTTTGTTTAGATTGAAAATTCATCCCGTTATATTAAGGAGTGCTTTGTTAGACATAAAAACAACAAAAAATCAATCTTGATGTATTTGTTTTTGAGCGCCGATGAATATCCTATCGCGGAACATGAAGCTGGCGTGCGGTTCGTTTTCCAAACTTGAGCAAAAAAACACACTGACGCTAAAAAGCATCTTGCTAATTTTCTAACGGGACTCAAGCTTGATACGCTCAATTATACTAATAAGCACGGCTATAGTCAATACGCTCGATCCTCCATAACTGAAAAACGGAAGCGTGATGCCCGTAACAGGCATCACCCCCATATTCGAGCCGACGTTGATGAAAAAATGAATTGTAAAAACCAAAGCCGTACCCAAAACTATGAACTTCGAATAATTATCCTGCGCTCGAATCCCTATCACGATTAATCTATACACAATCGCAAAAAAAGTCAATATAACGAATGTCCCGCCCAAAAGTCCCCATTCCTCGACAAACGCCGCGAAAATAAAATCCGTCTGCGCTTCCGGAAGAAAATGCAGCTGCGACTGCGTACCCTGCCCGAAACCCTTTCCTAAAAATCCGGCTGCTCCTATGGCTATCTTCGACTGAATAACATTGTAATTCGCGCCGAACGGGTCGCGTGTCGGAAACAAAAAGCCGGTCAATCTGTCTTTCTGATAATCTTTCAGCACGAACACCCACAAAGCCGCGAACGCGAGGATGGCGCACGCGAAGCCGGCTAAAAAACGTTTTCTGTTTATCCCTTCAATAAGGAGAAAACCCGCCCAAATCAAAAGTAAAACCATCGAAGAACCGAAATCCGGATGTAAGAGCGCTAAAACGGCGGGGAGCGCGGCGTACACGAACGATAAAAATATGTTTCCGGTTTGCCACGCGGAAATGTGCTTGCGCGAAAAAAAACCCGCGAGGACGAAGATAAGCCCGAGTTTGGCTATTTCCACTGGTTCAAATTGAATGCCGGCAAACAAAATCCAGCTTTTGGTGCCGCGTATCGAAGCGGACTGGAACTGCGATAAAAGAAGCATGGCAACGCTTATGCCGTAAACCCCGAAACGAAACCACGTCTGCGAAAGCACCCACTTCCAGTCGATAAACCCCGCGCAAAGAATGAGCGTGAAAGCGAGCGCGTACCAGACGAGCTGACGCCAAAAAAAATCAATGTTCGTGCTGGCGAGTGAAAGCATTCCGGCCGAAGCCGTGATAACCAGCGCGAAAAAAAGCATCCAGTCAAAATTTTTCAATCTCGATAATAATTCCATTCTTTATGGCATCACTCCGAAAAAACGTAGAACTTCGCGCGCTCATTGTCCATACGGCGCGAGAAAACGCCGTCGCGAGGAATGATAATCGTGAATTCCCTGCTCCCGAATGCGCTTACATTATCCGCCGCCCATGCCGCGGCAAATACAGGGTCGCCGAACGAATCGGAAAGGATCGCAATAATTTTCACATTACGGGCGGAAAAAGAACTTTGATTTTTAATTTCACCGCTTATAGATATGTTGTTACCCTGTTCCGAAAAAACCGGCGGCGAAACCAAACTTACATTCGGCTTTAACGTGCCATAAAACTTTTCCCAAGACGCATCCAAAGACGATGTGGAAATTTGGAGTTCAACGCTTCCGATATTATTAAAACGAGTCCGCGCCTCGGCGTTCAATACATAGCGTTTTTCAAGCGGAAAAACCGTCTCTTCTCCGGAGAGCGTTTCAACTTTATACCCCGTTTTGTCGCGTATGCCGAATTCATAAGAAACATTTTCGGCAATGTATCCTTCATTGGGATTTACAAGTTCGCCCAAGAGGACGACCCTTCCGTCCTGGAGACCGAAGAAACGCGCTCCGCGAGCTGATACCGGATTCAATTGTTTTATCTCGCACGCCATACACGGCCCTCCGCAATCCGTTTGTTCTTCCCCCTGGTTCCGCTTTCCGTCTATGCACGAAGGCGCTTCAGCGTTATTCGCCCCGTATACCATCCACCCCAAAACGGCTAAAACAGCGAGATAAAAAACACCATATATGAATTTTTTTGTTCTCCGGGACATATAACTATAATACAATTTTTAGACGCTGATTAATACTTACTTTAACGGATTTACGCGGACAAATTTGGTTTCAAGCTCTAAATCCTAATCTCTAAACCCTAAACAATACCTAATCTCAAAATTCAAAATATAAAACATTTTGCCTGCCACACCGTATCTTCAGTGTGGGTTTTGAATTTTGGATTTTGAACATTTTGATTTCTTAAACCCTGATTCATAATTCATTATTCCTTATTCATATCTGTTTTGGACTTTGGATTTTTGAATTTGAACATTTGAATTTGTTTAGGATTTAG
>MFKJ01000028.1 GCA_001779535.1 Candidatus Jorgensenbacteria bacterium RIFCSPHIGHO2_02_FULL_45_20
CCATCGCCGAAATTTCTTTCAATTTTGCGATGAGGGCTGGTTTTGTATAGATAACAGGTTTTTTAGTCATAGTATTACCAAAGTTTAACTTGTGCTTGATGTTGTTTGATTCTCTTTCGCGCCATTTCGCAATACTCCGGCGAAATATCAATCCCGATATAATCTCGCTTGAAGTTGATCGCAGAAATTGCCGTTGTGCCAGAACCCATGAACGGGTCTAAAATAATCTTTGCGTCCGTGGCGGAAACAATTCGATCAATCAGATTCACCGGAAAGGCGGCCGGATGTTCGTTGTTCATTTCTTGCGTAAAATCCCAAACATCGCCATGCGCATTCGCTTTTGTTGAAAGTTTGAATTTTGGCTTTGCAATAAGGTAAATAACTTCATAAGTCGGCAAGAAATATCCGGCGTTGAAATTGAGGCCACCTTTCCGCTTCCAAATTATGATCTGGCGAACAGGGAAACCGCTCACAATATCTTGGCGGTCTTGCAATAATCCGCCCTGTACGCGCCACTTGTGGTTGTAAAAAATCGCGCCGTCCTCCGGGATAATTCTCATCATCTCTGTTAGGCAATCCCGTTGCCACTGCACATACCCCCCGTGTGGCATACAGTCGTTATGGTGCGAATAACCATTCTGTAGGGCGGCATTTGCCCATTTCCCTCCACGGCCGTCTTTCATTCCATTACCGGTAGAATTTTTGAGATTATATGGAGGCGAAGTAATCACTAAATGAACCGAGCTGCCGGGTATTTGTTTCATCACATCTACGGCACTACCGCAGATAATTGTATTTGTAAAATCCTTTGGAAACTTCATATTTCGCTTTGGTTCAAGGTTGGTAATCTGGCGGGGGCACTAGGACTTGAACCTAGGACAACGCTTTTGGAGAGCGTCATGATACCACTTCACCATACCCCCTTCTACACACCGAAAGTATAAAACACGGAAATATCAAACGCCAACCCGCGCGAAAGAGATTTATTTCTTTGCTTCCTTATGAAGCGTGTGTTTTTTGCACCACTTGCAGTGCTTCTTTAGCTCAAGTTTTTTCTCAACCGTCTTTTTATTCTTATGTTTGTGGTAATTAACGTGCTTACACACCGAACAGCGCAACCGCACGACATTTTCCGTGAATTTTCCCTCTGCCATATTTGTTAGTTAAATAGTTTTATTCCTCTCCTTCACAATAGTAACCTATCATCAGCAAACAAAATAATCAAATTCTCGCGCAATCATAAATCACGAGCCAGAGGGGAGAATCGGACTCCCGACTTCCATCTTACCAAGATGGCGTTCTACCACTGAACTACTCTGGCTTATGAAACCTGCTGTCTATTTTTTATGTAGGTCTCAAAAACCGGCTTCAGATTTTCTATGATAGGATAGCGGTTGTAATCTTTCGGGTCAATCAGGTGAAGTTTATTTCACATCCAGAAGCTCTACATCAAAAATCAAAGTCGAGTTCGGGGGAATGAGACCGTTGCCTATGTCTTGCGCGCCGTAACCGAGTTCCGGCGGAATGGTAAGTTTCCTCTTGCCGCCGACTTTCATTCCCAATACACCCTCATCCCAGCCGCGAATCACCTGCCCCGCGCCAAGCGTAAAAGAAAACGGCTCTCCTCTGTCATAGGAACTGTCAAACTTCTTTCCGTCTGTTAGTTTACCGATATAATTCACAACCGCTGTCCTACCGGGAATCGCCTCCGTCCCGGTCCCAACTATTTCGTCTTCAATAATCAAACCGTTTGATGTATTCACTTGTTCGTATTTTTGGACCTGTTCCACGGCGGCATTCCCATCAACTTTATTATTATTTTGAGACGCCATAAATACAATAACTACGGCAATGAGCCCGGCCACACCGGCTAAAATATAACTTGTTTTGTTTGAATTCATAATTTTAATAAATTAATTAACCTGTGAGTTACATAGTATCAGATATTTTTCCGATATGTGAGTGGATTTTGCCGTTCATCCACAATTTCGGCAAACGAAAACCATTTTAGCGAATGAGCCAGCGGAGGGGATCGAACCCACGACCTACTGTTTACAAAACAGTCGCTCTACCACTGAGCTACGCTGGCTTGGAATGATTTTGACGCGTGGGCGACACAAAATAATACTTGCATTTCAAGATAATTTTTTCAATCGAAACAAAGATGCCATAAGCCGTCTAAGATACAAACACTACCGATTTTTCTTTTTCCTTAAGAATGCGGGTATTTCCCACGGCTCTGACTTATCAAGAGTTGCTTTTTGCTCTTTTGCCTCTTCTTTTTTGACTACTTTGTTTTCAACGGATGTTTTACCGCCGCCCGCGCCATCCACGTTTTCTTCTTTTTCTTTCTTATGCAAAGCGCTGCCGATTTTAGGTTCTTCGGAAAAAAACAACGTTTGCGTAAAACGCTGCATCTGCACCACGCCGTTGAACCCTGTCGCGACAACCGTAACTTTTATGCTTTTTTCTTTCAGTCCTTTGTCATAATACGCGCCGAAAATCACACGAGCATTAGGGTCCAAACTGACCGTAACCGCCTTGGCAATGTCGTTCACCTCGGACATCTTCAGGTCCTTCCCCCCAGCCACAGTGAACAACACTCCCTTCGCGCCGTCTATCGCTATCTCAAGAAGCGGCGAATGCAAAGCGTCATTAACGGCTTTCACTCCTCTGTCCTGTCCCGAAGAATGCCCTATTCCTATAAGAGTGGCGCCGGCGTCTTTTAATATCGCCTTTACGTCCGCGAAATCCACATTTATTATGCCCGGCACATTCACAAGCTCCGTAACCGCGAGCACCGCCTGTTTCAAAATATCATCAACGAACCCGAAAGCTTTGATTATTGACGTTTCTTTGTCTATCAAACTGAAAATGCGGTCATTCGGAATAACTATCAGAGAATCAACTTTGTCTTTTATCCTATGTAAACCATCCTGCGCTATGGAAGCTCTCTGCGCGCCTTCAAAGGTGAACGGCTTAGTCACCATCGCTACCGTGAGAATTCCTTTTTCTTTCGCTATTTCGGCGACAACCGAAGAACCAAGCGTCCCTGTTCCGCCGCCGAATCCGGCTGTAACAAACACCACATCGGCGCCGTCCAATATTTCCCCTATCTCCGACCTGTTTTCCTCAGCCGCTTGTTTGCCGATTTCGGGATTCATGCCTGCGCCGAGACCTTTTGTGAGAGCTCTGCCTATGTAAACTTTCTTATGCGCCGATACCCTGTCGAGATCCTGCGCGTCCGTATTAACTGCGATAAACTCCACGCCGCGCATTCTGTCCCCTTCCATCATTCTGGACACTATCTTACCGCCGGCGCCGCCTACTCCCACTACCTTCACGCTCGCTATCGGCGCGCGCAAAATCGTTCTCGGTGACGACTGCCTTCTTTGAGTGTTGTACTGGCTGTAAGCCGGCTTTATTTTTTTATTTTTTTTGTTCATTGTTCGTGGAAAAATTACGGCACGAAATTTTTGAAAAAGTTCTTTACCGAACCCCACGTGCCATCAGGCAAAACATGTTTTTCTCCCGTTTCAATGCGGACCAAACCCAGCGCAGTAGCGAACTCCGGATCGTCAAGAAGCTCTTTGTACGTCGGGTTCATAATCTCAAATGGCTCAAGATTCGGAAATCCTATCTGCGTGTGAAATTTTAGCTCCTGCTTCACTAAATCGGTTATTCCGGGAAGCTTTGTTCCCCCTCCGGTTATAACAATCCCAGCCGGAATCTGGACGCTTCTGCCTAAAACTTTGAGCTCATTATTGACGAGTTCCAGTATTTCCGCAAGTCGTACTTCTATTATCTCGGCCACGAATCTTTTGGATACTTCTCCTCTGTTAAGCGGATCAAATTCGGAAAGTTGTATAACGTCTTTGCGGTTCACGTCTTTCGACATTGCGTTCCCATACGTAAGTTTTATTCTCTCGGCCGAATCAAACGCCACACGGAGTCCGACTGCGATATCGTTTGTTATATGCCTCATTCCCACAGGAATGCTTTTTGCATGAGATATCTTATTTTCCTCGTACACGACGAACGACGTCGTATCGAATCCGAAATCAATCATAAGCACCCCCAAATCCTTTTGTTTTTTTGAAAGAACAGAGTGCGCGGCGGCAAGCGGATTAAAAACAAGCCCGCTCACGCGCATCCCGACGCGTTCAAGCGTTTTAAGAAGAGAATTCATCTGCGGAGCGAACGCCTCAACGACAAGCGTACTTACCTCCAGACGGTTTCCGGTCATCCCTATGGGGTCCTGAATATCTCCAACGTCGTCGACAAAAAACTCCCGCGTTATATTATGCACTACCATATAGTTCGGCTGCAGTTTTATGGCTTGAGACGCCTGAATCACGCGGTCAACATCATCCTGTTGTATCTCCCTGTCGGCTCTCGCGACAGCCGAGATTCCGCGTGAGTTCCTGACTTTTACATACTCGCTGTTTACATTGACGAAAACGTTTTGCGCTGCTTTCTTTGAAAAATTCTGAAGATCAAGCACTATGTCACGGAGCACTCTTGTCGCCTCTTCCGGGTCAACAACGACTCCTTTATGAAATCCTGAAGACGGCTGCTTCACGACGGAGAGTACTTGCGCCAAAGCGCCTTTTTTCTTGCCGGCAACGACGATTTTTATCTGCGATGAACCTATATCAATTCCTGTGATGATGTTTGACATACGCTGAATATATTTTTTTCTCGCACGCTTCCATCTCAATTCTATCATTATTTTGCGCGTGAGAATATCCCAAAAGATGCAAAGCGGCATGGATGGCAAGAAACGCGATGTCCTCGCGCGATTTTTTGATGAAGTCGGGCGCGAGATATATTTCTCCGAGATACGGATTCTTATCGCCCGCCTCCGGATGAGGAAAACCGCCGGGCGGGACAAAACTTAAAACATTCGTAGCGCGATTTTTTCCTCTGGTTTCGCGGTTTATTTTCGCCATTACGGAGTCGCTGACAAGGAAAACAAAAACAGCGGTTTTCTCTTTTTTACCGAAAAAAAGCGCCGCGCGAACGGCTCGCGCGACAGTTCCCGCAACATGCTTGAATCTGAAGCAATCATACGCGACTTCTACGCGCCCGCGTCCGGCGCGATCTTCGCGTGTCATACGAACATTGAAGAAATTTTCTCTTTGATTTTAGAACCGACCTCGCCGGCGTCCGCCTTTCCACTAAGCTCCTTCATCGCTTCTCCGATAACTTTTCCGAAATCCTTCGCGCTTGAAGGATGAACGGAGGCAATCGCGCGCGATATTATTTCGTCAATTTCTCCCGTTGTCGCTCGCGGAGGCATATATAGTTCAAGAACGGCGCGTTCCGCGTCTTCTTTTTCCGCAAGGTCATGGCGGTTCCCCTGTATAAACATTTTGGAAGATTCTTTTCTCTTTTTTATTTCCTTTCCTGTTATCTCTATTATTTCATTATCGGACAAATCTGAAGAAAGGGATGAGCCGCGTTTTTCTATGCGGCGCGCGTGGATGGAGGCGGTGAGCATGCGCAACACGCTGACCGTGAGGGCATTCTTATTTTTCATCGCCGCCGTCAGCTCGGCGCGTATTTTATTTTCGAGCGATTGGGACGCTTCCATGTTTTCGCGCCTTTTTATACTCCGCCTGTTTTTGAACTTTGTAGAGCGCGGCTTTGCGTCTCTTATTCTTGTTTTTGGCGCGGCTCTGGAACTTTCTTTTTCTCATTTCCCTCATAACGCCGCTTTGTTTCACTTTTTTGTTGAAGCGGAAAACAAAAGAACCGACATGCTCGCCTTCTTTTTTCTTGATTTCTATCATAATATTTTTTTCTTTATGTCTTCGACCGACCATTTTTTATTTTTGACGATTCCCTGCACGGATAAACCGCTGTCGTCCGCCCATCTAGGAATCAAATGTATGTGCAGATGCTCTATTTCCTGTCCGGCGGCCTTACCGTTGTTTATGCCTATCGTGAAACCGTCCGGGGTAAGTTTTCGCTGAAGAATCGCCGCGGTTTTCTTCACCGCGTCGAATATCTTTCCGGCTGCCGTATCATCGTGGATGCTTAAAAAATCGGCGATGTGGCTTTTCGGGATAACCACTGTATGCCCCGGCGAAGACGGATGTATGTCCAAGAAACCGACAGCCGATTCGTCTTCGTAGACGATATTCGATGGAATTTCTTTTCCGGCTATTTTGCAAAAAAGGCAGTCCATAATTCAGTACCGCTAAATTTCTTTCATCTTTTTTTTGACCGTTTCTATCATTTTTTTCATTGTTACCGTTTCCTGCGCGCCTGTCCTCATATCGCGTATTATAACCATTTCCTCAAACGCCTCCTTTTGCCCGAGAAGGAGAGACACCGGAACTTTCATCCTTTCCGCGGCTTTCAGTTGAACTCTCAATGATTTTTTCCCGAGCGCTTCTATGGCGCCCACTCCATTGTCACGGAGCATTGCAAGCAACCGACCGCTTGCCTTTTTCGCGTGATCTCCTATAGCTATAAAAAACACCTTAGGTTTTTCTTTCGTCTCAATCGGACACGACTTCAATAACTCCGCCAAGCGGTTTGTAAACACCACGCAACCCACTGACGGAATAGAGCGCCCTCCGACAAGTTCCGAGAGGTAGTCGAAGCGCCCGCCTAAAGCGAGGCATACCCCCGATTGCGAAAATATGGAAAAAACCGTCCTGTTCCACACGTTCTCTTGCAATATGAGATAATTGTCCAGCTCATACTGCAACCCATCTTCCTCCAATAATTCAAGAACCGCCTTGAAATGATTATTGCAATTGGGGCAAAGATAATCAAGGATGGTCGGCGCCGATTCCCTTCTTGTCCGGCACCCTTCTTCGTCGCATGACAAAAAGCGTCCGAAATCCTGCGCCACGGCGCATTTCTTGCACAAATTCTGCTTTTCTCTTGTCCAATACGTCCTTATTTTGTCCCTGTAAGAACCGGCACATGCTCTGCATCCAGTCGCGTTTATTTTCAAAACCGTCTTTTTTATTTTTAGCATCTTCAGAAAATGCGCGGCGGACTTTATGATTTCTATGTCATAAATAGGGTCATTATCTCCCATAACCGCGAATCCCCACTCGCTGAATTCTCCTTCAGGCCATAATTTGTCTGTTGCTTCTCTTATAAACGACTTCCCGTAAAAAAACGCTTTGAGCGGAGACGAGAAATACCCAAGATGATGATTTATGTAGCTTCTCATCATCGGAAAAAGTCCGGTTGGACGGAGAACGAGGCGCTCGCGGGCTGTGGCTCCGAAAACCGAGTACCACCTCCCACCAGTAAGCTTTTTATCGCTTCCGAAGACCTTCTCGAAAAAAGCGGCGCTTTCTACGGCGGGAGTGCTCATATAATGGAATCCATGAAGCTCGGCAACCAAACTCCCCGTCTTTATGATTTCCCTCCAGATGTCCGAATCCTTGGGGATTATGTCCGCAAAACCGCGCACTGAAAAATCATGGATGTTTTTTTCCTGCCGGATTGAATTCGATTTTTGAGTATCCTTTTTTTTCTCCGATTTGCGTTTATCCATTTAAATTCTTTGCGTTAATAAAACAACCGCGATTCACTCTCCATAGGCCGGCGCGGAAAACGCCTGCGCTTGATTTATCGGCCACAAGCGCAACCTCACTGTGCCTATTAAATTGTTTTCGGAAAGGGCTCCCCAGCTACGCGAGTCAAAACTGAAATTCCTGTTGTCGCCCATAACAAAATACTCCCCGTCGCCAAGCGTGGTTTCAAAAGACCCTTGCGTGTATCCGCCGCGGACATACGCTTCTTTCAACTCAATTTTTTCGTCTCCTTTATACACGCTTATTTCTCCATCTGAAAGTTCAATTCTCTCCCCCGGCAAACCGATTATCCTTTTTATATAGAATGACTTTTGGTCGCCCGGGTACCTGAAAACCACAACTTCCCCGCGCTCCGGACTTCTGAATCTATAGGATAATTCATCAATCAGAAGATAGTTCCCGTTGTAGAAAGTCGGCTCCATACTTGCCCCGCTCACGACAAATGGCTGGACTACAAAATAGCGGACAAGTATAACCGCTACAACCGCAATGGTTACGGTTTCAAAAACTTCAAATAAAGACCAAAGAATTTTTTTCATATCTATACACTGGCGCGTTGGCGAATATGGGTTTGTTATGCGATAATTGTATTTAATATGCTCGCGGAATTCAACTCCTCTTCTTCTTCCATATCAATAATCATAGGCATCGGAAACCCGGGCGACGAATACGAATGGACGTTCCACAACGCGGGCGTGGAGTTCGCGCGCTTCGTCGCGAGAGAAATGGGCGGAAGAATTAAATTCAAAAAACACTCCTCGCGCTTGTTTTCATATACAAGCGTGAGGGAATTGCGTATTTGCGAATCCGCTTCTTTTATGAACAACTCCGGCGCCACGGTCGGAAAGGCGGTTTCTTTTTTTAAAAAACTTCCGGAAAACATACTTGTCGCGCACGATGATTCGGATATTGCCTTGGGAAACTATAAGCTGGACTTCGGAGCGGGTTCGGCGGGACATAACGGCATCGCTTCCGTAATCGCTTCGCTTAAAACAAAAAACTTCTGGAGAGCGAGGATAGGCACAAGAAATAGCCGCGAGCGCGGAAGAAAAAAAGCCGGTTCATTCGTCCTTTCTAAGGTATCCGATAGCGACAAAAAAATTCTTCTCGGCGTTTTCAAAAAAATAATGGACGACTGTGTCGGGTAGCAGCGGTTGAAACCAGAGTCCGCGCTTCTTTAGCGGCTCACCACGCCTTCCTTCAGGGAAAAACTCAAGTTGAAACCGACAGAACCGTTATCGAGTTCCTTAATGCCGAGAAGCGGAACCGAAACGTCTCCATATTCGGCGCTTTCGGAAAGTTTATTCTTAAAAGCGACAACCGAAGCGTTGTCCGGTGCCTCGGCATAAATCTGTATCGGCGAAGTTACAGAGCTTGCGTCAACACGCCGAACTGATATTTTATTTCCCGCGGCGTTATCTATAAAACCGGTCAAAAACCCGTGCCAGAAATCGGCATTCTCCGGTTCGCGGCCTACAACTTCAAGAAGGACATTGAAGCGTCCGGCTTTTTCCGCTATTAACGAATACTCCGATTGATTTACCTCCGCCTTCGATAACACTATGCCGCTTTGAAGTGTTTTTTCCTGACCGCTCAAGAACAAATACGCTACAGCGAAAACAAAAAGGAAAAAACCGAAAACGACTGTGATGGCGTTTCTCCAAAGCCCGACGAATCCGAAAAGATGTTCCTGAAAAAATAGATCTTCCGATGTTTCTTTGTTAAGGTTTATATACCTCTCCTTGCTCCCGAAGTACATCGCCTCACGCATAGCCGCGCCATACGCGACATACCATTGCGGTGAAATTTCGGGAACGGAAAGCGTAAGCGGATCAACTTCCATCGAAAAGTTTTTAGAAATCACACCGGAAACCTCGCTTTCAAATCCCGGAGCCACTATCAAAGCCATATCCACCTTCACCCTGAATTTGCTCATCGAAAAATTCATAACTTTCCGCACTTCCTCGACTATAACTCTATCAAACCGCTCGCGGGAAATTTGGCTCTCTTCGCCTTGAATCGAACGCCACGAACGGAAATAATCAAAATGAAGTTTGTTTCCGCGTATGATGGCGAGATTTATGCCGTCGCTTGAGATATGAAACATAAGAACGCATTTTTCTTTGATATCGGACGACTCGGACACAAGGCGCGATAAGGAAAGCGACGGAAATTCAAAAGCTATCGGATAAAATCCTGTTTCGGAAAAGATGTCTCTTATTTCATCAACAGCCGAACGTTCCACAAACGCTCCAAGAAGTTCGCGTTTATCACTTGAGCCGCCCAGCTCCTGCCAGCTCATATAAGCCGTTTGCTGGGGAATGGGCGAAATCATCTGCAAATTAAGGATGGCTGATTCATCAATCTTATCATCCCCCACGTTTGGGATACTGAAACTTTGTGTATAAACAAGAGCGCCCGGAAGGACAACGACAACCTGCGTTCTTTTATCGGGGTTGTCCGGCGAAACAGCCGCATGAATCTCCGAACATACGCGCCTGAATTGCTCCTTGTCCTGTATTCTCCCGTCCGTAACGACACCCGGCGGAAATCTTAGCGAAATCATCTTGGGAACGCCTCCGATAAAACTTATGTATTGAATTCCGAAATTGCTTACGTAAATTCCCCCCAAAAGCGGTTTGGAACTCAGCCGGGCAAGAATTTGTCCGGCTTTTTTATAAAATGATTGGAATGTACTCATAATAATTGATAAAAAACGCGGATGTTATTCTATTTTTTGTTCGGAAATAGATTCAATTTGAATATGACCTGTTATGGAGTCCACGAGCGCCTGGGCAAAAATTTTTTTCTGCCGGCTGCCTGCGTACCCAATGCCCTCGATCGAGAAAACGTATTTGTTGCTGGCTTCGTCCGTAATCCTGCATACACTAACAGACGACGCGTCATCGCCAACCAAAACAGGATAAGAATACGGGTCGGAGCACAAATTAGACACGAACTCCTTATTCTGGGCAATTCGCACCATGGCATCGCGAACGCCGGAATTCGCGGCCGCGTTCGCGCGCACCGAAAGCCGCTCTCCGTATCCGGACGTGCTTAAAAAATAAGCCACGAACGAACCGGCAATTGAAATTTCAACAATAATCCCGCTTACAAGAAGAATGAACGGGAGGGTCATCTGCCCGCGCATTTTTCTCCTTTGGAGAATACTCATTAATAATATCATAACAAAAAAAGACAGGTGAGTAACCTGCCGTCATAAAGACGCTCGAAAAACGTAAAATAAATAACTCCGCGCGGCGCGGTTATTTATCCCGCCGACGGCGGGGTTTATTAAACGTTCGTTATGGAAACAAGCGCGTGCGTCTGCCTGTGCCCTTTTAAAGTCCTTCTCCTTGTCTTGGATTTAAAGTGAAATACGATTTTCTTTTTGTCTCTTTTCTCCCCGAGAACCTTTCCGGAAACAACAGCCCCGTTTATGTAAGGTGTTCCTATTTTTATATCGCTTCCCTCACCGCGGGCAAGAACTTTGTCAAAAAAAACATCGCCCTCGGAAACGGATATTTTTTCAATTTCCACTACGTCGCCTACGAACGCTTTATATTGTTTTCCACCGGTTTCGAATATCGCGAACATATATTTTTTGAATACAGACACACTAACATCCGCGCGGCTTAAAAGCAAGAAAAACCCCCCTCTTTTGCGCAACGCGAAAAGAGGGGGGTTAAAAAAACAATTCTTTCTTCTGACCCATCAATAATGTTCTTTATTCAACGTGATCCCGTAACTTTGAAACCAAATGAGACGCGTAGTCCTTTCCTCCCAAACCGAACGCGATACCGCCTGCGAGCGCGAGCATAGCGACAAATCCGGTAACAAGAGCGTTAATCATTGCTACGGCCACGCCGAGCTGTGAAAGCGCCGCGAAAAAACCGAATATCGTAACCGCCCACCACGTAAGAGACCCCAGGAAATTCGAAGCGTGCAGTTTCGCGCCCCTGACCGAAGCGTGCACTATTTTTTTCAACGCGCTTGCTATAACCACGGCGGCAAGCATAATAAGCACCGCCACAATCACGTTCGGGATATAAAGCAGTGTTTCTTTAAGGAATGTCGAAAGAGAGTAAAATCCAAGGATGTCCGATGCCGCGAGCAGAAACACTATGACAAAAAACCAATACACGATTTTCCCGAAAAATTTTCCGCTGTTAAGTGATATTCCGGCTCTGCTGAAATGTTCCTGCAAACCGAGGTTAGAAAGCACTTTATCGAGTTTTACAATCGTTACAAGCCGCTCAATAAGAGCTCCGAGTCCGGCGGCAACCACGAGACCTATCAAAAGCACTATAAGCGCCCCGATAATACTCCCTATCGCCCCGATAAAACCGACCCAAAGATTCTGAAGCGACCCCGCCACGATAGATGTCCAATCTTGAATCATTTTGGTATAAATGCGATTCTTTTAAAGTCGACCTTTGTTCACGCCATTAAATTATAACAAGAAACGGATGAAACTCAAAACCAATCTGCACTTTCACACGAGCGACGACCCCGAGGATCCTATATCGCACTCATCGTTTGAAGCCATAGACAAAGCGGCTGAACTCGGTTTTGACGCCATAGCCATAACTTGCCACAATTTGTGCGCGGTTAAGGAAGAATATACTGCGTATGCCGAAAGTAAGGGTATATTGCTTATTTCCGGAATCGAAAAAACAATCGAAAAATCGCATGTGGTAATTTTGAACTCTGATAAAGCGGCTGAACAAATTACGACTTTCGGCGAACTCGCCTTATATAAAAAATCAAATCCTGATATATTCGTTATCGCGCCTCATCCGTTTTTCCCGCACCCGTGTTCATTAAAAAATAAACTCATAAAACATTTGAGTATTTTTGATGCGATAGAACTATCGTGGTTTTATTCGAAAAGAATTGATTGCAACAAAAAGGCAAGAATACTCTCAAAAGAAAAAAATATTCCGCTCGTAGCGGCCTCGGATACTCACTGCCTTTCATACCTCGACACTTGCTACGCGGTGGTTGACGCGAAAGAAAAAACAGCGGCTGGAGTTTTTGAAGCCATACGCGAGCATAAAATTGAAAACACATCTCAAAAGTCAAGTTTATTATTCACTCTCATTCCATTTATGGTAAAAATAACTTTCGAGTGTTTTATAAATAATATTAAAAAACGCCTGACAAGGAACCGTTCAGGCGCGAATGAAAGTCGCGGTAAATCCATCTGTTAAAAACCCGGAACAAGCAACACCGTTGCAACTTCTAATGAATGGTATTTTGGCGGATAATCGTCTGGTCGTTGTCCCGAAGGTGAGAGATTATTTCCATCTCCGGACTAAGCGCTATCGTCCTCCCCAAATACTGCCCCGACGTAAAGTGCGGCAGAAGAACGTAATCCGCGCCATTTTTATAAAGAATTTCGGCGTCTTTTTCCGTGTCGGCTCTCACTATTATTTTAGGCCGCGAGAAATCGTCGGGCGCGAATACCGAAAGCAGTGAGAGTCCGTCTTCCAAACTCGGACTTGTGCAAACTACAAGCTTGGCGTCCTTGAGCCGCGCGACTTCCCTCATCTCTTCGTCGGCAACGTCGCCGTAAACCACAGAAAAACCTCTCGCCTTCATCTTTTTAATCACATTTGGGTCGAAATCCACCACAAGAAGTTTTTCCCGAGGTAAACCGAGAGCTATACTCTCCCCGGTCCGTCCACATCCTATCAAAACAACATCCTTCGCATCCAGCCCGTCGGACGATTCGGTTTCCTTCGTTTTCTTGCGTTCAAAAATGGATAGCGGGCGGGAAAGCGCGGAAAATATCTTGTCGCCATGCGTTATAAAATAAGCGGAACTGGCTATCGTGATTATGCCAACGGCGGTTATGAGCGCGACAACGTTTTCCGTTATGTGTCCGAGTTTTAATCCGAGCGCCGCCAAAATCAAACTGAATTCCGAAATCTGCGCGACAGTCGTCCCCGCCAAAAAACTTGTCCGCTTTTTATAACCCATAATCCCCATAATCACGAGCACTATAATCGGATTTCCGATAAGAACGAAAAGTGAAAGGATAATAGTGGGAATTATCAATCCGCCGAATCCCGCAAAGACGAATGACGCTCCTAAAATCACGAAAAACACAAGCATAAAGAAATCTCGGAGCGACCGGAGTTTGTGCGAAATTTCGAAATGCTCGGACGAGTTGGCAAGCGCGAGACCGGCTAAAAATCCGGCAATCTCAATTGAAAAACCGAGCTTTGAAACTACGGTTGCCACAAGAAACAACCACGCCAAGCTTACTAAAAAAAGCAGTTCATGCGAACGGGATATTTTACCGAATAAAAGCGGGATTATTTTTCTCCCCAAAAAAAGCATCAGGACAAAAAGCGCCGCTCCTTTCACCAAAGTAAGAACGGCGTTTTGCCATATTCCAGCTCCGCCATTTCCCAAGCCCGCGAGCAATATAAGAATGATGATCGCCGCCAAATCCTGGACCAGGAGAAATCCGACGCTTATTTTCCCGTACAAACTATGGAGGTCGTGCTTGTCTGACAATAATTTCACCACAATTATCGTGCTCGAAAAAGTGAGCGCTATCGCTATATAAAGAGCGTGAATTAAAGGAAAACCGAGCGCGGAGGATATCAAATAACCAAAAAGGGCGGTAAACGCGATCTGTCCGACACCGACTATAATCGACGTCTTCCCGACAAGCCGCAGTGAAGTGTAATTTATCTCAAGCCCGACCAAAAAAAGCAGGAACATTATGCCGAGGTCCGAAAAAACAGAAAACACTTCTCTGTTCTGTATGTTCAAAAAACCCGAATAAGCCACTATAATTCCCGTGGCAAGATACGCCATCACAACCGGCTGGCGTAAGAACCTGGCCGCGACTCCAAGCGCCGCGGCTATCAAAACCACAACCGCAAGTTCAAATAATCCTCCAGTCATATTCCTTTTATCATACTACAGATGTGTTTGGCATAAAAATTATTATAGCGCTATAAGGATAAAAAATTATTGTTATTTGTGGAACAAATCTGATACTATTATTTTAGCTACACAAGAGGTGAAAGGGAGAGCGATCCGCCGGCATAATTCACCGGCCCGCGAAGACCCCAATCACCAGGAAGCTGGCTGGACCTCATTTTGTCCCTTTCCCCCCAAGCAAAAAATTGCAGCCGGCTTCCGAATTTATTTTTCACCGTCCCATTGGGGCGGTTCGAATTTTAAGCGAGAAACAATACCGCCAAAACCACCAGAGCAAACAGGATAAGCCAACCGAGTGTGCATAAAAACAAAACAACCGCCTCTTTTTTGAGACCGCCGAAATACAAATTTGCCGGCGCGCCTAAAACCAAAAAACCGGTTACGGACGCCGAAACCACAAAAAGTAAAAGCATAAGCACCAGCATTAAAAATTCCGGCGACGGCGGCTTGCCAAAAAACTTCTCCGCGTGGAGCATAAGCCACGACACCGCCACGATGTACACGAACGCCCCCACGCTATTCAAAAAACTTTTAAGTAAATAAATTTGTTTTTTCATAGTTATTTTTGCTGAAAAACTTCCAGTATCGCCTCAAGCGCGGACGGCAATTCTTTTATCCCGTCGCTTCCGCTGAAATGCCCCTTGTTATGTTCCGTAACAATTATCATTCCTAACTTTTCTCTGAATATCTCTGAATCGCTTATAGGAACTAATGGATCACTATCGGAAAATATCCCAACAAATTTTCCTGAACGGGATTTTATTTTATCCCAATCGAGCGGCGTTTCAAGCCACGGCTTCGCTATCTCCACGTCGCCGGGATCCTCATACGCTTTATCTGTTAAATGAATCCATCCGGCCAAAAACACGGCACCGCCGACCTTCTCGTTTCCATGAAGCGATTCCAGATACCTTAAAATTGTTTGGGCGCCGATAGAGTGGCCAAGCAATATGGTATTTTCATCAGGAACCCCGACCTGTTTTTTGAGAAACGATACCCACGCGTCAATTTGCGGGTTTAATGGCTCCGGCATAGTCGGATTGAAAACGGTAAATCCTTTCTTTTCTAATTCACTTTTCAACCACGGAAAACACCCCTCTTCCGGATACCCATCCCACCCATGAACTATAAAAACTCTCTTTTGCATAACATTTATAATACCAAACGTTTGAATTTTTATATTTAGTGAAGGAGTGGACCTAGGCAGAATCGAACTGCCGTCTCGACAATGCGAATGTCGCGTCATACCACTAGACCATAGGCCCGTACGGCAGTTAAAACTATCGCAAAAAAAACTTAATCAAGCAAGACAACCACGCGCGCGATTTTGTCCGACTTCCTTATTTCGACAATGTCATTTTCACCGAGAAATATGGTCTCTTTGCGATTATCAACATACACGATTGCCGGCCCGCGTAAAACGCTGATGCCTATAACCGAATTCTCATCCAAAACGATATGGTCTGACTGCTCCGTACTGTTGTTGAACGCCACTCCGATTCCTACCTCAAAATAGCTGTCTGTGATGGAGCGGTAATATCCGGTCGAGCCGAACGGCGTTGCTATAACCATTCCATCGCCGATAATTTCCCCACCCATCGGCTTGTTGTTTACAAAAACCGTGTATCTTATCGCGTGGCGCGGATCCGCATTATGAACAATAACGTCGTTCATTCCGTCAAGCGTCACGCCTTTGGTTGATGCCTGTATCTTCCACATTTCACTTACTGCGAACTTACCGTTTTTCACACGGGATAAAATTTCCTCATTCGAAATATCCGGGCAAAGTTTACAAACCATGCTCGCGCGGAGCGGCAAAATCGGCACACCCGGAAACTTTTGCTCCGCCCGCATAATGGTACCATCGCCTCCGTAACTCACGACCATGTCGGGGTTACACGACACAATGCTGAAGCCCGCGGCAGACAAAAGTTTCTCCCCCTCTTTTTTCTTGACTGTGTCTACCAAAGCTACTTTCATAGATTAATATTATTTCTATCTCGTCGGGGTGCAGGGAATTGAACCCTGTCTACACGCACCCGAAGCGTGCGTACTACCGTCATACTCCACCCCGCTTGAATTATTTTTGAGCTAAAAGAATAAAAAGGCAAGGATATTATTAACTACTTATCTAAAAATTATCGAAAATCATTACACACTTAAGACATTTACTATGATAAATCCACGGCCGTGGATTTATCATAGTAAATAAAAAACACACCCCTCCTCTCCAACCATGAACCACCCACCAAGTTAATCAACTAAAATTGTGCCTTCATTATCAATGCTAAAAATGTGAACATGCTTGAAAATACCCGCTTCGTTTATATTATTCATAAATTCTTCTGGTATTTTCTTCTTGCCTATCCAAACGCTTCCCTGCAGAAGAGAAAATCCGATTTCCCGGATGCTTTCTCTCAACCAATCCCTTTTCCTTCTTTCTTTTTCCGGAATATCAAAGATTATAATTCTCAAAACCGAGTCATCTTCCGAAACATAATTTCCATTTTTATAATTCTCGCGAGCAAATTTTTCTTTTCCTTTTTTCGTTATCGCCCAAAAACTAATCTTTTTATCTTTTTTACCCTTTTTCTTTTCAATAAAACCATTTCTTTTTAAGTAATTGACGGCGTCGTAGAACCTTTGCTCATCAATAAATTTATCGCCCCAGCTCTCTTTCGTGCTTTTTCCGCTCTGCCTGTCATACAATATTTTATTAATCCTTCTGTATGATTCCCCATATCCACACATAAAGGCGCTAAACAACTCTCCGGTCATATAAGAACTTTCTTGTAATATGTCCAAGATAATCGGAATCACCTTTGGATTGTTTTGTTTTTTCATCCTTGTTTACAAAATTGATTCTTTCCCTTTGAAATATTATATCACGTTACTATGATAAATCCACGGCCGTGGATTTATCATAGTAAATAAAAAACCGGGATGGAGGATTGAAAAATACGAATCACGGTTTTCAATACAACTTTCGCGTCCTTACACGGGAAAGATTGTCCATACGTTAAAGTTTTATAAACTACCTATCCCCCGTGGTGCCGAACGCTCCGCGCGATTCTTCTTTCATTTTTTCGACTTCCTCCCACTGAACCGCCGCTCTTTCTTGTATAAGTCCCTGCGCTATGCGCTCGCCTCGCTGAACCGTAACTTCATTGTCCGTGAAATTGAAACAAACCGCTTTGTTTTCATCTTTCTCCCCGCAAAAATCGGGGTCTATAACACCGACGCCATTCGCGAGCATAAGCCCGCGCTTGTGCATCCCGCTCCGCGCGAAGATGAACATAACACATCCCTCCGGAATTTCTATTATTACATTTAACGGAACATATCCTATAGAATGCGGCGGAATTAAAACATCCTCTCTTGAAATAAAATCGAACGCCGCGGCGCCCTTTGTTTTGAATTCCGGAAGCGGCAACGTCTTGTCTATCCTCTTTATTTTTACATTCATAGATGGTTTTATCAGTGATTTTATTCGACAAAATACTTTCGCTTCATCTCTCCTTCCACTTCCTCTTCCACGCTGTCGCGCTTTCGCCTCCCTTCTCCGGCAAGTGCCGCGAGCTTACTGCCAGGAAGTGAACCCAAATCTTTCACGCGTTTCTCAAGATATTCTTTTGTATTAAGTGATGGGTCGTCAAGAACATCATCAAGCAAAATGAATAGGATTTCGCCGATTTTAGGACCGGCGGGAATGCCGAGAATTTTCATAACATCGTCTCCTCGGACGGCGAGCATCTTTGGATGTACGGGGTCGTGCCGCACTTTTTCTATCATAAAAAGAAGGTGCCGCAACTTGTATGGAAATGCTTTAGGCACGCGAGAACCAATGCGGTCCGCTTCGCGCACTTTAAGTATGTCGTCTATGTTTTCAACTCCAACGCGCGCGATAAACCGCCGAACGCCCGACTCACTCACTTCGCCGACATTGTAATAAAACATGTGGTAGCGGATAAGATGCCGTACTTTCTCGATAACGTCATTCGAAAATCGGAGATTTTTCAGCGCGGCGGCGGCAATGCGCGCGCCCACCGCTTCATGCCCGTGGAACGTCGCCTCAGTGTTTTGTCCGCGTTTCGTTCTCGGCTTTCCTATGTCGTGAAGGAGCGATGCCAAACGCACCTCAAGTGAATATCCCTTTCGCGCGGCATATTCAAGCGCCCTCGTATTGTGTTCAAACACCTCATACACGTGGTGCTTGTTTTGTTTGCATCCTATCCCCTCCCGCAACTCCGGAATTATAAATTCAAGAATGCCAGTTTCTTCAAGCCGGAAAATGCCGTCCGCGGCGCGTTCCGACAAGATGAGTTTTTGAAACTCGTCCCGCACCCGTTCTTTGGCTATATATTTCAGAAGGCGCGAATTCTTCTTAAGCGCGTTTTTTGTGTGTTGCTCGATCGAAAAACCAAGCTGGACGGACAATCTTACTGCGCGGAGCAAACGCAAAGCGTCTTCCTCAAATCGTTCATCGGGATTCCCCACGGCGCGGATTATTTTTTTATTCAAATCTCCCTGCCCATCATACGGATCTCTGATTAATTTAGAATTTTGTCCGCCGGCTGGCGGAGCGAATTTCGAAATCTCATTGGATTTTGAACTTAAAATCCGGGGATTAATATCTATCGCCATCGCGTTTATAGTAAAATCCCTGCGCGACAAGTCCTCCTCGATTGTTTTCACGAATTTTACCTCGTCCGGATGGCGCTTATCGGAGTACGTCCCTTCCGCGCGAAAAGTCGTAACTTCAATCATTTTAAGTGTCTGGTCATCGGAATCGGTTTTCACGCCTACTGTTCCGAAATCATTTTCATAGACCGAGTCGGGAAAAATTTTTCGGATGTCGTCCGGCGACGCATCGGTCGCTATATCCCAGTCGTTCGGCCGGACTCCGATTATCAAATCCCTCACGCACCCGCCGACAATAAACGCCTCATGCTTGCAAGCAACGAGTGCATTTCCTGTATCAATTACTTCTTTGGGGATAGTGTTTTCCATTGTTCTAGATTTATATGAAAATTGTATTCCAATTTGACGCTTATTTCTAATGGAATAGGATAAAAACTGGTTTCATCAAATTAACGCACGCCCCCGTAGCTCAATTGGATAGAGTGCTTGGCTTCGAACCAAGAGGTTCCGGGTTCAAATCCTGGCGGGGGCACAACGCTAAAATTTACAAAAGTTATGCACAGGTGCGTGCGTAATAGATAATAATAAACGGTTACCGTAATTTCTTTCCCGACTTCGGTTTCCCGTGGTGTAT
>MFKJ01000029.1:0-290 GCA_001779535.1 Candidatus Jorgensenbacteria bacterium RIFCSPHIGHO2_02_FULL_45_20
TCCGCGATGAAGAAACGGCGCAGATTGCCATTCATGCCGCGCTCACCGGTCACCTGGTTTTTTCGACGCTGCATACCAACGACGCACCGACCTCGCTGCCTCGTTTGAGTGAAATGGGCGTACCGTCCTTTTTGGTCGCCTCAACAACGATTATGATCATCGCGCAGCGGCTGGCGCGGCGAGTCTGCCCCGATTGTATTGAAAGCTACACCCTGACCAAAGTTGAGTTAGAAAAATTAGAAAAGCAGGTCGACCTCGACTCAATTCTTACTACCTTAGAAAAAGAAGGG
>MFKJ01000029.1:296-3244 GCA_001779535.1 Candidatus Jorgensenbacteria bacterium RIFCSPHIGHO2_02_FULL_45_20
ACCAAAAAACAATCAAAAGAATCGCTGCTGTTCTACCGCGGCAAAGGCTGTAAAAAATGTAACAAGGAGGGCTACCGCGGACGAATCGGTTTGTACGAGGTGCTGGAAGTGACGCACGATATCAGCGAATTGATTCTCAAAGGCGCGTCGGGCCATGAAATTATGACATCGGCTCGACAGCACGGGATGTTAACATTGCAAGAAGATGGTTTTATTAAAGCTAAAACCGGTGTCACTACCATTGAAGAAGTTTTACGCGTATCAGAAGAATAATCTATGGCCGTACCCGAGACTCCGTCAAAATTTAAAAATTTCTTTTCGAAACTCGAATCGATTAAACTCTCCGAGAAAATCTTTTTTGTCCAGCAGCTGGGTATTATGGTTAAAACCGGCATTTCGTTGGCCGTAGCGCTGCGAACGCTAGCGGAACAAACTAGTTCCAAACGGTTTAAACGGATTTTGCAAGACTTGCAGGCTCAGGTTGAAAAAGGAAGCCTGCTGTCAAAAAGTTTAGAGAAATACCAACGGACCTTTGGAGAATTGTTTATCAACATGGTAGCGGCCGGCGAAGCGTCAGGTAAACTCGAAGATGTACTCAACCAGCTGTTTATCCAGATGAAAAAAGATCACGACATCGTCAGTAAAGTTCGCGGCGCGATGATTTACCCGGCGGTGGTGGTAGTGATGATGGTTGTTATCGGTACGGCCATGATGGTCTACGTGGTACCAAATATCGCCGGCGTTTTTAAAGAACTCAACGTTGAGCTGCCGCTGCCGACCAGAATCTTAATTTTTATCAGCGACGGTATTTTAAACTACGGCCTGTACATCGTCGTCGGGTTGGTAATTACCATTACCGCTTTGATGATGTACTTCCGCACTCCGAACGGCAAAAAATTTTTACACACACTGATTCTGCGCACACCGATTGCGGGCGGGATTGTTAAAAAAATTAACCTGGCTCGTTTCTGCCGGACGTTAAGCTCGCTGCTTAAAACCGACATCCCGATCGTCCAGTCATTTGAAATTACCTCAAGAATTTTAGGCAATGTCATTTACCGTAAAGCGCTGCTTGAAGCAAAGGAACACCTCAAAAAAGGAATCAGTATCAAGCAGTCGCTCGACAGCTACAAAGAATTTTTTCCGCCGGTGGTTTTACAGATGATAGCGGTCGGTGAAGAGACTGGCGCACTCGACGATATTCTAGAAGAGTCAGCGATTTTTTATGAAGAAGACGTTGACCGAATCATGAATGATTTACCATCTTTAATCGAGCCTCTCTTGATCACTGTCCTCGGCGTAGGCGTCGGCGGTATGGCCGTCGCGGTTATCATGCCGCTCTACTCAATTAGTGAAGCAATATAATGAAACGAGGATTCTCAGCAATCGAACTTTTGGTAGTCAGCGGTCTAATGGTTTTGATTATTACGGTGTCCCTGCCGCTACTGGCCAGCTATCAAAAAACAACTAAGTTGCGCAATGAAGCCCGGGTACTTGCCACTAACCTCCGGCTGGCCCAGCAGAAAGCAATTACCGAACAAATCATTTACAAAATTTTGTTTCCTGACACGACCAGTTACCAAATCGTTAATAATGGTACCGGTGATGTTTTTAAAACTATTGAAATGGAAACTGAAGTAACCCTCAATGAAATAACCGGTTTTACTGACGATTCTATCCGATTCACCGCCACTGGCGCGGTTGTTGAAGCTGGTTCTGTCAAATTAATTAATACCAAAGAAGAAATTTCAATTATAGAAATTAAGCCGTCCGGCTATGTCGATATCAATGAATAAACAAGGGTTTACCCTAATCGAAGCGACCTTAGCAATCGCCGTGCTACTAATCGGGATCCTAACGATGGTCCAATTTTTTCCCTTTTCGCTTTCAATTATTACCGAATCTCAGGATGTTAGTATCGCCACCACGGCAGCGTTGACCAAGATAGAAGAGCTACTGGCTACTACCTATGATGATCTAGACACGGGCACTATTGAATCAAAACAAAAGCTCAGTAACGACCCTGGAAATTTCTTGTTCCCCTTTTCACGACAAACGGTCGTCACCTATCTTGATGATAACCTCAATGAGGTTGGTACTGATCAAGGACTTAAAAAAATTACCGTGAGCGTGTATTGGCGTTCCGCAATAACCGGTGCCGAACAGGAACGCACCATCAGTACGCTCCGCGCCTCATACTAAACGTATGTTGACTTCTCCACTCAATGACCGCCGCGGCTTCACCCTAGCTGAAATGCTGATTGCAATTACAGTACTGGTTTTAATTGTTATAACAATCAGCGGAATTTTTGTACTCAACCAAAATGTCTTTCGAACGACCAACACCAAAGCGGAATTACTCCAAAATGCCCGGACCGCTACCGATACCATGGGTCGTGAAATTCGCCAAGCGGTCGAGTTGGTCACCACATTACCCACAGACGACTCAAATCCTGCCGAAATTGCCCACGAGCTGGAATTTGAAGACGGGCACACTAGCTCACAGGTTCAGTATATTCGCTACTACCTTGACGGCACTGACTTAAAACGCCAAGTTAAAGTCTACTATTTTTCTACCAACCCCAGCATCTACGTCCATTGGGACGACGTTGATCCCTTTGGCGGACCGGAAAGCACGACGATCGACGATCGTTTAATGGCAGAATTTTTTAGCCAACTCGATTTCTTTGGTTCAAAAAATATAACTATTAGAATGGCGCTTGAAAAAAATGAACGAACAATTGATTTTCAAACCATTATTAATCCACGAAATATATGAGCGCCTCTCAAAACAGAGAAAAAACCAGTGGGTTTGTGTTAGTGCTGTCAGTGCTAATTCTAACCGCGTTGCTTTTAGCTGGATCATACCTCATCACGATTTCTGGAACAGAAAGAAAAATCGCCGACGCCCAAGCGACCGCGACAAAAAATTATTACCTGGCCGAGGC
>MFKJ01000029.1:3263-4141 GCA_001779535.1 Candidatus Jorgensenbacteria bacterium RIFCSPHIGHO2_02_FULL_45_20
GGTTCAAGTCTTTCCCAACGAGTCGTCAAGGCATATGTGGTCAAAGCCACCGGATCGGGTACCGAGTGGGAATTTTCAAGCTTCGCGGGCGGCCGTGGTTCGCAGCAAAATGGTAATTTCACTTTCACCGGCTCCGGGATTGTGTTGACCGCAAATGGCGGCCGGCTGCATGCCAATCAGGTATTTAAGGTTCAGGGCGCGGAAGTGGTGGTTAATGACGGCGTGGTTTCAGCTAGTAATAATATTAATGTAATTGCCGGGGGAGTTTTGACGCTTAATGGTAGCTACCAGAGCGCCCCGACATCTACTATTGATATGCTACAAATTGATTTTGATTCGGACTTAGCCGACTCTTGGAAAAACCGGGCGACTGCAACCTACACCGAAAATCAATTTAAAGCCTTACCGACCGGCACAACATTAAATGGAATTATCTACGTTACCGGCGACGCTAAAATTATTGGAAAAAATATGACCATCAATGGTGTGCTGGTGGCAACCGAAGATATTGAAATCACCCTTGCTGGTCAGACCGTTACGGTTAATGCTGACGACACACTGGGTGGCGGTCTACTTGCTAAAGACGACGTTGATTTTACAACCTCGGGTGGCACCGTCACTGTTGAGGGTTTAATTTACGCCGCAGACGACCTAGCAATAACCTCATCAGGGACCAATTTCACTATCGATGGTAGTATGACTGGTTTCGATGCGCGCGTCACGGCCAGCGGCGGCTCAATTATTCTCAATTATGTTCCGGATAATTTTCAGCCCGTCATCGATCCGATTAACAATCAAACTTCACCCCTTATTCAAATTGACCACTGGGAAGAGCAATACTAACTGACGAACCGCGCCCAAATGTGGTATACTGCTGG
>MFKJ01000029.1:4152-6118 GCA_001779535.1 Candidatus Jorgensenbacteria bacterium RIFCSPHIGHO2_02_FULL_45_20
AATGTTTGGTCTTGATATCAGCTAACGCGCCATCAGGGCGATAAAACTAGTCAAAAAAGGTAAAAAAATGTACCTCGAGAGCTTCAACCAGCTCGCTATTACCGAGGGCATTATTTCTGATGGTCAAATTATTGACAATACGAAGTTCGTATCGGCAATTACTACGCTGCTGAAAAAAGCCCACGGGAAACCAATTAAAGATCGGATGGTGGTATCAGTGCTACCTGAATCAAATACCTTCATTAAAGTCATTACCGTCCCAGTGGTAGAGGAAAAAAAATTTCCTGAGGCAATCAACGAAGAAATTGAAAAACATATCCCGTTAGAGATCGACGAAATTTATCTCGACTGGCAACCACTAAAAAAAACCACCTCCGCAACCCGGCTCCTCGTCGGCGCGGCGCCAAAACAAATCGTTGATAACTATGTAGTGGCACTTGACGCGTGTGGGCTGACCATCAGCGCGCTGGAAATTGAGGCAGCAGCAATTATCCGAACGCTCATTACCAAAGAAACAAACGGGGCAACCATGCTAATTGATTTCGGTGCAATGAGAACCGGTTTGGCACTCTACGACCACGGTTCAATTCAGTTAACGGTAAGTCTACCAATCTCCGGCAATAGAATTACCAAGACTATCGCTCAAAAACTCAACCTCGACTGGGACAAAGCTGAAAAAGCAAAAATCGTCTGTGGCCTTGACCCTCAAAAATGCGAGGGAGCGCTATTGAAAATACTCGTAGAAAATATAAACTCACTGATTACCGAAATAAAAAAAACCGCTACTTTCTACCAAGCAAATTTTGAAAACCCGCGACCCGTATCAGAGATAATCCTATGTGGTGGTGGGGCTAATTTCTCAAGTATCGACGAGGTACTCAGTGAACAACTTAAAGTTGCCATTAAAATCGGCAATCCGCTAGAGAATGTTGTCATGCGCAATCGCGCTCAAATTCCAGCCAAAGAAGCGCTCTCCTACACCACAGCCATTGGCTTAGCAATCCGAGCAGCGCAAAATAAAATTTGATGAAATGATTACCCTCAATCTTCTCCCGCCACAAACCAAGAAAGAGGCTCACCTGCTCCAGCTCTACCTCTCGTTAAAAAATGCAATCGTTTTATTGCTGCTGTTCACCACACTCGCAGCAATTACCCTACTGCTGGCTAAACTCACCCTCCAGGAATACTTTACCCGAGTCGTTGACCAAACTACCTTGACCACTCAGTACGGCAATATTTTCAGTAAAGACATTAAAGATGTCAATCGCCAACTCACTGAGGTAAACAAAATCCAGTCTGAGTATATCCCCTGGACGAAATTTTTTGCAGAGCTTTCTGATATCACCCCAGAAGGAATTGTTATTTTCAATGTTAACATCAACGGCAAAGACGTGACACTTTCTGGTTTTGCACAAAATCGAGACCAGCTACTTAAATTGCAGCAGGCACTGAGCGGTTCACCGCTATTCTTAGAAAGCGACGTCCCGCTTGAAAATCTACTGACAAGAGAAAATATCAATTTCAATATCAAGTCAAGCGTCGATTTAACACGGCTCCAATCCGATGCATATTAGACAAAGAATTGGAATTATTTTTGCCATCGTCGCCATACTACTCATCGGCGTAGTTGTTTTTATTATCTGGCCTACGATTACCGATATCCGCCAAATTAGTCAATCGGTATACCTTGAACGAGTTGACTTAGAAAAAAAATACTTACGAGGTCAGTTGCTGCGAAAAACTATAGAAGATTTTGAAAAAATTAAGCCTGAACGGGACCGCCTCAATACCATTTTCCTGCTCACTGGCGATGAACTTTCTTTTATCACTACTCTTGAGCAAATCGCTCACAACCGTCAACTAGCCGAACATAAAATTGATCTGCAACCAGCCCGAAGTGGATTCTTCCCTCTCCGCCTCACACTGAGCGGAACTTTTGAGCAGGTTATGGGCTACGTTAGTGACA
>MFKJ01000030.1 GCA_001779535.1 Candidatus Jorgensenbacteria bacterium RIFCSPHIGHO2_02_FULL_45_20
CCTCGACAATGTCGCCTTTGTAATGTCTGTATTTTCCCGGCTTTATTTCTTGGCTGATTTGCATTTGATTATTGTTTTTCATAATGTTTTTGACCTACAAACATTCTAACATTCTTGAGAATGTTAGAATGTTATTTAGCATCTTTTAACTTTAGAAATATTCTTCGCAATAATCCATGCCGACATTGCACCGAAACCGGTTTTATCAATTTCAAACGGCTTTATCCCAATGGGATTTTTCAGAAATATGAGTATGCAATAATTTTTGTCTTTGAACATTCTGAAAAATTCATGAATCTTGTCTTTTTTCAATCCATCGTCTTTGCCATACTTGTCCAATATTTCTTTCACTTTTTTCGGGGTCAAACCAGAAAATTGCACAACTTCACTGACCTTCGCTTTTATTAAATCCCCGCTCTGATACCCCGCCGCTTGCGGCGCGGTTATTCATTAGTTCTCTGATATGCCTCTTTCTCGTATTTACTATTTTGATATCCATGTTTTATGAATTCAAAACAATAAAACAATGGGAATATAAACGGCTCTTTCATAAATTGCCTCACATGAACGATTTCGTGATCATATGTGTTGTTATCGGCCACATCAGACAATAATATCGTATTCCCTAATGTGAATCCTCTTACTCTGCGCCTAAGAACCACCTCGTTTATCCATAATCTCCGTACTCTTAAAACCATTACAAACTGTAGTTTATCCGTTTTAATATTCCTGGGAAGCATTAGCAAACTATAAAATAATCCCGCTAAGCTCCATGGAAGATTTAGAACAAAAGCGATTTTCTTCATATTCCTACTTCCCATGACACTTTTTGTATTTCTTACCGCTATTGCACCAGCAGGGGTCGTTGCGGCCTATGTGTTTGGAATCCGCGCCGGGTTTCTTAGATGATTCCGCTTGCCTACTCGCTGCTTCATTACCGTGTTTTATTTTTTCGATGTCCATTTCCAAAATCGGAAAAACGGTATTCCAAGCGAGCGTTTCAAAATTATCGTTCATGGATTTGAATAGTATGTGCGCCTCGCGGCGGTATTCTACAAGCGGTTCATGCTGGCCATAAGCGCGTATATTTACAGAATCGCGCAGTCCTTCCAAACTTTCCAGGTGCTCAACCCAGAGCATGTCCATAATGCGCGCCAGATGCTGACCTAAAACGACGGAGCGCTCCGGTTCTATTTTCTCGGGTATTTTTTTAATTCTTTCTTCCGAAGTAAGCAACGCCTTTTCAATTTTTTCTTTCTCCTCGCTATTCTCTACGAGAGACGCGGCTATATTTTTCTGCTTTTCCACAAGGATAGATAAAACATCGCGGATAAGCGGCATTATTTCGCCGGCAAAACCGAGCTTGAGCATTTTTTCCCTCTTAGAGTAAATCGCCGTGCGGTGTTTGTTTAAAACATCATCGAAATCAAGCAGGTGCTTGCGCGCGTCAAAATTCGCTCCTTCCACTTTCTGCTGTGCTTGGTTCACTGCCTTTGATACCATCTTTGCTTCAATCGGCATATCAACCGGCAAGTTAAACATTTCCATAAGCCGCTTTATCCTGTCTCCTCCGAAAATACGCACAAGGTCGTCTTCAAGCGAAAGGAAAAACTGAGACGAGCCCGGGTCTCCCTGTCTTCCACACCTGCCGCGAAGCTGATTGTCTATTCTCCTTGCTTCGTGCCGTTCGGTGCCCAACACAAAAAGCCCGCCCAGTTCTTCGCGTACTTTCTTCGCCTCTTCCTCATTCGGCGGATTGCCGCCCAAAATTATATCCACTCCACGCCCCGCCATATTCGTGGCGACTGTTACCGCGCCAACTCTCCCCGCCTGCGCTATTATCGAACCCTCGCGCTCGTTGTTTTTGGCATTAAGAACTTCATGCGGCACGCCGGCTTTACTTAAGTATCCGGAGATGATTTCGTTGTTTTGGATTGATGTCGTTCCGACCAGAATCGGCTGACCTTTTTCGTGCCGTTCTTTCACCCCGTGCGCTATCGCTTCGTATTTCGCTTCCTTAGTTTTATAAATTCTGTCCGGCAGTTCCTCGCGTATAAGCTGTTTATTTGTGGGGACACTTATGACATCAAGCGAATATACCTTGTGGAATTCCTCCGCGGACGTTTCGGCGGTTCCAGTCATTCCGGCTATCCGCTTGTAAAGACGAAAATAATTCTGAAGCGTTATTTGCGCGTAAGTCCTGTTCTCTTCGCGCACGCTTACACCCTCTTTCGCCTCTATCGCCTGATGCAAACCTCCGGAATATCTGCGGCCGTGGAGCATGCGCCCCGTGAATTCGTCAACTATTACTATCTCGCCGTCTTTCACCATATAGTCCCTGTCGCGCTTGAAAAGCGTCTTCGCTTTCAAACTTTCGTTCAAAAAATGCACGAGGCGGGAATTTTCGGGAGAAAATATATTTTCTATTCCGAGTATATGCTCCGTTTTCTCTATGCCCAAATCCGTGAGGTTGGCGGTACGGAGTTTCTCGTCCACTTCGTAGTCGCCCTCCGATAAGTTCGACAAAATCCGTGAGAATGTCTTGTAATATTCACTGGATGCTTTGTCCGGCGCGGCTATTATAAGAGGCGTACGCGCCTCGTCTATCAGGATGCTATCAACCTCGTCTATAATGGCGTATTCATGCCCGCGCTGGACCATATTTCCGAAATCATACGAAAGATTGTCGCGGAGATAATCAAAACCGAATTCGTGATTCGTCCCATATGTGATATCCGCTTCGTATGCCTCTTTTCTGGAGATGGGACGCAGAAATTTTTCCACCACGCGGAATCCGCCTACGATGTCGCGTTCAACATCCGTAGTTTCTTCCATTTCAAATGCCGGATCGTACATACTCGAACCGTCATGCGTGAGACATGAAACGCGAAGCCCGAGGGCATGATAAATCTGCCCCATCCATACCGCGTCTCGACGGGCAAGATAATCGTTTACGGTTACCACATGAACTCCTTTGCCTGAAAGGCCCTTAAGATACGCCGGAAGAGTGGCGACAAGCGTTTTACCCTCGCCCGTCTTCATTTCGGCGATTTTGCCTTCGTGAAGCACAACGCCTCCCATAATTTGCACGTCAAAATGCCGCTGTCCGAGAGTCCTCTTGCTCGCTTCTCTCACGAGCGCGAACGCTTCCGGTAAAACTTGTTCTTCCAACTCGCCGTCTTTTATCCTTTGTTTAAGCGCGAGAGATTTTTCTTTCAGTTCTCCGAGAGACAGCCCTTCAAAGCCATTTTCATATGTATTCACCAAAAAAACGACGTCTTCGAGCCGCTTTAACACCTTTTTTCCAAAAAATTTTATAAAAAATGACGGCATAATTGTTCGGGTAGGCGTATGGAAAACCGCTCAGATGTCTTGAGCGGCTATGACGGTGACCTCCTATTTTTTACAAATGTTGAGTGAGTGCTCGTTCATAGCCGCTCAAGACACCCGAGACAAAGCATAAGTGATTATACAATAAAAGAAATAAAAAACCAAAACCCCCGAAGGGGCTTTGGAAAATAGGAGAAATTTCTTACATTTTTCCGCTTCAGTGTAGCTGTCGCAGTAATAAGAAATTATCCCACTCAACTATTATATAGTATCATACTTGCCGCCAAAATGCAAATCCCTTTTTGCGCGGTATTTTAGCGCTCTTGAGCAATCCTGCTGTTCATTGATTCAATTATGTTCTTGGCTTCGTTAATTATTCTCTGTTTTTTTCCGACTGAAAAATTAAAGTCGCGAAGCGCTTCCGGACGTTCAATTATATCCCTGCAAAGCACCGCCCCTCTTTCGCACAAAAACCGTTTCTGGCCACTACTCAAACCCGTAACGCATGTAACCGGATGTAACCCGGCGTTTTCAACGAGTTCCTGCAAATTACCGCGCGCGGGGTAACTCCACGCGAGCATTTTCATTCCGACACACTCCCCGTATTGAGTCGCATCTTTTGAAAGTTTGGTATTTGTTACGAGCCATATTTCGGAGAACGAGTCCTTTCCGCTTTTTCGGATATCCTCGAATCTTGCCTGCACGTACAAGGCGGTTTTGACATCCGATTTTATGCCGAGCTGGTTATGAAACTTGCACTCTATAGCTATCTTCTCTGCTTTATTTTCCGCTACCACGTCAATTTCATGTGAAACGCACGTTCCGGAAACGATAACCGACACGGCCGTTTTATATCCGCGCGATTCAAAAACGCGCGCGACGAAACGCTCAAACGGGTGCCCGCTCGGTCCCATTTCCATAATCGCGCGGCGTAAGTGGTACCGCGAAGCCGTAACACGCGATTCTTTTCTCAAAATTTTCCATGCCCGCCTGTAAACGTCCGCTGTTGAAGTTAAAACGCCGTTTTTTATCTCTTCTTTTATAACGGGAATTATTTTTTCCGCGAGGTTTTGTCCAGCACCTGAACGCAAAAGCGAATTGCGCAATTTTTCTTCGGCGAACGGCTCTTTCTCTCCGGAATTTTTAGTAATCAAAATTTCATTCATCCCAATTATTATATCCAAAAACGAAAATTGTTGCACATACGGCCGTGTTGCTGTATTTTGAAACAAAACATTTTATTCCCGAGTAAACTTAAAATATGGCTGTTAAAGCGAAAACAAAAAAGCAAAAGGACTCGGTTGTTGAAATAGAGGCGGAAATATCAGCCGATGAGCTGGAAGCGCACAAAAAAAGCATTTTTTCCGAATGGAAAAAAGAGATGAGCGCGGACGGATTCAGAAAAGGCAACGTACCGGAGGAAATCGCGGAAAAAATAATAGACCAAAAACACCTGCTTGAAGATGCCGCTTATTCGGCTATAGACGACTCATACCCCGTTATTCTTGAAGAATGTGAGATAAATCCGATCACCGCTCCTCGCGTGAAAGTGACAAAACTCGTCTCCGGCAGTCCGATCGAGTTCACAGTCACGGTCGCTGTAAAACCCGAATTTTCCATGCCGGATTATAGAAAAATAACAAAAGAATTAATTCAGGGAGTGAAGAAAATATCCGTGGAGGAAATTGAAGTTGACGAGGCGATAAAATATGTAAAGCGTATGAGAGGCGCTGAAGATAAAGACCTTACTGACAAGTTTGTAAAAACTATAGGAAATTTCGGCAATGTTTCGGAATTCAAACAAAAAATCAAAGAGAATATCGAAGGAGAAAAACAGCTTGCCGCGAAAGCCGACTTGCGTGAAAAAATCGCGGAGGCGCTCATCCTCGAAACAAAAATAAAAATTCCGCAGATTCTGCTTGATGACGAGTGTGCGAGAATTTCCATACATCTCGACCATGAACTTGAAAAATCCGGAATGTTAAAAAATGACTACTTTGCCAAAATCAAGAAAACGGAAGGTGAATTCGAGGCGGAAGAGCGCGTGCGCGCGGAAAAACAGTACAAAACGAAGTATATTTTCGAAAAAATAGCCGAGAAAGAAAACATAGCTCCTTCAAATAAAGAAGTTGAAGCGGAACTCTCTGGTTTTCTTTCTTATTACGGTGGTACTGACCCCGACGACGCGGCCAAATATGTCTACGAGTTCTTACGTAACGAGAAGGTAATCAGCTTTCTTGAAAACGGATGCGTGCGTGAAGCAACCGACGAAAAGAAAAAGTAAATATCCACAAGTTCAATGCTTGTATTCAGTATAAAGGGGGCTATCATGAAAGCAGTTAGTCCCACAGGGAAAAGCGCCGCTTGATGAGAAATCAAGTGGCGCCTTTTTTTATTCCATGAATGTTACGACGTGACACGTCTTAACATTACGATGTATTATGTTGATATATTTCTATCCTTCATTTCGCGTTTTGAAGCGCGGAAATACCGGGCAGTTTTTTCCCGCTTAAATATTCAAGCATGGCTCCCCCGCCGGTCGAAATAAAAATGTTTTCGGGCAATTTGCGACGTGTTTTCAAAAGCGCCATAGAAGCAACCGTTTCGCCTCCGCCGATTACAATAAGGGCGTCTGGCTTTCTTTTCGCGAGTTCCATAACCGCGCGCCACATAGCAAGCGTTCCGCGAGCAAAGCGTTCTTTCTGAAACAAGCCGAGCGGACCGTTCCACACGACTGAATTCGACGCGAGAATTATTTTGCGGTATTCGTTTGATGTTTTAAGTCCGACATCAAGTATTTTCCCGCTCGAGGTTATAGTGTCCGAAGGAAGGTAGAGCGAGCCGAGTAATAGATTTTTTTTCGCGATCTTAACGGCTCCCTCATCATAAAGCGATGAACCGACAGAAACTCCTTTCGCCGCGAAAAACGTATTCGCGGGACCTCCGCCAAGAAGAATCGCATCGGCTTTATTTTTGAAATAATCAATAACGCCTATTTTGTCGGATGTTTTCGCTCCCCCTATAACGAGCGTAAACGGATGTTTTACGCGTTTCATCGCGGCATCAAGATGGCACAATTCACTTTCTACGCGCAAACCCGCGTATGAAGGAAGAAATTTTGTGATTGCGGAAACCGACGCGGCCTTCCTGTGTGAAACGGGGAAGGCATCATTTACATACATGTCGGCACATGACGCGAGAGCGCGAGCAAAAGACGGGTCATTCTCCGTTTCTCCCCGGAAAAACCTCATATTTTCCATAAGAATGATACTTGCGTCAGATGCTCTGATTGCCTTCACCGCCGCGCCGATTCTGTAAGCGGATATGAAATCAACGTCCGCGCCCACGCGTTTTGAAATAAGCGGAGCGAATACGGCAAGCGACTCCGCGGTGGAATACGTTTCCGGACGGCCGCGATGGCTAGCAGTTACAATGCGCGCTCCCGAACGAAGAAGAAGTTTGAATGTTGGAATAATCGCGTCGAGACGAAACATATCAGCCGGCGACGCCGCGTCAACATTCAGGTCTATGCGCACAAAAAACGTTTTACCGGCTATGTCTTTCGATTTGAGTTTTGACAGATATTTTACACGTTTCATAAATCTTCTTGGATGCGTTAAACCATTTCTGAAACCAACGGCACAAAGCTGAATCCGAAAAACTCTTTGCGTTCGAAAGAATCCGCTCCGGTTTTTTCAAGAAGAACAATGGAGTTTTCAAGCGGAGCCACAATTCGTCCGCCGATTTTAAGCTGTTCTTTCCATGCCGTCATAATTTCCGGCGCCGAAGCCGCGCATATTATGCAATCAAACGGAGCCATTTCAGGGAAACCGCGCGCCCCGTCGCCGTTTACAACCATCACGGAACAGTTTTCCATAAAACCGTATTTTGATATATTTTGCTCAGCCATTTTCGCGAGTTCCGGAATTCGTTCTATAGCCGCGACGAAAGGCGCGTTATTGCTTTTTTCACTACTATCAACGCCGCATATATGCGCAAGGAGCGCTGTTTGCCAGCCGGAACCGGCTCCCACGTCAAGCACGCGGTCTCCTTTCTTTGGGGTAAGAAGTTCGAGCATAAAAGCCACGGTGAGCGGCTGTGAAATCGTCTGACCGTGCCCTATGGAAAGCGGCATATCCGCGTAAGCATTTTCTTTGTCTTCCGGAAGCACAAAATCAGCCCTGTCTATGTGAGAAAAAGCTTCTATCACGGACTGACTTTTCAAATACCCGTCATCAATAAGTTTTTTTACAAGTGTGTTATTCGTCATTGTTCAAAACGTGTTTTTTCCGGTCTTCGGCGTTTTGAAAATTGTATTTGTTTCCTTTCAGCCGCGCTCGCGTTTTTAATACTTCCAAAATAACACCGACATAATCAATAGCCCTTACGCGCGATCTTGAGTCATTTACCCAGACGACAGGCATTTCTTTTATTTTGAATCCAAGCTTGTCGGCCAATACAAGTGCCTCAATATCAAAACCCCATCTGGCCGTAACGCACATTGAAAATATTTTTTCGGCCGCTTCTTCCGAAAAACATTTGAAACCGCATTGCGTGTCCTTTATGCCTTTTATGGCAAAAAGCTGAATGAATAAATTTCCAGCTTTTCCGATAAGGTGTTTGTACCAAACCTGCCGCGGTTTGAGCTTCGCTCCATAAACCGCGCGCGACCCTATAACGACTTCATATCCTTCTTTAAAAAGCGGAAGCATTTTCTCTATTTCGGAAATCGAGGTTGAGTTGTCCGCGTCCATAAAAACTCTCCAGTTCCCTTTTGCTTCAAGCATTCCATGGCGGACAGCCACTCCCTTGCCTTTGTTCTTTTCCCATCCGATAACCCGCGTGTTTTTCATAATATTTGCCATATTTTCCGCTATCTCGGCGGTTTTATCGGTCGAGCCGTCGTTTACTATTATTACCTCCGAAGAAAATTCAGTATTTGAAAGGTAGCGGTCTACATCTACAAGCGTGAGTGTAAACCGCTCCGCTTCGTTATATGCCGGAATTATGACTGACAAAAACGGTTTCATAACTATTTTTTCCTGAACACTATATTATTATAACTTAAAAAATTGCACAAAAACGAAACCGCGACCGCCGCAATAGCTCCTACATTAGCCCAAGCGTTTTCACTTACACCGCTCGGCGCTCCTATAGCGTTTACGATTACGGAAGCAACCGAGACGTTGACAAACATCCCGACAAAAGTGAACGCCGCGAATCTTGTGTATTCTTTCGCTGATACAGGCACGCGGCTTTTGAATGTCCAGAACTTATTCCACATATAACTGTTAGTTGTGGTTACAATGAACGAAAACGCCTTGAAAACCGCGTATTTCCATCCGGACGCTACACCGCCTATAAGCATAAGTACATTCAATACCGATAAATCAAGAACCGTATTAAGCGTGCCTGTGGCTGCGAATTTCCCGAACTTGTTAAAAATCGGCGCGTAACGGGCTACGAACTTCAAAACAAAAATACACGCAACAGCGAACGCCGAGCATCCTAATACAATCAGAACCGCAATAATCGGAGAAAACTTAACTCCGATGTTCCAAAGTGGCATCAAGGACATGATGCCGATAAAAAAACCTATAATTAAAACAATTTTGTAGTCCTTCGCTTTATCGTCTGTCAAATCTTTATATGTAACGTTCTTGTTGCCACGCTATCTCGCCGTTTTAAGCCGCGTATAGATTTCGCGCTCCGCGGTTTCCCGCGGGACCCCGAACGTATTTCTTGAAATGTTCCTTATTTTTTCCGTATCTCTTGCGAATCCAGCTCCAGGAAGCAAAATCGAGATATTGAACGGACGGGATGTCTGTCCGTTTATCAAAAGTTTCGCGTGGGCATTCAGGTTGTCCACATTCATTAAGTCGCTTTTGCTGAATTCCGGCTCGAAATGTTTGCCGAGATATTCCGCGTCATCCGCCCCTACGCGAAAGGCCACCATTGAACCGACGTTGCCGAAAACGGCGTTCCGTATTTTATCTGGAAGTTGGGCTATAAACTGGTGCGCGACCGTAAGACACAAGCGGTATTTTCTTGATTCCGACAATATTGTCTGTATGCTCGGCGTGGTAAAATTCTGGAACTCGTCTACATACAGATAAAAATCCTTGCGTTTCTCAAGCGGAATATCCGCGCGCGAAAACGCCGCCATCGTGAGTTTTACTATCACGAGCATTCCGAGAAGCGCCGAGCTTAATTCGCCAAGCCGTCCTTTCGACAAATTGACCAAAAGTATTTTTCCTTCGTCCATGATTTCCCTGAAACGCAAAGTGCTCCTTGACTGCGCGATTATCGGGCGCATGTAATCGTTCGCTATAAACGTATTGAACTTGCTTGTTATGTAGGGCACGAGATTCGCGAGCGCCGCTTCCCCGCCGGCTTTTTCGGCTTCTTTCTCCCAGAAATCTTTGGTTATAGCGTTTGAACACTTACTCATCAAATAGGAGCGGAATTTCGAATCCGAAAGCACGCGCGGGATTTCGAGTATGGTATATCCGTCTTGTGGATTGTCCATAAGAAGCAGTAGGGCGTTCCTTGTGTACTGCTCAAACATCGGTCCGCCAGTGGTTTTCAAATCATAAAGAGTGTCGAAGATGCCGAGCAGTTCGTTTATTATGAACGTCTTCTGTTCCGGAAAAGCGGGATTGTATTCAAGCACATTAAGTCCGAACGGGTATTGCATATCCGCGGGGTCGAAAATTATGGCGTCTTTCTCGCGCCCCGGCGGAATGCGGGCGATGATGTCTTCAAATAAATCGCCGTTCGGATCTATAACGCATACGCCCTCGCCCATTTCCATATCCTGCTTTACCACGTTATTCATAAATACGGATTTTCCGGTGCCGGTTTGTCCCACTATGTAAAGATGCTGGCGACGGTCTTCGCGCGAAATACAGACATCCCTCACCGTTCCCCTGTAGCGGTTCTCACCTATTTTTATCCCGTCTTTCGGCAAATTCGGAGGCGCGACTTCTTTATTGCGAGCTTCCTTTATTTTAGGAGTTGCCGTGAACGGTGTCGGAAAATGGAAAACGCTCGCGAGCTCTTCCGCGTTCAATATATTCACCTCTTTTTCACTGAATGCTCTGAAGGAAAATTGGTGCGTGAATTCTCTTGCCAAACGCGGCGGCGTTACTCTGAATTCATTAAGTTCCTGCGCGCCAAATTGGGAAAAACCAACGGCTACGCCGCTCACTATGGAATCCGCGACTTCCCTCGTAGGAGCTGAAGCAACAATTCTTATATTCACGCGGAAAAGCGGCTTTGATATTTTCGACTCTATCGCTTTTACGGCACTTTCTTCTATTCGCCGTTCTTTATCAATTACGTTCTTTTCTTTCGCCGCCGTACCAACCGTAACCGCGCGTTTGAAGTCCGACACAGAGATGTTCAATCCTTTGGCGCGAAAATCAATGCTCCCGTCCTTTTTAAGCGTCTTAAGAGCCGAAGAAATGCGCTTTTTTTCCTTTTTGGCGGCAGGAACTATTACGTATTGTATAGCTCCCCCTTCGCCGATTTCATTTATTTTCGACAATCCGCCTATTATCGGAGAAAAAGTATCGGTGCCGAATTCGCGGTAAGTGCGAACAGGAAAAATAAATTTATTCTTTTGAGTAACGCAAGCCGCCGAAACTTCGCCTGAATAATTGAAAATGTTATAGTCCTCCGCCGCTTCAACCTGCGCGTCCGGCCAAATTGATTGTATGTGGCGGACAAGAGGCGCCATGTATTTGTCGTTTGTCGCCGCGTAAAAATGAATTTCTTCGCCGACATACGGCACGGCTACCTCGAAAATAACCGGTTCTTTTATCCCCGCGAGGCCGCTTAAAAACTGTTCCGAAAGCCCTATTTCTTCTTCTATTTTTTTATTCTCCGCGGCGGCGCGCGGAAAACGGACAAGAATCAATTTTAGTTTTAATAATTTGCGCATTTTTTTCCGATTTTCAAAACGGGCAAAAAATACGGCGGCGACCGCGACCGCGAAAGCACCGGCAAAAAATAGCGCTGGATTCATGTTATTTTATAATTCCGCGTTTTTTGAATTCGGGCATAAGTTTATCCACAAGCGCGTCATGAAAAGCGTCCTCGACAAACGGTGATGATTTTTTAGCTAAGCGGAGAGCTTTTTCCATACCGTTATTTACAGCTTCGTCTATAAGGCGCTCCACTTCTTTCGCGGCATCTCCTTCATCATCATCCGCCATGTAAGATGGCAAATTGGATTCTGTTTTCATAGCAGATTCGGTCGGACTCGGCGCAGTTGTGGCGCTTATTTCGTTCGCGATTGACTGTATGCTTCTCTTTATAACTTCGCGTTCTTCCAGATGTCGCGTTTCCGGATTCTCGAGCGCACTCTTCGCGTGCTCGCCAATTCTTTCCGCCATCGGCTCTAATTTTTCGCTGAAGTTTACCGTTTTGGACATAGGATAATTATACCACCTCCTTGGAAGTTCTAAATCCTAAACTCTAAATTCCCGCCCGAACGACCGATACTCATAATTCATTATTTCTGATTTAGGTTGTTTGCCGTACTTTATGCTTGTTACCGATTTTATCACGTAATCACGCCGCCTCCTAACATCTCTCGAAGGCCGTTTTTATCTTCGTGAGCCGAATAGAACACCGCTGACTGGCCCGGAGCGATGAATTTCTGCGGTTCATCGAAAACAATTCTATAACGGCCGCGGTTCTTTGATTTTGAGAGAACCGCTTTTGCGAGCGGTTGGCGGTAACGAACGCGCGCGCGGACGGAAATTTCAAATGAAAGAGGGTCAATAAAATTAACATCTGTAATTTCGATTTCACTTCTGAACAATGCCGGATTGCTGCTTCCCTCCGCAATGACAAGCGCATTTCTTTTAACATCCTTTTCCGCGATATAAAACGGTTTCCTGTCTGTTTTCTGTTTTATATTATTCGCTGTTTGTTGTCTGTCGCGGGTTGTGAGCTGTAGGTTAATATGTCTTTGCCCTATCGTGTAAAATTGCACTCCATCATGCTCGCCTACTTTGTTTCCCTCCGTGTCAAACACATCTCCTTTTCTCGGTTCGATATATTCTTTCAAAAACTCCGGCAGTTTCACCTTCCCCAAAAAGCAAATCCCCTGCGAATCCTTTTTATTCGCCGTAGGCAGTCCCGTTTTCCTCGCAATCTCGCGCACTTCCGGCTTCGTGTATCCGCCAATCGGAAACAAACAATGTTTCAGCTGTTCCTGCGTCAAAGTCCACAAAAAATACGATTGGTCCTTACCTCTGTCTTTGGCTTCGTAAAGACAGAATTTTGGATTTTGTCCGCCTGCCTGCGCAGGCAAGCCAACTGTCGGATTGGATTTTGAGTCATTTTTTGGGTTTTGTCTGTAGGTCGGTGAGTTTATATGTTTTTCGAAATTCGAAATTCGAAATTCATCATTCCTATGAAGACAGGTATAGTGTCCTGTGGCTATATAATCCGCTCCAAGCTTTAACGCCTTATCCAAAAAAATCCCGAATTTAATTTTCTTGTTGCACATCACGTCCGGATTCGGCGTGATACCGCGCTTATATTCGTCTATCATATACTGCACCACGTTTTCAAAATATTCCTCGCGCGCGTTCAGAACGTAAAACGGAATGCCAATGTGTTCCGCCACTTTCCGCGCGTCTTCGGCGTCTTTCTCCTCGCACCCATCCGCGTTATATCCGTTGATAAACACTCCCGTAACGTCGTACCCATCTTTTTTGAGGAGGAATGCCGCAACGGACGAATCAACTCCGCCCGACATTCCGATGAAAACCTTTCTTTTAAGAGTGGTATTTGTTTGTTTGTGTTTATTCCAAATTCTTGCCATATTCGTTTCGTTTATCGGGGCTAACATGGCCCCAGCATTAAAAGTACCGGGAATGTCAGTTTTGTCCATTTTTGCTACAACATCCTTACAAACTCCAGTTTGTAAGGATGTTATTTATGAACAATATCCAAAAGCGATTCTTCCCAGCCAAAACAGGTTTCTTTGCCCTCGAGTTCGCTGAACGCTTTTACACAAGCAGAATCAAGTTTGACGTATTCTTTGAGCACTTGCACTGTCTCCTCAATGAATCCACCAACCGTGCCATCAGAATCATCAACACCGCCGTGACATAATCTATCATCAAGCCGTAAAAGCGTATCAACTAATAACTTAGCCGTCTGCTCGCTTACCGGCAACTCGGAGACGATCTTTGACAAACGGTTGCATCCTTCCGAAAGTGAGTTTTGATAAGCAAACCAAGTGTGCGACGGGCCCTCGTATGATTTTACATACCGCATGCCGCCGGAAATTGCTTTCTTTGTGGCCGCTAACTCACTCTTGCCTAATTCCCCCAACCGACCACTGCAAACGGCTTGAGAAACGAGCCGTTTATCTTCGTCGTTTAACTTTTTTCCGCCCATCACCGCATAAATTGCCACGGCCACCATGTGCTTGCAAAGCGTATCATTTTGCCCAAGGTAACATTCACAGTCCCCTTGATCATAGTGCCGATTATCTACGTAAACCTTATACGGCTTTGTGCCAATCACTACGGCAGAATAACCGCCAATCCCTTCCTCGAATTTCGTCACCTTCCCTTTCTCATATAAATCAACCGCCTTCTCAAAAGTCGGACCATCAGTCGCAAATTTAATTTTGTCTAAATCATATTTCGGCTGCATATACTTTTGCGGAAAGTAATTCCAAGCATCGGTTACCAATTCAAGAACATTGCTCAATTCCGAAGCGTCTCCGCCACGATCGAACATCACCACGACTACACCCCCCACACCAAATTATACTACGCTATTCTCAATTCGTTTTTTCAACTGCGTGA
>MFKJ01000031.1 GCA_001779535.1 Candidatus Jorgensenbacteria bacterium RIFCSPHIGHO2_02_FULL_45_20
CAGGGAAAATTTATGTTGAACATTGTATTTGGGCAAAGCAAATACTATGTGGATTCTCTTTCCGAAAACACGAAGCGTGGTTTGCGCCAAAAAGTGAAGCGTGAAGAATACCCCGGCCCCGCGCCCATCGGCTACATCAACGACAGCCGTACCAAAACGGTAGTGGTGGACAGAAAGAAAGCAAAAATCATTCGCGGGGCCTTTGAACTATACGCCGAGGGCAATTCGCGGCTAGAGGATATTTCTGACTTTTTGGCGCAACGCGGGATACTTTCCCGCGGCGGAAAGAGAATCCACAAGACGAGGGCGACTTTTATCCTTTCCAATCCGTTTTACACTGGACTATTCAAATATGGTGGTGAGCTTCACGAAGGAAAATACGAGCCAATCATCGCAAAGAAAATTTTTGATAAAGTCCAAGAAGTTTTGAAGCAGAGAGGACGGCCGCATCACAAAACCAAGTATGAGCCGCAAGATTTTTGCGGACTAATGAAGTGCGGCACTTGCGGAATGTCCATAACCGGCGAATACAGGGTGAAGAAACAGAAAAATGGAAATGTCCACGACTATATTTATTATCACTGCACCAAGAAAAACAAATCAATCAAATGTCCCGAACCCTGTATTCGCCAAGAAGAACTGGATCGCCAGTTATCATCCCTTATTCAAAAATTTTCTTTGAGACCGGATTGGGCGGAAAAGTTGTTGGCTATGGCAGAAAAAGACAAAGCGGTATCCGCCCAATCTGTTTCTGCTTTTGTTCTTGAATCGCAAAATCAAATCCGTGCCATACAAACGAAGCTCCAGCGACTTCTGGACGGCTTTTTGGAGCAGGATATTGAACGCGAAACATACAGAGAACAAAAAGCTCTCCTATTGTCTGCAAAGAAGTCGCTGGACGAGAAAATGGCGCGGATTGAACAAAAGCAGAATGATTGGCTCGAACCCTTCCAAAACTGGATAAAAGTCGCTGTAACCCTCGTCAAAATCGCAAGGGATAGCAACCTTCTTCAAAAGAAGGTTGCCGCCAAAGAAATCTTTGGCTCGAACCTGCGCTTGGCGAGCCGCGCCGTGCGCGGCGAGCCAGTGTTTCCATACCTTTCCGCGCTTCGCGCGGCTGAATCCGTTGGCAAAATTCCTGAAAGTTTAATACTGGTGGGCGTTACTGGACTCGAACCAGTGACCTTACGAATGTGAATCGTACGCTCTAACCAGCTGAGCTAAACGCCCACATTTTTTCTCATGCCTTTCCTACAAAAAAGATTACTCTAAAATAAAACTCCAGTAAATAAGTTGGGTTATGCCGTCTCACTCTGATAGCAGTTCTCGCAATATATAATTTCCGGGCGGGTAGGAGAAAATGGTGTTTCGAAATTGTTTCGGCATATCTCGCCGCCGTGAATATGAGCGGTATTGTTTTTATACACGCCATTTTGAGAAAATACTCCCCCGCATTGGCAAGACCGATGAAACAATCCCATCGGATTCAATTTATTTAACCTTTCGGCGTGTCGGCAATTCGGGCACAGACGAGACAATGGAATTCCTATGGTTTTATAAAACTGAAATTCTGACGGAATTACCCGAAATGCAGTGGTGCATTGATTATTGCACTTCCCCGCATGAGCGCATCCGATAATTTCTTGAAGTATTGATTCCGATACACTATCAATATTGTCTGGAACATCCGCAAACCCCATGGTTATTTTATAACTTCGCTCTTCGGGGTCGCGCCATCGGAATCCCTGTGATACGGCATCGTTTTTGACAAGGGGAAAATACTCCTGTGCAACTGTTTCATTGTACGCAAACGGCATTATTGAAATAGGGAAAAATTCTCCGAATTTGTACTCCACTCCGGCTTGTTCTTTATACGGAACGGCATTCATATGACTAATAATTTTAGGAACAAGCGCTTCGTATTCTCCTTTCGTGTACTGCTTATTAAAAATACAGTATTCTTTCTTTCTCAAGCTTATGCATCCGAACAGATTGGCGCAGTTATAGCAGTCGTCGGAATAAAATATGTCATGGCTGTAGTATATCCTGTTGCCGAAAAATACTCTGTTCCCGCCGAACGAACTGTGCAATTCGCATACATTTTCAGTGCCTAAACCTACGTGGTCAACGTCGTACGCGTCTTTCACGCCCGTAGGCATAAAAAATGAATATCTGCAGTTCTCGTCTTCGGTCGCCGAGAAACAATACCTGCATTCTTTCACCTGCTCAAGGTCGTCTCCGGTAGAATTTACCGCGTTCCTTATCCATGCGTACTTTCGGGGATATTGGATTGTTTTCTTAATAAATTCCGTCTTTATTTTCTCTAATGATGTCAATGACCTGAAATTAAATTCTTTGAGTTTTTGTTCGTATTCCTCCTTGGTGTATTTCTCGTTGAAGATATGATACGAGGCGTTTTTAAGATTGGTACATCCTACGCAATTATTACAGTTACGACACCCAAACAAAAACCACGAGTCAACACAGTTTTCCGAGTACGCGCTTTCGTGGACTCTACTGCACCTGCGTAATTGAATCGAATTCCAGCAAAATTCACTCTTCATCGAAAAATCAACATCGGTGCAATTATTAACGTAGAAATTCTGCGCGCAGTACTGGGAATCTTCGTAATGGTGTCCACCAAAACAAAGATAACAGTCCTTCACATACACCGAATGGTTGACATATTCGCTTCTCACCGTGAAATCATGATAAAGCGCGCGTCTGGGTACTGTCTTCATAAGAGCATCGAATTGCGTAAAAAATGGTTTCTTGAAGCCATATTCTACTCCATACGAAAGCGCATCCCATTTGTCTGACGCATAGCAATCAATACAATACGCCGCGTATTTATTACCGGGAGAATACTGCGAAATGATTCCCTTCCCGCAAAGTTTGCACTCTGCCTTATAGAGCACTCTTTCATTTCTAAAAAGTTGCCGTCGTATCATGCGGCAACGAGAACAATGTGTCGGTGATGGAAGATTATTTTTCTTATAGAAATCAGTATCTTCGGATGTAATTATGAATTCCAATCCACATTTCTGACAGTTTTTATTTTCTCCGTTCATTATTTTATTTAAGCATTTTTTACATATAACGTCTAATTATGGTCACTAAGAAACATTCCAACACTCTTAAGAATGTTGGAATGTTTTACTGAACAATATCCGAAACTGTATGCGGGTTTTACTGCAATTCCACAGCCGCTCCGACTTCCTCAAACTTCTTCTTTAATTCTTCCGCGTCTTCTTTTTTCAGTCCGGCCTTCACCGTTTTCGGCGCGCCATCAACCAAGTCCTTTGCTTCTTTGAGTCCTATTCCCATCGCTTCTTTCACTACTTTTATCACGTTTATTTTTTGGTCTCCGGACGATTTAAGAACCACCGTAAATTCGGTTTTCTCCGCCGCTTCCGCTCCTCCCGCCGCCGCGCTTCCGGAAGCAACCGGAGCCGCCGCCGAAACGCCGAATTTTTCTTCAAGCGTTTTCACAAGCTCCGCGAGTTCTACAACGGTCATCTTTTCTATTTTTTCTATAATGTCTTTGAATTTTTCCATAGCACTGATTTATTTTTATTGTTTTAAGTTTGTTGTTTCGACTTTTCGTTCAATATATAGAGAAATGCTTTGATGGGCGCGGCGATAGTCCCGACCACGCGCGCCAAGAGTATTTCTCTCGAAGGAAGCGCGCCTATGGCTTCCACTTCCGCTCCCGACACGAATTTTTTCTCGTGGAGATTAAGTCCGCCGAGTATTTTGAACGTCTTGCTTTGCTTCGCGAATTTATAAACCGGACCGGCGAGCTCTTCCAGTTGCTTGTCGGAGTGCACCACTCCGAGCTGGCCGCGAAGCGTGCCCGGGTCAAAGTCAAATCCCTTATTCTTCAATATCACGCGGAACAGGCGTTTTTTGAATACCTCCATTTTCGTTCCGAGTCCGTGTAAAATCCCGCGAAAAACGTTCATATCGTTTACCCGCGTTCCGGTGAAATCCACGAAAACAATCGTGTTTTTTCCATCCATCATTTTGCCTCCTTCCTCCACTTTCTGCGTTTTCTGCGCTTTTGTTTTCATACTGATTTTGTAATTTCTTTCTGCCCTGAATAAAACAAAAAACCGCGACCTTTTTTAGCCGCAGATTCCAGTGGAGAAAAAGACGAACCTTACCACGCAATACGGTTTTATTCGCCTAGCCCTCGGCAGGATTTGTTCCCCTTTTCAGGGATACCTGACCCGATTTTTATTTCGGGCCCCCGATTTTAACATCGGAGCTGTCTGCGGACTTATATTTAAATAATACTAAAAAACGAAAATTCGTCAACTTTCCGGATATAAATTAACGCGCCAGAGAAACCTCTGGCGCAAAATATAAGCACCCACCCGTGGTGCAAATAAATATAAAATATAGAGAGAAATCGCCTACCATCTACCTTCTTCTTTGCGTTAACACAGTGAACTAACTCGGCGATTTCTCCCTAATATATATATATATATATTAAAACAATTCTATATTCTATCTGTAATTATAATCGAACTATTCTTAAATGTCAATACCCTCGTCAACCAACAATTCAAGCCGCTCTTTTGCTGATTTTGAAAGCTTTTTCGGCGTTTTAATCGAAAGCTCTACGTACATATCGCCGCGCGATGACGAGCCGAATTTCGGCATACCCTTTCCCTTCAATTGAATCAATTCGCTCAAATCGAACCCTTCGGGAATGGAAAAATCGAATTCCTCTCCCCCGAGTCCCCGCACCGTTATTTTTTTCTGGAGCAAGGCGTCGCTTATTTTTATTTCTTTTTTAAAAAACAAGTCATCTTTCTTGCGCGTGAAGTCCGAGTGCGATTTCACGCGTATTCTTACATAAAGGTCGCCCGAAGGCGCGCCGCGTTCTCCCGCTTCTCCGCCGTCTTTTATTTTTATAACCTGTCCGTTTTCCGCTCCGGGCGCGACCGAAAAACTTACTTCCTTCACTTCCGCCGTTCTGCCTTTCCCGCCGCATGCCGCGCATACGCTATTCGGTTTTTTGCCGCTTCCCCCGCAGTCAGCGCATTCCACGACTTGCGCGAAATTGCCGAAAAATGTTCTGTGTTCGGAACGCGTCTCGCCTTTGCCGCCGCACTTATTGCATGCGGATGTTCCTTTTGACTTGTCATACCCTAAACCGCCGCACTTGCCGCACAAAACGTTCGTTTTGAACCGCAATGTTTTAAAAACTCCCCGAAACGCTTCTTCAAGCGTTATAGTTTCTTCTGTTTCCATATCCGCGCCGCGTTCGGACGCCTGCCTCCGGGCGCGCGAGGAAGAGTTTCTGCCACCTCCGAATTGTTCAAAAATCGTCTCAAATATATCACCGAAATCGCCGCCGCCGAAGCCGCTGAATCCGCCCGCCTGAAAATCAGCCGGGTTGAAACCAAAACCGCTGAAACCGCCGCCTGAATAAGCGCCCCCGAAACCATGCTGTCCTTCAAACGCCGAGCCGAATTTGTCGTACTGCGCCCGTTTTTCTTTGTTTGAGAGCACCTGATATGCTTCGTTGATTTCCTTAAATTTACTTTCATTCCCCCCTTTTTTGTCGGGGTGGTGCTGGTGCGCGAGTTTTCTATACGCTTTTTTGATTTCGTCGTCTGACGCTTCGCGCGAGACGCCCAATATCTTGTAATAATCTTTTGACATAAAAATAGTATGCGCCTGAACCTGCGCGGGTCAATGTCCGCTTACCGGGGGTCCGGCAAATATAAAACCGTTTTTCAGGGCAGAAGCACGAATTCCCGTCTTCTGGTTTCAAGAATCACGGCGGCAAATCCCGTTACGAGCAAAAATCTATAAACAAGAAAAGCAAGGAGCGTTATGAGCCAGTGGAACAGCGCGAATATCCCCCGCAACGCGAGAAACCCGAGAATCGCGACAAGCGCGCCGAAAGCGCCACCAAGTTTTAATTCAACATCCTTTACCCATCTCTCCAATATCCCGAAGGCGGCGTTCGACACCGGCTCATCATCCCGAATCGCTCCGTAACCGCTTTCAACCGCTTCGCGTATTTTCGCTCCGGCTTCGCTTATTATTTTTTCCTGCTCTTCTTTCGGAAGGGCTTTGAAATCCTGCACCGAGAAATTTACGGATGCCTCCGAAAATGATATTTTTTCAAATTGCGTTCTTGCCAGATTTTCAAAAAAAACTTCCGGCGTCTGGCCGAAGCTCGTTTCAGGGAACCAAAGATGCAAAACCGGCTCGGCGGAAGCGAGCGCCTTGCTTATGAGAGATAATCCAAGCTCGCGGCTGAATCCGCCTTTTTCAAAATAAAACACATAAGCCGCGGCCGAGGAAAATATAAGCGCTCCGGCAACCGCGAGCGGAACAACGCTTTTGGCTATAAAAGAAAATTTTATATTCAAGCTATTGGAGAGAATACTCCGTCCCTTTATGGATGAAGCGATGAGTAAAAGCGTGAACGCGATAATGCCGCCCACAACCGGCCATGATACATCGGGATATATATACCGATAAAAAACCGCCGCCGGAGATAGCCCCTGTAGAAAAATCATAAGCGTTAATTTCCAGCCGCCTTTTACGAATACCGACTGAAGTAGGATAAATGACGCGAAAACAGCTACCGAACACATCCACGCTAAAAGAAACGCGAATTTCGGCGACTGCAGGAAAAGCGACAAGGCATAAGCCGAAATCGCGCTTATGCCTATTCCTAAAACCCCGAGAATAAATATTTTCAGATTGTTTTTATCCGTCTCCGAATCCGCTGACTGGCTGATTATTGTCGGTTCCGGCGTCATTTTTTGTCGTGTTTGTTTTTTATTTTTCCCGACTCTCTTTGTTCTCTGTACCGTCCTCGGACGGCGGAGTATTATCCTTTTCTCCTTCCGGTTGCGCGGATTTATTATACAACGACTCGCCTATTTTCTGCATTGCTTTTACAAGCTCTTCCGTAGCCGCCCCGAGAGCGGACACGTCTTCTTTATCTTTCAAAGCGTTGACACTCTTGATTTTTTCTTCGATTTCTTCTTTTACCTCGGCCGGGACTTTCTCGCCGTTTTCACGCAAACTTTTTTCCGCGAGATAGACGGCCGATTCCGCCCTGTTTTTTTCTTCTATAAGCACGCGTTTTTTATCGTCCTCCGCCGCGTGTTCCGCCGCTTCTTTTCTCATGCGTTCTATTTCATCTTTACTCAAACCAGTTGACGCTTCAATGCGCACGGACTGCGATTTTCCGCTCGCTTTGTCTTTCGCGGAAACATTCAAAATTCCGTTCGCGTCTATGTCAAAAGACACTTCTATCTGCGGTATCCCGCGCGGCGACGGAGGGATGCCGTCGAGGATAAATCTGCCGAGTGTTTTATTGTCTGCCATCATAGGTCTTTCTCCCTGCCCTATGTGTATTTCAACCGACGTCTGGCTGTCCGCCGCGGTTGAAAATGTCTGCGTCTTCGAGGTCGGCACGGTGGTGTTTTTCGGAATCATCGGCGTTGCGACCGCTCCCAGCGTTTCGATGCTAAGCGTTAATGGCGTAACGTCGAGAAGTAAAATATCCTTGACGTCGCCCTGAAGCACGCCTGCCTGGATGGCCGCGCCGAGCGCTACCACTTCATCCGGATTTATCCCCTTGTGCGGCTCCCTGCCAAAAAGTTTTTTCACCGCTTCTTGGACAGCCGGCATTCTTGTTTGTCCTCCCACAAGCACAACTTCATCAATGTCCTCAAGCTTCATCCCGGCCCCTTTCGGCGACGGCGCCGTTACGGTTTCCTTAACCAGTTTAATCGAGCGGTCTATGAGTTCGTGAACAAGTTCTTCAAGCTTCGCCCGCGTCATTTTTATAAGAAAGTGTTTCGGACCGTTCGAGTCGGAAGTGATATACGGAAGATTTATTTCCGTTTCAATAGCCGTTGAAAGTTCATGTTTCGCGCGCTCCGCGGCTTCTTTGAGACGCTGAAGCGCGAGCGAGTCCTTGGAAAGGTCCACACCCTCCTGTTTTTTATATTCACGCATCAGATATTCGATAATTATCTTGTCAAAATCGTCCCCTCCAAGATGCGTGTCTCCTCCGGTTGATTTGACTTCAACCGTATCATCTCCGACTTCAAGCACGGATATATCGAAAGTCCCGCCTCCGAGGTCGTAAACCACTATCTGTTCGTTCTTGTTCCTGTTAAGTCCGTAAGCGAGAGCGGCCGCGGTCGGCTCGTTTATGATCCTTTTTACTTTAAGACCCGCTATCTCCCCCGCGGTTTTTGTCGCCTGTCTTTGGCTGTCATCGAAATATGCCGGTACGGTTATAACCGCTTCATCTATTTTTTCGCCGATTTTCGCTTCGGCATCAAGTTTAAGCTTTTGCAAAATCATCGCCGATATTTCTTCCGGCGTGTGCCACTTGTCTCCCATTTTCACCTCTACCCCACCATGCGCCGATTCGCGCATTTCATAAGGGATCCATTCTTTATCGCGTTTCACCTCGGGATCGCTGAATTTTCTTCCGACGAGGCGCTTCACTGAAAATATCGTATTTTTCGGATTAACCACCGCCTGCCTTTTCGCAAGCATTCCGACGAGGCGTTCGCCTGACTTGCCGTGCGCGACGATTGAAGGCGTTGTCCGCGCCCCTTCCTGATTTTCAAGCACCTTCGGTTCGCCGGCCTCAATAACCGCGGTCGCGGAGTTTGTCGTACCCAAGTCAATTCCTAAAATTTTACTCATATCTTTTGTTTAATTTTTATTTTTTGTTTTTTGTTTTCGCAATTCTTACTTTTGCAGGACGAATCACTTTGCCATTCAACACATACCCTCTTTTGGCTTCTTCCAACACCGTCCCGCTTTTTTCATCCGACTCGACTTCTTCAACCACTTCGTGCCACAACGGAGTAAAATCGGTGCCGGGCGGAGCGTCTATGAATTCAAGGCCAAACTGTTTCAACACGTCCAATAGCTGCATCCGTATCAGCTTCATTCCTTTCCGCGCTCCTTCGTGGCCGTCGAGACATTCAATTCCCGAATCGAAGCTGTCCAAAACCGGCAGAAGTTCAAAGAGCAGCGATTCATTCGCGAATTTCACAAGCGACTCGACTCGCGCGGCTTCTTCTTTTTTATAGTTTATAAAATCCGCTTTCGCGCGTTTCCATCCGTCCAGATATTCGTCTCTCGTGCGTTTGCACTCTTCGTATTCACCGCTATCCGATTTTCGCCCGTTTCCGTTATTTTCTATTTCCGTATTCTGTTTTTTTTCCTTGTCTTCATCCATATTTTTTATTTTCTGTCTATACAGTGATTTTCGAGTATTTTGAAAAAATCAAGCAACTTCCGGTAATCCATCCGCGTGGGACCGAGCATTAAAAAGAAAAAACTCTCGCCGCCGTCCGCGAACTTTTCCGCTATGACGGATATTCGCTTGCTTTTTGTGAATGGACTGCCGCCCACGAATACCTTTGGCCAGCGGGATTCACTTTCCCACCAGTTCCTTGATTCTTCTATTCTATCCGAAAGCCGTTCAAAATCCTCCACTATTTCCAAGACGTCGTCTTTCGATTCGGCCTCCGCGTTCATTATAAGGTCGGAAAGGCCGCTGCCGTAAAATTCCTCGCTCTCCGGTTCATACACCGCGTTTGCGAGCCGGAATATTTCCGCCGCCTGTTCCACGAAGTTTTTGCGCTCGTTTTCAAAAAGAGAAATTATCGGCTGTAGCGATTTCTCGGTTCTTTTAGGCACCTCATCGCCGGCGGAGATGATGCCGTTTATAAATTCATTATATGCCTTGCGCGTGGGCTTTCTTCCCCCCGACGTATGGCCCTGTTCCAAGTAGCCGTCATCATCAAGCGCGTTCAGCTCACACCTTATCATCGCCGGCTTTATGCCGAAATCATATTCTTCAAAAAGGCGTTCCGAAGTGATAGGCAGTCCTGTTCTGATAAATTCCATTATCCCCGCTTCGAGAATTGTTCGCGTTCTGTCCCTCATATTTATACTTTGAATTATAAATCAGCACTCGGCAAAGTCAAGCGCCAATCAGAACCGCTACGCGGTTCAAACTCTAAATCCTAAGCGCCAAACTCTAAACAAATCCAAATGTCCAAATTCTGAAATTCCAAACCCGTTACCGCTTGCGGCGCGGTTATTCATTTTATGATTACTACAAACTCTCCCCTTTCTCGTTCCCCTGTGAAATGCCCTGTTGCTTCTCCAACCGTTCCGCGGAAAATTTCCTCGTGGATTTTAGTAAGCTCCCGTCCGATGACAATCTCTGCATTTTCTCCGAGATTTTTTCCTATTTCACCGATTGTCTTTTTGATTCTATACGGCGACTCGTAAAACACCAGCGGGCGCGCGGAAATATTTCCGATATTTTTGAAAAACGTTTCCCTCCCCTTTTTATGGGGAGGGTATCCGAGAAACGTAAACGAGTCGGCGGAAATTCCCGCTACGGACAATATGGCGGTAATCGCGGACGCGCCGGGAATCGGTACAAGAGACGCGCCCGCTTCGCACATCCTTCTCACGAGCCGCGCTCCCGGGTCAGAAACGGCGGGAGTTCCGGCGTCCGAAACAAGGGCGAAACTTTTACCTTCTTTTATTTCAGAAAGAACTTTTTCGGCTGTCTCCAGTTCAGTGTTCGCGTCGCACCGCCATACCGGTTTCCGTATTTCGTAGCGCGATAAAAGTTTTTTCACTACCCGTGTATCCTCGGCGAGAATAACATCAACACTCTTCAAAATATCCAGCGCGCGGAGCGTGATGTCCTTCAGGTTTCCAATAGGGGTTGCGACGACATAAATAATCCCCATTTTCATATGTTTTTTTTCTTTATAATCTCGCCTAATAATTTGTTCCATTTATAAATAAATTCATTTATGGAAAATTTGTTTTCTATGGTTTTCCTCGCGTTTTTTCCCAGTTTCTCGGCGAGTTTTTTGTTTGAAAGCAATAGATTCAATTTGTTTTTCAAAATATCCCTGTTTTCGGATATAAATCCGTTTATCCCGTTTTTGATAATGTACGGCAGTTCAGTCGATTTCATACTTACCACCGGAAGCCCGACACTCATCGCTTCAAGCATCGCCATCGGAACAGACGACGCGACGGTTGGATTGAAATAAACCCTGTACCGCGCAAGTTTTTTTCTTAAAAGACGATTTTGAACCGGACCTGTCCCTCCGTACTTTTCCGATTCCATCCCGTATAACTCCATCGGAATTTTTTTACTCATCGAAAACCACAACGCGTTTCCGCATTCCGGACGACCCGGAAGAAAATTCGTCACATTCACCGCCCGGGCATCCATCCCCGTCCATCTTATATTTTTTGGAATTTCGATTCCGTGATAAATAACGACGCTTTTCTTTTTCGTCTCCGGAAAAAAAGTCGTCCATTGTTTCAGATTATAGCGGGTGATATGGACAAACGCGTCAATTTGCGGAATCATATCAAGCACTATGTGGCGCACCAGTTCTTTCCTGTCTCTGCGTCTCCTCGGGTCTTTTTTGAACGGAGAATGCACGATGTAGATTTTGGGCAACTTTCTTTGTTCAGCGGACAATACCTTATATTGTTCTTCAAAAACCTGTTGCGGAGTTTGAAAAATAATCAAGTCATATTTATTTTTTCTTATTTCAGGAACTGAAATCTGACGCGCCGTACGCGGCCACCTATACCCACGCGTTTTCCCATCGTAGTTATACGGCCTTCCGCGTTTTATCGGAATATAAAAATCATGCCCCGTTTTTACAAGGGTGCTCATAAAAGTTCCGTGTACGTTCCACGCAAAAATCCTTAATTTATTTTTTGGGTTCATTTTATCTTGCCTTTTTTAAGATTACGCGCGTATTTTTTCATCCGAAACGCCGCCGGCGTTCTATATGCCGGCTTCTCGTTTCTATTCCCTACTTTTGAATAGTTACGCATTTCTTTGACGCGGATTTATTCCGAAGCTCTAAATTCTAATCTCTAAACTCTAAACAATACCTAATCTCAAAATTCAAAATATAAAACATTTTGCCTGCTACACCGTATCTTCAGTGTGGGTTTTGGATTTTGGATTTTGAACATTTGGATTTGTTTAGGATTTAGATATTAGGATTTAGGATTTAGATATTGAGGTTTAGGATTTTATCTTGTGTGCAATACTTTCTACTTTACAAACTTTATGGACTTTACACTATTCCCTTCCTCTTCATCGCTTTCCTCACCGCTTCTTTTATATCACCTACTCCCATTCCGTATTTTTCAATTAATTCTCTTGGTTGTCCCGATTCGCCGAAGGTGTCTCTAATTCCGATAAATTCCATAGGCATTGGCAGTGCCCGAGCTAAAAGCTCCGCGACCGCGCCGCCGAGTCCTCCCGCAATTTGATGCTCTTCAACGACTACCACCGCTACCGCGCGCCCCGCGTGATTCAAAATCGCGTGTTCATCAAGCGGCTTTATCGTGTGAACATTCAAAACTGAAACGTTTATCTTATCACTCTCAAGTTCTTTCGCGGCTAAAATGGAATTATGAATAAGCGTGCCACATCCGACAATCAACACGTCCGGTTTTGTTATTTGTCTTCCATGCGTCGGATGCCACAAAAGTTCCGCTTTCCCGAATCTGAAGGGTGTTTCCTCGGTTGTTACCACCGCGCTTTTGGCTCTTCCGAGCCGGATATAAACGGGACCCCACACTTTAGCCGCGGCGATTGTGGCTTTTTTCGCCTCAAGCGCGTCGCACGGAACAACGACTTTCATATTCGGCAGTGCGCGCATAACCGCGATATCTTCGGTCGCCTGGTGAGTCGCGCCGTCCGGGCCCACTGAAATTCCCGCGTGCGCTCCGACAATTTTCACGTTCGAGTCGTTATAGCAGATGGTTGTTCTTATCTGTTCGTAATTTCTTCCCGGGGAAAAAATCGCGTATGAAGAAATAAACGGGATTTTTCCGGAAATGCCCAGGCCCGCGGCGATTGTCGCCATATTCTGTTCGGCAACGCCGACCTCAAAAAACCTTTCGGGAAATTTTTTGGCGAATGCTTCCGTGCGCGTTGATTCCATAAGGTCCGCGCACAACGCGACAACGTTTTTATTCTCCTCTCCTGCCGCGACAAGACCTTCTCCAAAACCATCCCGAATCGGCTTTTTTTCAAAGTCGTTCTCGAGTATTTTTTTATTTATTCTTAATTTTTCGTTTAACATAAACGCTGATTTATTCAAAACTCTAAATCCTAAACTCTAAACAATATCAAAACCCAAAATTCAAAACCCGTCTTTTCTGTTGTTTTTTCTCCTTTTGAGTTCGTTTTGGACTGTATTCATTAAAAATTTCAAATTGTAAATTGAAAATTATTCTCTGCTTTGTTTTGAGTTTTGATATTCGATATTCGGTAATTGTTTAGGATTTAGATATTAGGGTTTAGGGTTTTATTATTCATCTCATACTTTAGTATTCGCTTTGAATTTTATCCCCGAGTGTTCTAAGTTCTTTTAGCGCGGCATTTGCTTCATCTTTGTCCGGTGGTTTACCATGCCACAAATAATCACGTTCCATAAAGCTTACGCCCTTTCCTGGAATTGTGTGCGCGATAATCACGGTCGGTTTTTCATAAATCGCTTTTGCCTCCGAAACCGCGTCAATAAAGTCCTCGATGTTATGCCCGTCAATTTCGAGCACGTGCCAGTTGAACGCCTCGTATTTCGCGCGGAGCGGCTCAAGCGGCATCACTTTTTCCGTGTACCCGCTTATCTGAATGTTGTTCCTGTCCACAATAAGGATAATATTCAAAAACTTATGCTTCCCCGCGAACATTACGGCTTCCCAAAAATTTCCTTCCTGATGTTCGCCGTCGGACGCGATGCAGTACGTCCAATATTTTTTCTTGTCTAATTCCGCCGCGAGCGCGACGCCGAGCGCCTGCGACAGCCCCGAACCCAGCGGACCGGATGTCGTCTCGACTCCCGGCAGTGAACCGCGGTGCGGATGTCCCTGAAGCCGTGAATTGATTTTGCGGAGCGTTTTTAGTTCTTCAACAGGAAAGTATCCGGCGTACGCGAGAGTTACATATTGCACCGGACAGATATGCCCGTTTGATAGGATTAAGCGGTCCCTGTCGGACCAGTTCGGCTTTTTCGGGTTATGGTTCAATATATGAAAATAAAGCGCCGAAAACATATCCGCCATTCCGAGCGGGCCCGCTGAATGCCCCGAACCGGCCTCAAGAAGCGTCTCTACCACTTTCTCGCGGATTCTTGTCGCAAACTCCTCAAGATATTTCAAGCCGTCTTCATGAATGTTCGCCATAGGTGCTTATGTTTTTATTTTACTACAAAATCCCGCGGGTTTCAGATATCAAGAAGCGTCTTGTAAGCGGCTTCCGGATTCACGCTGTTAAAAATAAACGCGCAAGACACCAAAATATCCGCTCCTGCGTCTTTAGCTGATTTTCCCGTTTCCTCGTTTATGCCGCCGTCAACTTCAATAACGCTCTCCGGCGCCCTTTCGCGAAGGAAAACTATCTTATCAAGCGCCTCTTTTTTGAACTCGCCGCCAGGGAGTCCGGGGCGAACAGCGAGCACCGACCAAAATTTCACATTGTCGCAAAATTCTTCAATCATATCATTCGGCGTTTCGGCCATAACGGCAATTCCCAACTCAACGTTTCGCGCGCCGCAAACCGTTTCCAACTCCCGAAGATTTTCAAGTGTTCTGACAGCTTCCAGATGCGCGGTTATCCTCTCCGCGCCGGCCGCAATCCATTCTTCGACGAGAAACATGGGATTATCCGCCATTATATGCGCCTCCATATTCATTTTCACCATAGTATCGCTTTCGCCGAAAAACATATCCCTGAATTCCTCCGCGACACCCCACAAAACAACGGGCGCGAATTTGCCGTCCGCTACGTCAATATGAACCCATTTCGGGTCGAATGATTCCAGAATTTTTTTCCTCGAACGGACGCAATTTTCATCGCGGCACCCGAGAGACGGAATTACAATCATACAAATGGTTTTATAAATTCCTCCTCTATCTTGCTTATTTTTTCGAGTCGCGTCCTGAACCGCTCTTCGCGCGAAAACGGCGTTTCAAGCCATGTTATAAGTATGTTCCGCGCCGTGTCCGACGTTACATAATCCGCGGGAATTACAAGCACGTTTATGTCGTCGTCGCTCCGCGCGTCAAATGCCTGGTCGGAGTTCATTAAAATCGCCGCGCGTATCCCTCTGAATTTATTCGCCGCCACGCTTATGCCCGCGCCGCTTCCACAAATCAGAACTCCGCGGGAATTCTCGTAGTTCTTGCTGACTTTTTCGGCAAGCGCCCGCGCGAAATCGGGATAGTCGTCATGCTCATCATAAACGAAATTACCCGTATCCCAAATCTGATACCCTCTGTTCTGTAAAAACGCCTTAACGGCCTCTTTCAGTTTATATCCCCTGTGGTCGGCGCCTATGTAAATTATCATATATCTAAATTATATAACCTTTTCATTTCATTCCGAAATTGCCTTCGAACCAGTCGCGGAGAGCTATTATGTCTCCGTTCGCGTCGTTCGAGCCGAGCACTCCTATAAGCAGATTGCGGACGGGACCGCCTTCTTTTGATTCTTTCCACACGGTTAAAATAGTGAATCCCACGGCGTCGCTCCGCCCTCCTATAACGCCCGTGATATTTTTTTCTCCGGCAAATGGATTGTAATTTTGCAAGTTAGAAAATTTGACCGTGCCGTCTTCGGGATATTGCGTTCCAATGCTCACGCCGAATATAAACCCCCTCTTGTCGAGGATGTATTTCGCCAAACGGGACAGGTCGCGCAAAGTCGAAACATTTTCTTCGCTCTCACCCGTCGTGTCGACAAAATTCGTTCCGCTCATCCCGAGCGCCCGCGCCTTTTTATTCATCTGATTCACTGTTTCTTTTTCTCCCAAGAAACCGCCAAGAACGGATGCGGCATCGTTTGACGATTGCATAAGAAGCGGGTACAGCAAGTCAAATCCTCTGTACATTTCGGATATTTTGAGCAAACCATCGCTCTTTTCTTTGTTGAGCATGCTTGCCTGCGCGGTTATCACGCGTTCAAGATTCACTACTTCGCTTACTGTGAGCGCCGTCATGCTTTTAGTGAGCGCGCCCACCGGATTCACCCTATCCACTTCTTTGTCGAGAAGTATTTCTCCAGTGTCCAAATCGGCAATCACTGCCGCTCCCGCGCTTATGTCCGGCGCACTTGATATTCCGCCGCTCGAAAGCTGGAGTGCTTCATAAAGCGCCTTCTTGGGTTTTTCCTCGAACACAAGAACCGGCATTCCGTTTTTCGCAAACTCAAATACCTTTTTCGCGTCATCCGTTGAAAGTCGGATGCATCCTCCCGAATACGATCCTACTATCGGCGTTCCATCTGAATGATACGGCCACCCGTGAATGAAAAAATTTCCGTAAAACTGTATTCCGTAAGGCATCCAAACCCTGGCTATCGAAGAAAAGTGATTAACCAGTTTTACCCCGACTGAATAAACCCCCGTAGTCGTTTCCCAAAAGCTCCCTTCCTTTCCTTTGGCTTTTATCGGATAATCCGTTTTTGGTTCGCCTTTTTCATAGAGCGTCATTTTCATCGTTTTCAAATCCGCTTCGATAAAATCCGATTTCGCTTCTATCAGTTTTTTCTTCTCTGTTTGAAACGCGCCTTCGTCGATTACGGACACAACGTCGCTTCCGTCCAAAAACGACTTCTCGCTCGACACGGTGTAATACGTAATCGGCTGAAGCGGTTTTAACGCTTTAAGCTCCTTGTTTTCAAACCAAAACTTTACCGAGAACGCGGAAGCGGCAGTGAACGCGGAAGCGAAAATAGCAAACGCCGTTATTTTCAGAACGGAAAATTTCTTGCTGTGCGATGCCTGTTTTCCCAACATTTGTTTTTATTTCAAACTTTGAACCGCCGCTTTTATGTGCCTCAAGAGAGTAGCCACATATCCCATTTCGTTGTCGTACCACGAAAGAATTTTTACGAGATTGCCGCCGACAACCTTAATAAGCGAAAGGTCTATCACGGCTCCGTACGGCTCTCCGATAACATCGGAGGAAACAATCTGGTCCTCCGTAACTTTCACGATTCCGCTCCATTTTTTTTCGGCGGCGGCTTTTTTGAAAATAGTTTTTATTTCTTCAACGGTTGTGTCCCGTTTTGATATCAAAGTGATGTCGGCTACCGAGCCCGTAGGCACGGGCACGCGCAGCGCTATACCGTCAAATTTATCTTTTGTTTCTTTTATAACCCTCGACACCGCGAGCGCCGCTCCGGTTGTGGACGGCACGATGTTTTGAGCGCCCGCCCTGCCGCGCCTGAAATCATTACCCTTCACAGGCGAATCCACTATCGCCTGCGTGGGGGTATAGGCGTGAACGGTATTCAAAATCGCTTTTTCTATGCCGATTGACTCTTCAATAATTTTAACGACCGGCGCCACGGCGTTTGTTGTGCACGAGCCGTTGGAACTTACGCGGATTCCATCAAGGGCGTCTTCGTTTATGCCGACAATAATCGTCTTGCCGCCGCCGTATTGGCCAGAGCCGTCAGCGTCTTTTGCCGGAGCCGATATTACGACCCGCTTCGCGCCCGCTTCGCAGTGCGCGCCCGCTTTCTCAAACGATTCGAACGCGCCGGTTGATTCAAGAACCGCGTCTATGTCCAATTTAGCCCATGGCAATTTCGCCGGGTCTTTTTCGCTTAAAAACGGAATTCTCTTGCCGTCCACAACAAGCGCGCTACCGTACCCCGAAACATCCGCGCTGACATTTCTGCCGTATTTCCCATACACCGTGTCGTACCGCAAAAGGTACGCGAAATTCTCCGGAGAACCAATATCGTTTATCGCGGCTATCTCAAACTCGCCCTTATCAAACACCTCCCTGAAAAACAATCTGCCTATTCTCCCAAACCCGTTGATTGCTATTTTTTTCATAAGATAAGTATACAGTATAGAACGCTAAGTATTAAGTATACTGATTTATGCGGATGAATCTAAATTCCAAAATTCAAAACCCGTCTTTTTCTGCGGTTTTATCTCATTTTGAATCCATTTTTGGCTGTATTCATTGAAAATTTCAAATTGTAAATTGAAAATTATTGTCCTGTTCTACTAACCGTTTCTTCTCTTATTCCCCACTCCTCCGCTTTGCCCGCGTTTATCTCAAGCGCTTTGTCCGCGGGCGCCGGAGGATAATATATTTTCAGATTACTTACATCATCCCCATCTTGAGGGCTTACGGACGGCTCAATGCCGATAACTTTGTCGCCGTCAATCCAAACTATATCTATGGGAAACGGCACATCTTTCATCCAAAACCCGTAAAAGTCCTTTTTGCCGAACAGAAACAGCATTCCCTCATTCTCGCCAAGCGCGTTTCTGCCAGAAAGGCCTTGTTCTTGTTTTTCGGATGTATTCGCCAATTCGACTCCTATACTCACTCCGTTTATTTTCACTGTTCCGTAAGCCGCGTTGTCTGTCCCCTTATCCGATGGCGCGCGCGATTGTTCAAAAAACGAAAAAAATCCAGAGAGAAAAAGCGCGAGCGCGACGAACGCGAAAATCCAAAGTTTTTTCTTCATTCCGTAAGGCGATATGCCGCGATTCCGAACGCGACAGAAACATTTAGCGACTTTTTGGTTCCGCGCATCGGGATTTCGACCATCTTGTCCGCGTATTTGAATAGCCGTTTTGAAACTCCTTCCGTTTCACTCCCTACAACAAGCGCGGTTTTCTTACGCGCGGTTTTCAGTATCTTTAATTTAGAGTACGGAACGGCCTTGCGAGATTGTTCAAAGATTACGATATTCCACCCGTCTTTTTTGAGGCGGCTTAAACATTTCTCGGCAGATGAAACATATTCCCATTCAATGCTTTTTTCCGCTCCGAGGGCGGTTTTCGCGAAATCCGCGCGGACGCGTCCAAGGCGGTCAACGGGCGCCGGTGTTACACCACAAAGGTATATTTTTTCAAAACCCGCCCCATCGGCCGTTCTAAAGATCGAACCGACGTTGTGGACGCTTCTGATGTTGTCGAGAACGGCGAGCATATAATTAGTATAAAGCATCAAAAAAGCGAGTAGGGAAAAATTATCTTTTTATTATAACATAATTATACACAAAAGTCCAATTGACATACTATCGGATGTGTTTTATAAATTAATGTAGGGTGATTTTAAAATAGAAAGAGAGGTATAAAAAATGTACAACTTTTCGTTTATCTCACTTGTCATGGGGTTTTTGGCAATCGCTTCGTTTTTTCTCTCTGTGTTCTTCTGCTTGACGAAGGACATAAAGGCGGGAATGTGGATGCAGGTGATGGTCATAGTCGCAACATCGGCCTTATTTTTGGCCAACATCCACACGATTTATGGCGGGTCGTCGCTTGTTGTTTCCGTCCCACTGTCATGGATGCCAATCCTGGCGTGGCATCGATTTCAAAAGATCAAGTCAGTGATTGACTTGATCAAAATAGAAATCGTTGCAATGGAAATTTTGGAACGAATCAAGTCTCTGGGTGGTGATATGAAAAACACCACAGAGACAACGAGTAACCATGACCAACTCGCTCTTGACCTTGAAGAGTGAAGAGTGAGTTGATTGTTCATCAAAATGGCTCTCTCCGGAGAGCCATTTCGCGTTTTTAATCGCATCCGTCTCCCGCCGGTTTCTCTTCCCACCAAACTTCGCCGACTTTGTTCTTGGCGCCGTCATAAAGAATCACTCCATTCTTTTTTCCCGCAAGCGAGTACGATTTCGGCCACCATATATCCGGTGAGGTTGCGCCAAAATATCCCTCTTTGCGCGCAAGGAAGAGAGTCCCGCCCGCGGATAAAACCTTATCGTTAAAATAAGTTGATGAAACAAGCGTCGACTCGTTGCCTGTCGAACTCACCTTTTTCATAAACCATCCCGAAAGCGAAATTTGTTTATCGCTCGGATTATACATTCTAATAAATTCAAATGAAGCGTTGTCTGCGGTTCCCGCGCACACCGACTGAATTCGCACCGCCGTACTTATCGGTGTCAGAGTCACGCTTCCGTCGTTTACCGTCTCGGTTTCTGCTAATGCGTTTGTGCTATTATTTTCAGTGCTTGGACTTGTGTTATTTGCCGCCGGAACTAAAACCGTTTTTGCCGCGGGTTTTTGAGTTGCGGGCTTTACCGTTACTCCGCCACTATTTTCCTTCCTTGGCGTCCCTCCCGCGACTATTGAAGTGTGCCATCCGAAACCGCTCACGTTACGTTCCATCGTCTGTTTCGTCTTATTGTCTCCGGCAGGCCACGCTTCCCCGCCCGCCTCATCTTCCAAAACGCATTCCGAATTGAAAAGCCGCAAGCGCTCATCGGAATTTTTTATACTTCCCCCGAGTGATATATTCTCACCATCATCCGCTTTTTTCCCGATGGCCAAAAATCCTCCCGCCGTAATTTCAGTCCCTTTCGGCAAAACTACGGATATATCCCCTCCGCGGTCGAGTAATTTCCAAAAGGAAACGTCCGCTATTTCCTTGGACCTGTTTTTCAGCTCAATCCACTCGTTTTTTGCGTCTCCTACCGAGCCCATCCACGCGACCTCGTTTATAAGAACACTGCTGCGCGCGGGCGTTCCCAAAGCGTCAAAAGCGCATTTTATAAGCCTCGGTTCATCCACGCCCCGCGCGTCACCATTGCCGGCGAGTTCTATTTCTCCGAGCAATTTTTCTTGTTTCAAAAACGTGTTTGAAAATGCCTTTGAAACATCCGCGAAAAAAGACGGTGAGCCGCCGCTTTGCATAGCCGCGACTCCGGAAGCGCCGAGAATTATAACACCGCCTGCCGCAAGCGCTGTTTTTCTGATTTTGAATTTTTTCTTTGATGCGATATCTCTTTCGTATTCCATTATTTTGAATTATACAATTTTTTTTCCGCTTTCGTATTTATTTTGTTATCGATTCATTAAAAATTGAATCCGCCGACTGGCGGATCAAATTGAAAATTAAGTAATTCGTTCCTTCATTTTCCATCACTGTTTTTCATATTATAACAAAAGTTCCCTTCTTTTCGCGTTGTACTAAAGAGAGTGGGTCGCCTAAACACATTGCGGCTGATATAATTATGTTTATGAGCAAGGTTCGTTTTTCCATACTGTGCGTTTCCGCCGCGGGTATTTTTGTCGGTGTCTTATCCGCTATATTTCTATATGCCGCGAACGCGGAAACGAATATACATACCGACCCCGAACAGCACTTCGCGTGGGAAGATGTGAACGGGTGGTGGGATTTCTACGACCCCGGAACCGTACTTGTGCGCGGAACGCGCGTTGAAGGTTACGCGACTTCTTCCTCGGGGTATGTTTCACTCGATTGCGCGACAAGTCCATCGGGCAATATTTGCGCGAGCTCCAATTACGGAGTTTGCAACGGCCCCGGACCGCATAATACCGATGGCACATGCCCGAATGGCGATGCCTCGGGCGTGCTTTCCGGATACACTTGGAATGACTCAATAGGGTGGATAAGTTTCAACTGCGACCAGTCCTCCCACAGCGGCTCGAACCAGTGCGCGCTTTCCAATTATAAAGTGCAAATCGGTTCCGACGGCGACTTCACCGGGTACGCGTGGAGCGATATAGTCGGATGGATAAGTTTTAACTGCGCGAATAATTCAAGTTGCGGTTCCTCAAACTTCAAGACGAAAACGTCTTGGCGCGCGACAAGTTCCGTCGGGTATCTTGAATCATCCATATTCGACACGGAAAAGACATCCGGCGCCATTTTGAACAGCATAATATGGCAGGGCGAGAGGCCGGGCACAACCTGCGTTGATTTTCAGATTGCCGCTTCAAACAGCACGAGCGGTCTATGGAGCTACATCGGCCCGTCCGGCGACGCGACAAGTTATTATGGAGCTTCGTGCGCTTCGTCTCTTTACGGCGGGGTTGGATGCGCCGAGCCGAACATACCGGTATGCGTAAAAAAGTCGGATTTCGTAGGGTATCGTTATTTAAGATACAAAGCGCGTTTGATGAGCGATCTTCTTCAAACGGAAACACCCGAAATAAACGATATAATTCTGAATTGGAGCCCGTAGAAAAGTTTATAAAGTCCATAAAGTTTATAAAGTAAAAAGTGAGAATACAAAGATTCGAGGATATTGTAGCATGGCAAAAAGCAATAAAGCTCGCGGAGTTGATATATCAAACATTTTTATATTCAAAAGATTTTGGATTTAAAGATCAAATTCAAAGAGCCGTCATTTCTACCTCAAATAATATAGCGGAGGGATTCGAAAGAAATACAAATCGCGAATTAAAAAATTTTTTGTTTATAGCAAAGGGCTCCTGTGGTGAAGTGAGATCAATGGCTTACATAGCTAAAAAATTGAATTATATAGACGAGGAAAAATTAAGTATTATAGTAAAACAATCAACCGAGATATCAAAAATGTTGTCTGGATTTATAAAAAAACTAAACGATTTATCCTGACTTTATAAACTTTACGAACTTTTTAACTTTATAAACTATAATGTTTCTTTTCAATTCTTTGACCGGAAAAAAGGAAAAACTTGATAAACCTCGCGGCGGAAAGCCGTTATGTATGTTCGTGTGCGGCATAACCGCTTATGATTTTTCGCATCTTGGGCACGCGCGCACTTACATAGCATTTGATAATATCGTTAAGTTCCTGCGCTCCCGCGGGTACGGCGTAATTTACCTTCAGAACGTTACGGACGTTGATGACAAAATAATAAAGCGCGCGCTGGAAAACAGGATTTCTCCGCTTGCTCTGGCAAAAAAATACGAGAAAGAATATGTCCGCGATATGGGCGCGCTCGGAGTTGACTCGGTGGATATACTCGCGCGGGCAAGCGAATTTATTCTTGCGATAACGGAACAGATACAGACCCTCCTCGCGAAAGGGTTCGCGTACAAAATAGAAAACGATGGCTACTACTTCGACATTTCCAAGTTCAAAGAGTATGGAAAACTGTCGCGGAGGACCGTGGAAGCCGCGAATGACGCCGTGTCGCGCGTTGACGAGAGCGAACGTAAGAAAAATAAGGGAGATTTCTGCCTATGGAAATTCGTGAGCGTCCAGAAAAATACCGTGAAGAAGTTCGTGATTATAAACGGCGAGCCCGCGTGGAAAACCGCTTTGGGTTATGGCAGGCCGGGCTGGCATATTGAAGACACGGCGATAACGGAAAGTTTTTTCGGGCCGCAATACGACATTCACGGCGGCGCGGTTGACTTGAAATTTCCTCATCACGAAGCGGAGATAGCCCAACAGGAAGCCGCTTCCGGCAAGTCCCCTCTCGCGCGTTTCTGGCTCCATACCGGATTCCTGCTTGTGAACGGCGAGAAAATGTCAAAGAGCTTGGGCAATTTTATAACCGTCCGCGATTTTTTTGGGAAACATAAAAATTTCGAACCGAAAAATCTTCTGCGGCTTCTTATTGCCTCACACCATTATCGTTCTCCTGTGGACTTCTCGGAAAATTCCGTAGAGCAGACGAAACAAACGCTCGCGGGCATAAACGATTTCGCGCGGAAGCTCGCGTTCGCGGCCGATAATTCCACTAATCCGACAATGCGACAAAATCAAACAGTAAGGAGGGCGCTGAAGAAAGCGGAACAGGAATTTATTTCCGCGCTTGAAGACGACTTTAACACGCCCGAGGCGCTCGGCGTGTTGTTTCAGGCGATGTCCGCAATTTCACCCGTTGTTTTTTCAATGCCGAAAAACGACGCCGATTCAGCGCTTGAATTTTTGAGACGCACTCTCGGACTGCTCGGAATAGCTCCTGAAATATCTAAAATACCTAAAAAAATGGAACTTTTGGCGCAAAAACGCGAGTTATACAGAAGAAATAAACAGTTTACGCACGCCGACGACTTGAGAAACCGCCTGCGTAAGTTAGGATACGATATAGAGGATACGCCATTGGGACCCATAGTCAG